>JBIIXZ010000001.1:0-47223 GCA_044347055.1 Bdellovibrionia bacterium | reverse complement strand
GTGCGGGCAAGTCCGTCACGATGATCGAAGCCCGGGAAATTGGCGACGGAGAGACCTCACGAAGCACCGCCCACCTGACCGAAGTTCTCGATTCGCGCTTCCATCATCTGATCAAGACTTTCGGTGCAGAGAAGGCCATGCGCTACACCGAGGCGCACCGCATGGCGATTCATCGCCTGGGTTCGCTGGTCGAGGAGCTCGGAGGAATCGGCGCCTGCGGATGGTCGCGAGTGCCTGGATACCTTTTTTGCGAGAACGACACGCAGCTCGAGGAGCTGAACCGGGAGCTTGCCGCAATGGAGCAGCTCAAAATCTCCAGCGCGCTCGTGAGGCACGTTCCGCTTCCGTTTACCGTGTCGCACGCCATTCGCGTCGACAACCAGGCCCAGGTGGATCCGGACGCCGCGCTTCGTCTTCTGCTGTCCGCATTCTCGAGCGAAGGAGGCAAGATCCACGAGCACACGCGGGCCATCGACATCGCCCCGACCCGGAAAGGCGTAAGAATCACCACGGAATCCGGCACGATCTCCTGCGAGCAGTGCGTTGTCGCAACCCATACTCCCGTGATCAGGCCCAGCATGGGGCATCTCAATGTGAGCCCCCAGCGCACCTACGTGATGTCGGTTCGCCTCAAAAATGCCCCGCTCATGGACGGGCTCTTCTGGGACATGGAATCTCCCTACCATTACCTTCGAGTGGCCAACGGACAGCTGATCGTCGGCGGAGAGGACCACCGCACAGGAAGGGCGCAGGACGACGGCAAGGACTCCATGAAGAGGCTCGAGGATTACGTCCGCTCGCGTTTCGAAGTGGAGGCCATCACCGGTGCGTGGTCCGGGCAGGTCTTTGAGTCCGTTGACGGACTTCCGTTCGTCGGTCCAAGCCTGCGTTCACCGCGCATTCATTATTCCACAGGATACTCCGGAAACGGCATCTCGCAGGGAATGCTTGCCGGCATGCTCCTGAGCGAGCTTGCGATCGGAAGGACCGAAGACCTGGCTCGCATGCTCAGCCCCCACCGGGCCATTGGTCCACGCAATCTTCGCGAGTTCCTCTCGCACAACCTCGTCTATCCGACGAACCTTGCGGCGTCGCTGGTCGGCAAACCGATGCTCGAGAGGGCAAGGCGAGAAGAGGAGTTCGATCCGGCGACCCTGGCTTCCGGAGAAGCGCGTGTGGGAACGATCAACGGCCAACGTGTTGCCAGCCATCGCGACGAGCACGGCGAGATCCGCACGGTTTCCGCGCGCTGCACGCATCTGGGAGGAGAAGTGAGCTTCAACTCTTTCGAAAAAACCTGGGACTGCGACTGCCACGGTTCGAGGTTCAGCCTCGACGGCGAGGTGCTCTGCGGACCGGCAAGAAAGCCGCTCAAGGAATACATGATCGAGCGAGTGGGAGTTCCCGAAGAAAAATCCAGGCGACCCGCCGCCGGAACGGTTCCTCCTGCCCGCATGCCGCGAACGGAAACGCGTCCCGCGCAGACCCGAGCCTCGAAGCGGGGCCAGAGGAACAAGAAAAAGCCGCCTCGCAAGGCTGCCTGATCAGGAGACTCCGACGACTTGGGCAATCCACGAATGCGAGTTGTCGCCTTTGTCGGCCAGCGCGTACTCGCCGGTTCCCCGTCCGTGCTTGTCTTCTTTTTCCCAGTAAACGGCAGTGTCGCGAAAACCCGCTTCGATCAGTGCGTCGCGCACCTCAGGAATGGTCCAGAGACGCCAGTCGTATTCGAAGGCGTGGTTCAGCTTCTTGCCGTTCGGAAGCGTGAAGTGGATCGAGTACAGCGCATCGTGCGTGATCGGGTCGAACTTGCGCTGGTGCCACGTGTACCGGACCTTGCCGGCTCCAGGAATCGGGATCGTTCGATATTCCCGGGTCGAAGCAATCATTCCGGGTCCTCCCGCCATTTCGAGCGTGAAGACGCCTCCCTTGGCCAGGCTCGCGCGGACGCTGCGAAAGTACTCGAGCAGGACTGCACGCTGCTTGAAGATGAAAAACGAGAAGTTGCCCGCAACCACGAGATCGAACTTTCCAGGTCCACGGCTCAGGACATTCTTCCGGAGCAGCTTCACCCGCGTCCTCTGGTTGGGCTTGAGTGCGCCCACATTGTTTTTCAGCCCGTACGCCAGCGGCTCGGGGTCGAGATCCAGCCCCACGGCCGTGTTGTCGGAATGGGTAGCCACCCACTGGCAGGAAAGCTGCGCGGTCCCGCAGAAGTCCTCGCGCATCCGACGCGACTCCTTGCGGCCCACCTCGGTGCAGATCTGGGCGAGAAGCTCGATGTGGGCTTCGGGGCTTTGGACGGAATTTTCGTACAGATGATACTTGCTGGGAGTGCGCACGCCGCGATTTTTACTCTGCGTACTGTATTCCCAAAACAAGAATCTCACGATTCGCCATGTCGACGATGATCACGAAGGATCCGTGCCCGAAGCTGTTGGACTCGCTGCCTTCAAAGAGGCGGACGGAGTCGTCCGTATCGCGAAGCATGGAAGCGACTCGGGGCACGAACGAATCTCTCGATTTTTCGCTCCACACCGGCAAAAGCATGGAGTCGAGTCGACGAAAGGTCGATTCGGAATTCTTGCTGATCGGCCCGGAAACCTCGAGCTGCTCCGGACTGGCGTATCCGGTCAGGATGGTGCGCATCGCATCGCGCAGCAGGGCGCGATCCTTTCGAACGCTCCAGGGCCATGGGGTGACGGGGTCGATCCTCAGGGCGCGAGAATAGGCAAAGAGGCTGCTCGTTGCCGAGCTGGCTCGATTCGTTTTCGAGAACTGCCGGGCGATCTCGGCAAGGCGTGGATCGCTGAGGGCCTTGACCGGCTGGAACCGTGCCGGAGTCTCCGCTGCGATGCCGGATTGCACGACCATGAAAACGGCAAGCACGATGGCCGGACAGAGCGAAAGAAAGCGTCTGGTAAGCTGCATAAGGCACCTCGTTCCAATGAACGCCGAGCTTCTAACAACTTGTATAGAAACGGTCAAGTATTGAAAATAAAGTGATTCCGTCTAGTTATGAATACACCACAGAGACGATTTCCAGATCCTCTTCGCCTTTCGGAGATCGGAAGGAGACCACATCGCCCACACGCGAATTCAGCAGCGCCTTGGCAATGGGCGAAATCCAGCTGACATCACCCCGCGCAGGCTCGGCTTCGTCGATGCCCACGATTCGATAGGTTTTGCGCACGCCCTGCTCATCTTCGATCGTCACACGGGCGCCGAACAGGACCCGATCGCCCTTTTGCAGGGCAGGATCCACGACTTCGGCGTTATCGAGCCGCCTCTGGAGAAACCGGATGCGCCGGTCGATTTCGCGGAGGCGCTTTTTTCCGTAGATGTAGTCGCCGTTTTCCGAACGATCGCCGTTCGATGCAGCCCAGGACACCGTTCGAACCACTTCGGGGCGAGCCTCGTTCAGTAGCTGCTTAAGCTCCGAGCGCAAACGCTCGGCACCGACCGGGGTCATGTAGTTCTTGGTGCCCTTCGGAATGGGGCTCGCCTCCTCCAGCTCGTCGTCCGGCTGCTCAACCCCCGAATCTTCCTTGGTAAACGCCTTGCTCATGATCGTCCTCAGGCCGCCCGGCCCCACTTTTACGCGGCGCACCAAAAATCGGTTGTCCGCAGACTCGGTTTTAATGTATAACCCCGCAAAATTTCTAGGGAGATCGTCCACGCATGCGCCTCAGAGAATGGGTCATTCTTTCCGGCAATTCCAATCGCCCGCTCGCCGAACAGATCTGCAAGCGACTCGGAAAGACGCTGGGACGCGCCGAGGTCCGCCGGTTCAGTGACGGCGAGGTCTTCGTCGAAATCGGCGAGAACGTTCGTGGTCGCGATGTCTACGTCATCCAGAGCACTTCAGGGCCGGTGAACGAAACCCTGATGGAGCTCCTGATCATGATCGACGCGCTCAAGCGTGCGAGCGCGAAGGAGATCACGGCGGTCATTCCGTATTACGGATACGCGCGCCAGGATCGCAAGGTGGCCCCCCGTACTCCGATCAGCGCCAAGCTGACTGCTGACCTGATCGCCACTGCCGGCGCCACGCGCGTCGTTTCGATGGACCTGCACGCGGGCCAGATCCAGGGCTTCTTCAACATTCCGTTCGACAATCTGTTTGCATCGCCCGTGATGCTCGAGCGCATCCGCCGTGAAACCCAGGGCGTGAGCAATCTCGTGATGGTCAGCCCCGATGCGGGCGGCGTCGAACGCGCCCGTCATTATGCCAAACGCCTCGATGCTTCGGTTGCCGTGATCGACAAGCGTCGCACGGGCCCGAACGTCGCCAAGGCGATGAACATTATCGGGGACGTGAAGGACAAAGTTGCGGTGATTCTCGACGACATGATCGATACTGCCGGCACGCTGACCGAAGCGGCACACGCCGTCCTCGACCATGGGGCCACCCGCGTGATTGCGGCGGCATCACACGGCGTGCTCTCCGGCCCGGCCATCGAGCGCATCTCGAATTCGCGGATCGAAAAGGTGCTGATCACGGACACCATCCAGGCCAACGAGCACACCAGGAACTGCCCGAAGATCGTGCAGGTCTCGGTGGCCGACCTGTTTGCCGAGGCCATCCATCGCATCCACAACTACGACAGCGTGAGCAGCCTCTTCATATGAAAGTGGTCGTCGGACTCGGCAACCCGGGTCCCAAATACGAACTGACCCGGCACAATGTCGGGTTCCTGGCCGTCGATCGCCTCATTGATCGCTGGAAGGCCGATGGCCCGCAGGCGCGAAACCAGGCCGAAGTCTATTCGGCGAGAGTTGCCGGCGAGCAGGTCCTGCTCGTGAAGCCGCAAACCTTCATGAACCTTTCCGGAAGGTCGGTCGCCCCGATCGCCACGTTCTACAAGGTCGAGCCCTCCGACATCATCGTCATCCATGACGAGCTCGATATTGCTCCGATGAGCTTTCGCGTGAAAGTCGGCGGAGGCGCGGGCGGCCACAACGGCCTGCGGTCACTGGACGAGTGCCTCGGAGCCGGAAAAACGAGCTACATCCGGATTCGGATGGGCATCGGGCAGCCGCTCCTGCCCTCCGGCAAGCGCGTGTCGGCCGAAAAACACGTTCTGGAACAATTCACCGACGACGAGCTGAAATTTCTCGATCCGGTGCTCGACGATGTGTCGGACGCCGTCGAAATGATCTTGCGGGGCGAGCTCACTCGCGCCATGAATCGGTTCAACGTTTCGAAGAAGGAATAAGGGGAAGCCTCCATGGGTTTTAGCTGCGGAATTGTCGGACTGCCGAACGTCGGAAAATCGACCATCTTCAATGCGCTTACTTCGGCCAAGGCTGAAGCAGCAAACTACCCCTTCTGCACCATCGACCCGAACACGGGTATCGTGAAGGTGCCGGATCCGAGGCTCGCCAGGATTGCGGAGTTCATTCCGCCCCAGAAGCTCGTGCCCGCAAGCATGACCTTTGTCGACATTGCCGGCCTGGTGAAGGGCGCCTCGAAGGGCGAGGGCCTGGGCAACCAGTTCCTCGGCCACATTCGCGAGACGAACGCCATCGCGCACGTCGTCCGCTGCTTCTCGGATCCGAACGTCATCCACGTCGACGGCTCGGTCGACCCGATCCGCGACATTTCCGTCATCGACTTCGAACTGATCCTGGCCGACCTCGAAACGGTCAATAAGCGCTTCAACATCATCGAGAAGACCGCGCGCACCGGAGACAAGAAGGCCGCAGCCCAGCTCGGCATCCTCCAGCCGGTCAAGGCCGCGCTCGAAAAGGGCAACACCGTCCGCTCGCTGAAACTTTCCGATGACGAGCTGAAGCTCATCCACGAGTTCCACCTCATCACGGCAAAGCCGGTCATGTACGTCACGAACGTCGACGACAAGGACATCGGCAAGGCCGAGCCGAACGAGTACGTGAAGAAGGTGATGGATCATGCCGCGAAGGAAGGCAGCCAGGTCGTCCAGATCTGCGGCAAGATCGAATCCGAGATCGCCGAGCTCGAAGAATCCGAGAAGGTCGCATTCCTCCAGGAAATGGGAATGGACGAACCGGGACTGAATCGCGTCATCCGCGCTGGCTACGCGCTCCTCGGACTTCAGACTTATTTCACGGCCGGTGAAGTCGAAGTGCGCGCCTGGACGTTCCACAAGGGCTGGAAAGCCCCGCAGTGCGCGGGCGTCATCCATACGGATTTCGAAAAGGGATTCATCAAGGCCGACGTGTATCACTACGACGATCTGATGAAGCACAAGAGCGAGGCCGGCGTCCGCGACGCGGGCGCGATGCGCCTCGAGGGCAAAGAGTACGTCGTGCGCGATGGCGACATCATGCACTTCCGCTTCGCGAACTGATCACCTCACGTCCCAGGCCACCGAATCAAAACAGGAGCCGATCGCTCGACGCACGTCGTGTGCTCTCGCTGTCGGCATCCTGCCTCGCGAGACTCGGACCGGCTCCTGTTTTGATTCCGCGGCATCTCGCGCAAGAGATCGATCAGCTCGCGTGCGCGCGGGTGATCCGGAAAAAGTGCGCCCGCGAGTTCTCCGCGAAGCGGAGCTGTCTGAAGCGGGCGTCTTTTTTCGGTCGACCGCAAGAACGCGGGCTCGAGCTTACTTCTGCGATGACTCCGACGATGCCGAGGCGGAAGTGGCCGGCAGGTTCCGCACCCAGAAGTACTGCAGCGGCTGCGGGCCCGCGATCGACTTCGGCAGCTGCCGCACTTCCTGCGGAAGGCGTCGCGAGTACCAGTGGTAATTCCGGATGATCGAGCCCACGTAGTCGCGGGTTTCCTTGTACGGAATCGACTCGATGAACTCGACGATGCCGAGCGACAGCCCGTTCTCGACGTCCTTCATGCCGAATTCCCGCATCCACCGCTCCACGGCAACCGGGCCCGCATTGTAGGCGGCAGTGGCGAGCGCGATATTGCCCCGAAAACGTTGGAGCATCTGCGCCATGTAAGTCGTTCCGACACGGATGTTTGCTGCATGTTCGGACAATGCCACGCGGGTGATCTTCGGATCCGTATCGACTGCGGTCGCCGGCATGACCTGCATCAGGCCGACGGCCCCCGAGGAGGAGAGCGCTCCGACATCAAACGCGGACTCCTGCTTCATGAGCGAAAGCACCCAGACAGGATCGATGCGGAGCGAGTCGGAATTTTCCAGCACGAGCTTCCAGCGTTCGATCGGAAAAATGATCCGGGCCGCCCACTGGGTCGTCGCCTGCTTCGCCCCCCGCTGGATGAGCTCCGTCACCACGGCAAAGGCGCCCAGATGTGATCCCGCCTGGCGATTCAGGTTCGCGAGTCGAACCAGAAACTCGGATTCATGCGTCTCCTTGGGGCGTATCTCCCGAAGTTCCATCTGGGCGAGCTCCGCCAAGGCTGGATCACCGGCCTGGAGCAGGGCTTCAGCCTTGCGCAGGGCAAGAAGCTCGGAAGGATGCAGTCGAAGATCGACGGGCTTCTCGACGGGCTCCTCGGAAGAGAGGAAATCTTCGGGATTCTTTCCCAGCTGGCGCGCTGAAAGCAGGCCATAAAAGCTCAGCGGGCTCTCCTGCGCGACCCTTTCAAAAAGTGGCCTCACGTCCTCGGGAACTTCGCCGTCCTCGAGCTGCGAAATGCCCAGCCAGTATCGGGCCTTCTGGCGCAGAGTGGATCGCGGAAACATTTCGAGAAATTCGCGAAGCGGCGCCTGCACGGCACGGAGGCGGCCCTCGCGGAGCTTCGGAACGATCGCATCCCAGGCGGCAGCGTCGTCATCGGAAACCTTGTAGGACTGATGGATTCTCGGAGCGGCCGCAGGAAGGAGGATCTCTGAAAGCCCATCCACGAGCTCGGGCCACTTTTTGCCAATCTCCTGCCGCTCCACGGACTGCTTCGGAAATGCTGCGATCAGCCGACGGGCCCACCCGGCACAGGAGTTTCCAGTCAGATCCTTCCAGAAGTTCGGAACGACCTTATGGCACGTCGCAAAATAGGAGGACACGTTCTCGAGCGTTGCGATGGAAAAGGGAGCTCGGTCCCATCCACGTTCGAAGGCCTCACGCGCCCGAGCCGCCTGCTTTTGCCCGGCCAGTGCCTGTCCGATGAGGAGATCGGCACGGCCCATTTCCTCGGCAAAGCGCTTGAGCCAAGGGCTGCTGGAAACCCTCTGCTGGATTTTCACCCAGTGCCGCTGGGCACCTTCGGCTTGTGAAATTGCCTCGGCCCACCGCTTTCGAGACAGCGCGGTCTCCGCCTGGGACTGGAGCTTCCTGGCCAGAAGCGCCTGGGCATGATCGAAATAAGCGCTGGTGTCCCGCACCTTGCTCCACCCCGCCTCGGTCTTCAGCAGTCGCACTTCCCGCGATGGCTCCGCAGCATAGGCTGAGACGACGAGGAGTAAGCTCGAGACTGCCGCTGAAACGATCCGCTTCATTCCACACCCTTCCTTCGACGCAGCTCCCGGAGAGCCGCTTCACAGACCCCTAGCGATCTCCATGCACAGGGTGCGCAGGCCCGGTGGAAGCTCTCCACGTCCACCCGTTGCGCGATTCGCTGCTGCGCCTCTCCCCATGTCAGTACCTCTCCGACTCGGAGCTCCAGCATCTGCTGATGCGCGGCATCCAGGGCCTGGATTTTGGGCTCGCTGGTGCACGTGGCCCCCGTCCGATTCGGGCAGGGCTGGCAGATGGAATCGGTCCGGCCCACGACTTCGATCGGCGTCTGGTCGCCATCAGGTCCTCGAAGCCGGTCGGCAATCGCCTGGAAGTTTTCGACGAAGGAGGGTGAGTATCCCTTTCCCTGAAAGCCGAGCGTGCACAGGAAATGGTGGGGACGGTACTTCAGCTTTTTCACGAAAAACTCAGGGCTGTTTAGGGCCTTTTCGAGGCTGCGTGCCGGCAGCGGAATCCGGCTGAACTGCAGCTACCATCGCGTTGTAGCTTTCGGCAAGTTCCAGGAAGTGATCGCCGGATCGGAAGCGCAGCATCGGCTTGAGCCGCCCCGTTTTGGCCGCCTCGCGAAAATACTGATCCAGCTTGTAGATCGGTCCCGCGATCCGGTGCGACAGAAAAACTCCCAGGAAGAATACCACGACGACGAAGATGGACTCGAAGATGTAGAGGTTGCGAAACAGGTCCTGCTTGGCGGCAAGCACCTGGGCGACCTCGGGTCCGCGGGGGTCACGGATCACGAGCTCCGTGATGATCGAGAACGCCTCATTCAGGAGCATCGGAAACATCAGGCTCAATCCAATGACCCAGCTGCTGATGAAAAAGGCGATCCTCAGCTGGAAGCGGGGATTCACCAGAAAATTTCTGCGTTTTTGCCTCATGCCTGCTCCCATGTTTCCTGAGTATATCCGAGCCCGACCTCCGGAAAAGCAGACAAAATTCTGACTCCGATGAGCCGCCTCTGGACAAGCCCGGGGCTTTGGGGTTAATCGTGAAAGCCTGTGTTGGCCAGTAGCTCAGTCGGTAGAGCAATCGGCTGTTAACCGATCGGTCGTTGGTTCGAGTCCAACCTGGCCAGCCATAAAAAAACCCGCCTTTCGGCGGGTTTTTTTGTTTCTGTCGCCTGCCCCTGCAGCAGCGAGCCGGGCAGGCCTACCGGCAGGTTTCGTCGCTCTGCTCAGAGCCCGGCGAAGAACTCTGACAGATCGTGATACCCGAGACCCAAAGCGATCGACTCGAGCGTCAGCAGGCGCGGATTGCTCCTGCCGGCGATGATCTCTCGCAACGTCGAGCGCGCCATTCCGATCTCGAGTGCCAGTGCGTCGACACTCTGATTCCTGTGGTGCAAATCCTTGATGATCTTCAGTCCGACCCTTTTGAGGAGTCCGGCCTTCCGTGATTTCTCGCGCGCCATTCTCGTCTCCCCCTGGAGACCTGCCCGAAGAAAAACTCGGGCATGAGTGAAAATGCCTCTACTATTCACGGAGCATACCGCACGAATAAGCAGGTAAAACGGCGGTTTACCGGACTTTTTTGGGCTTTTTTTGGGGCAGCTCAAGCCGCCTGCTTCAAGATTCGGTCAGGACCTCGGCAATTCAACCACGAAGGTTGCGCCGCGAGGGTCTGTCTGTTCCACCCAAATCCTTCCGCCATGCGCCTCGACGATGCTCTTGCTGATGTACAGGCCCAAGCCGTGGCCTCGTCCATCCTCAATCGCGCCGCCTCGATCGAATCGGTCGAAAATCTTCTTTCGAACCTCTGCAGGAACTCCGTCGCCGCGATCTACCACGAAAGTTCGGACTGACGAACTACTTTCTTCGACACGAACATCGATCGGGGCCCCTCCACCATACTTCATGGCGTTGGTGAGCAGGTTGACCACGAGCTGGCGCAGCCGAATCGGGTCTCCGAGGACCACACCCCGGCCAGCGCACGAAAACTCGACTCGAACTCCCTCGCGCTCCAACTGCAGCCGCAGGCTGCCCAAGGTCTCCTGCACGAGGGCCGACAGGTCGACCGGCTGCCGAACCAGCTCAAATTTTCCGGAATCCATCCTCGAGAGATCCAGAAGCTGGTCGAGCAGGGCCGTCGTGTTGTCCACCTGAATATTGGCGTTGCGAAGGATGTCGAGGATTCGATCGGAAGAACGTCCAAAACGCGCCGGATCCCGGAGAAGCTGCAGGAGAAGCTCCATGAGGAGCTTCAACGAGGTCAATGGAGTCCGAACCTCATGCGAGGATAACGACAGCACCTCATCGCGAAGCCGAACCGCATGACGGAGCTGCTCCATGAGCTGGATGTTGTCCCACGCCAGCGCGAAGCGCGAGGCAAGCTCCTGGACAAAGATCAGGTCGTCCTGCTCGAAGGCGCGGGTCGAAGAGATGACCGAGAGCGTTCCATGGCGACCTGAAGGTGAGTCCAGGGGCACGCAGATCACGCCACGCATCCCGAGCTTCATCAGAAGTGCAAGGTGCTCTTCACTGAAGGCAAATTTTCGAAGCTGCTCTTCCTGCACATGGGGCAAAAAGTGCGGAGTTCCGGTTTCGAAAACCAGCGCGGGTCCGGTCGTGCCCGGGGCTCCGTGACGCTTGTTCAAAGACTGTGACTGATGGACGAGCTCGACCTTGCCCGGATCGCTGTGGCCGATGCTGGCAGGCACCATCCAGCCGTCTTTTCCAGGCACATGAAGAATGCACCAGCCCTTGAACTGGGCAGTGGTCAGCTCGGTGATCCTCTCCAGAAGCTCCTCGTGCGACTTGACCGTGGAAAGCGCCTTGCTGACCTGGCCGAGGAACTCGACTCCTCGACGAGTGCGGACCTGTTCGCTGACATCAAGAATCGCGGCGACGCCCGCCACGGTGGCCCCCTGCTCGTTGTGGATGGGGCTCGTGTACACCGAAACGTGGCGAACCTTGCCCGTGACCAGGCGAACTTCCATCAGCTCGCCCTCGATCAGCTCACCGGTTTTAAAGCTCCGGGTCATCGGAAACTCTTCGGGTCGATATTTCTCGCCGTTTTCATGAAAGACGCCGTACTGCTGCCAATCGGCCGAGCTCTCCGGATTCGGATACATTCCCTCAGAAAACCGGGTGAGCGCCTGGTTGCGCATCATGAAGCGGCCGGATGGGGCCTCGGCCACGATGATTCCGAAGGGCAGCTGCTGGAGCACCTGATTCATCAGCGCGCGCTCGGACTCGAGCTTCTCCAGTTGGTTCGATTGCGTGACGCCCTCTTCATGCACCGTGACCAGACGAAAGTCTCCCACTGCAGGAATCTCGAAGCAGCGGCAGGACCAGATCAACGCCTGGCCATGCCCCTGAAACGCTTGCGTGGTCTTGAGCGACTCCTCGCAGCCGACTCCCGATGCCAGTGCAGTGATCTTGGCGGCCGAGTTCGGGTCGAACGCAAAACGAAGAAAGGCGGAGAGTTCTCCGAACCGCTTTTCTTCGAACTGTGCCTGGTTCAGCCCGAGTGTTCGAAGCAGCGCAGGCGTGGCGCCCAGAAGCTCGCCACGAGAGCTGCACAGAAGAGCCGCTCCCGAATAACCGGACAGCAGCAGATCCATCCAAGGTGCGTGTTGCCTTGCTTCCGACATGTCTCTCATTTTATCGGGCTACAACGAGAAAGATCGAGTGTTTTTATCTGGCTCAAGGCGCTGATATATTTGGAGATTTAAATCTTTAAGAAATCTTGTGGCCGGAATACCGGACAACCTGAAATCATCGGTGCGGAATCCAGTCGTTGGTCCAGGCGAGCCAGGCCATCACGAGCAGGAATCCAAAGAGCACCATCGTCAGCCAGACATAGATCATGTAGGGATGCTTCCAAATCGGTCCGGTCCATTCGGGCTCATTTCCGGGGTGCGATGCGGGGCGCTTTTCCGTTTCCATGCGGGAACTTCACCATCTGGCCTGTGGCAACGCAAGGGGGCTTGCGCTATCGTCCCGACCCATGCACGGCGGAGACTGGACCATTACTGAACGCATTCCCGAGCACCTGGCGCCCTTCGTCGTCCAGCAGGATCCGTCGATGTACACTGCCATCGATCATGCCTCGTGGCGATTCATCCTGCGCATCTCCAAGGCGTTTTTCGCCAAGCACGCCCACCAGAAGTACCTCGACGGCCTGGAAGAGACCGGAATTTCGAGCGAGCGGATTCCGCTGATTTCCGAAATGGACGAGAGGCTTCGTCGGTTTGGCTGGCGCGCGGTTGCGGTCAGCGGCTTCATTCCTCCTGCGGCATTCATGGAATTTCAGTCGCTCGGCGTCCTGCCCATCGCCTGCGACATGCGCAAGCTCGAGAACCTGGCCTACACCCCGGCGCCGGACATCGTCCACGAGGCGGCCGGACATGCCCCGATCATTGCCGATCCGGAGTACGCTGCTTACCTTCGCCAGTACGGCGAGGTCTCGCGCAAGGCCATCTTCTCGGAGCAGGACATGGCAGTCTACCGAGCCATCCGGACTCTCTCGGAGGTGAAGGAAGACCCCAATTCCACTAACGCGAAGATTGCCGAGGCACAGAAACACCTCGACGAGGCCGTCGCGTCGCAGACCCTGCTCAGCGAGGCCACTCTTCTGGCGAGGATGAACTGGTGGACCGTGGAATACGGTCTCGTCGGATCTCTGGAGTCTCCGAAAATTTACGGAGCAGGGCTCCTCTCCTCCGTGGGTGAGAGCTACAACTGCCTGGGTCCGAACGTCCGAAAAATTCCGCTGACGGTCGGCTGCGTGGACGTGCCGTACGACATCACCCGTCCGCAGCCGCAGCTTTTCGTGACGCCCAATTTTAGGACACTCTCGCAGGTGCTCGAACAGTTTGCGGCGACCATGGCCTTCCGCATCGGGGGCATGGACGCACTCCACAAGGCGCTCGAGGCTCGCGCGGTCACGACGACGGAGCTGGATTCGGGTGTCCAGATTGGCGGAAAGCTCATCGAAGTCCTGACCGACTCGCTCGGAAAACCGGGATACCTGCGTTTCGAAGGCCCCTCGCAGCTGGCCTTTGGTGACATTGAGATCGAGAACCAGGGCGCTCGTCACCACCTGCACGGCTTCGGCACCCCAGTCGGACAGGTCGTGTGGAAGGGATCGCTTCGCTCGCCTGCGTCGTTGACCGATGCCGAGCTCAGCGGAGTCACCGAGCTCCAGTTCGATTCCAATGTGCGCGTCCGCGGCACGATCACCAGCACGACTCGTCGTGCGGGAGCACTGGTCATCATCACCTGGAAGGACTGCACCGTCACCCAGGGAGACCGCGTCCTGTTCCAGCCCGAATGGGGCGTTTTCGACATGGCCTGCGGAATGACGGTCACTTCGGTTTATGGCGGAGCACCGGATCGTGGCCGCTACCTCATGGCCACCGAGGATTTTCCGAAGCGGCTCGGGTTCCAGAAGACGAACCTCACCGACGACAATCTCGCGCTGAATGAGCTCTACGCCCAGGTGCGAAAGGTGCGCGAGCGTGGCCCGAGAGCCGAAAGCCTGCAGCAGCTCACCACGATTCATGCCTCCTTTGCAGCCCGTTATCCCCAGGACTGGCTCCTGCGCATGGAGCTCCTGGAGCTCGATCAGTCCTGGAAATTGCAGGCTCCCTGGCGCGGGCAAGTCCTCTCGAAGCTTGCCGAGATCGCAAAGGCGAATCTCGAGGTCGAGAAGATGATCCGACGCGGGATGGAGCTTCTGTCATGAGTACTCCCCTGCCCGTCATTGCGAACGTTTCTCGAATCGTCACGAAAGTCGTCGACCGGGTTTCCGGAGACCGCTCCGAAGTTCCGCTCCTGGTGGCGGCAGCTGCGGTCGAGGCCCTCAAGAACCACGGCATCCCGGCACAGGTTTTCTACGGACCTGCGGCGTGGGTCGAGATCCTCGAAAACCAGCAGGCCATCTGGGCAGGATGCTGGGGCCAGAGCTTTCATTTCTGGGCGGCCACGACCTCGGGAGAAATCGTCGACCTGAACACCAGCGTCGCGCATCGAAAGCGCGGACATTCTCAGCCCGAGCTGAAGGCCATGTACTCGCCCCCCATTCTTTGGGCATCCGAGGTTCCGTCGTTTTATCGATACATTCCGGAGGGCATCGCGGAGCTGGAGCTCACGGATGATCGCGACCGCCGACAGTTCGATCTGGTGCTTCGCGAGATTTCGGAAAAGTGCCGGCCCGAGCTTCTCAAGGGCGAGCTCGAGGAGTTTCCGAACGAGCCGATCCTGTGTCCGGATCGCAGGCTGCTCGATGATAGCAATTCCAGCTTTCGCCATTTTGACCGCGCGCTCGCCATCCAGGGAGTGCCGCAACCCGCCCCGATTTGAGCACCTCAGGCCTTGAAAAACAGGCCCAGAATGTCGCCCGCGCTGGCAACCAGCGTATAGGCTCCTGCAAGCACGGTTGCCGTGATCACGCCTCGGCGAACCCAGTCACGCCAGCCGCTGACTCGAGCCGATGCTTCGAGCAGCGGAATCAGGAGCATTCCGGGAATCGCGAGCACGGCGCAGAACAGGAAAAATCCCGGCCAGCCCATTCCCCCGGCAAGTCCACCCGTCCGCGAGGCGAAGATGACTCCAGGTACGGCCATGAGGCTCGATAGCAGCGCGTATTGCGTTGCCGTAAAACGAACGTTGGTGATGGATCCCATGTAGGCGGCATAAGCGGCCGTTCCCATTTGTGCCGTGAGATTTTCAAATCCGACGACTCCGGCCAGGACCCAGTTATTCTTTCCGGTCCAGTGGATGGCCATGAAAAGAGCGGTGGAGAGGGCCTGCAGGATGCCCATTCCCCAAAGCGACTGCCGAATGCCGAGCTTCAGCACGTAATGCCCGCCGATCAGCGCTCCGGCAAAGGTGGCCATCGGGCCCCAGAGCTTGACGATGGCCACGTACTCTTCGCGGCTGAAGCCGGACTCCAGGATGAACGGAAGGGTCATGGTGCTCGCCATGGCGTCACCGACCTTGTACAGGATGATGAACGCCAGGACGGTGAACGCCTCGGGCCTGGAAAAATATTCGCGAAGGGGTCCGACAAAGGCTTCGCCCAGGGTCTGCGGCGCCTGTGCGGCAGAAACCCGCTCCAGTCGAGGAGCAAAAATCGTCGCTACGGCGAATGCGGCCATGAGCCCCGCCATCGCGAGGTACACTTGGCCCCAGCTCCAGCCGAGCCAGCCCGGCAGGAGCAGCGCCAGCGCTCCCGAGATGTACCGAAATGCGATGATGTAGCCATTGACGAAGATGCCGACACCGAGTCCGAGCTCGTGATCATCGAGCACCTCTCGGCGGTAGGCATCCAGCACGATGTCCTGGCTAGCCGAAAAGAGATTCACGAGCAGCGTCAGGACGAGCAGGCGCTGGATCTGCGTGGTCGGGTCGGTCCACGCCATGGCGGCCACAGACGCCGCAACGAGCAGCTGCATGAGCAGCGTCCAGCCGCGCCGGCGATCCAGCAGCGGCAAAGCGTACCGATCCATCAGCGGCGACCACAGGAACTTGATCGAGAACGGAAGGCGCAGGAACGCGAAGAGCCCGATCGTCTTCAGGTCGATCGACAGATCTTTCATCCACGCCTGGAGGGTTCCGAGCGTCAGTGCAAACGGAAGCCCGGAGGACATTCCCAGCAGAAGGAGGAAAAGCATCTTCCGCTGTCGGAGGGCGCGAAGGGTATCCCGGATCGAATGGGCTCTCGCCATGTCAGTGCGCGAGAGGCGGCTTGTCGCCAGGAGTCGGACCTACGCCCTGCGCCACCTGCGTGACCTGGATGGCTTCGAAATCCAGGATGGCCTCGCCCTGCTTGACACCGGCGGCATTCACCCACGAGACCACGAAGCGGTGTGCTCCAAAGTGATAAACCGGAAATCCGCCGAACCGAAAGACGGCCTTCATGCGCTTTTGCTCGGTAGGAACATTGAGTTCGCCCTGGCCGAGCAGGTTCTGCTTTCCGTCGGGAGTCAGCAGGTGGATGAAGACCTTTCCGTTGACCTGTTCAGCAGTCGTCTTCTCGAGCGAAAGCGAGATCACGAGCGACTGCAGGTGCACTGGAAGCTGGGGCGCCCGGATTTCTTCGACGAGATCGAAAACCGAAAGGCTTCCGGTCTGCTGATCGACCGACGCTCCGAGCGACAGACTGGCGAAGTGAAGTTTGAGTGCCATATGGCCCCAAAGTCTACACGAAGCGCCGATCGACCCAAATAGTTTCTCAGGACCGCAGCATCGGCGCGAAAACCGCCTGGGCCGTCGCGCGAGCCTTGGAGCACTGGCCTGAGGTCAGGCCGCGGCTCGATGCGCCGACGACAGGACTCAGGAGGTTGCCCCGATTCTGGATGTGCAGCAGGTCGAGGTAGTGCCCCAGCTCGTGCGCAATGATGTTTGCGTTACGGGCCACGGGTTCGTCGATGACCGCGCCGTAGGGAGGATAACCGGGAAGCGTCGTCCAGGCGTCCGCGCCACTGTCGTTGATGTTGCCGGCGGATCCCCAGCCTTCGGTCATGACCACCAGCAGCTGGTTGGAGGACTGCAGTGCTCCTCGAATCTGCGGAAGCTCCGACATGTTCTGCGGAATCTCCGACAGGCCGACGTTCTTGGGCTCCACTGCCTGGAAATCCTCGAGACGGAAACCGATTCCACACTGAGACCAGACGCCATTGATCCGCGAGACGATGTCCTCTGCCGTTCGTGAGTCGATCACCGGAGCATTGCCGTCCGAGTAGGCCACCATCTTGAGGGCCAGGCAGAGATCGCTCGAGGCGCAGGAAGTACCGGAACTCGGCGAATCCTCGGAGGACGTGGCGACCTGGCTGGCGTCGGATGCCGAGGAGGTCTCGGAAACGCCTTCGCAGGCGGTGAGTGCCACCGCCGCAAGCAGTGAAAGAAAGAGGGGCTTGAAGTTTTGAAGTCGTTGCATCGCTGGTTTCCTTTCGAGCCCGATGCTTTAGCACCGTGACGAGGACCAGCCTCAACCCGAAACAGTTTCGGGTCGTATTCTTGATGATTGTCAAAGCGGCTTTTGCCGCTTTTTTCGGAAGAATTGACGGAGCAGCTCCGAGCACGCCGTGAGTTCGAGGCGCTCGACGCCGAAGCGATGGTTCATCCGCACGTCTTCGTGGAGGCGATAACCGAGCGAGAGCGCGCCCCCCTTCGGATCCTCCGCCGAATAGATCAGTCGTTCAATGCGTCCCTGCTGTGCCGCCGCCAGGCACATCGGACAGGGCTCGAGCGTCACCACGAGGGCACAGCCCACCAGTCGCCAGCTCTGAAGATTCCGGGCAGCATCCTGAAGCGCCTCGATTTCAGCATGTCCCGCAGGATCATGCCGGGTCTCGCGCCGGTTCATTCCTCGGCCCACGATCCGCCCGGTCTCCAGCTCCACGACGACTGCGCCGACCGGAACCTCATCCAGAAGTGCAGCCTCACGAGCCAGCTCGAGCGCGGACTCCATCGCGGCCCTGGCGTCGAACGCGGGTCCGGACATCAGGCATCCCCGCGAGGAAGCGGCGCCCGCAGCTTTGCCAGCAAGTTGTTGTACTCTTCCGTGCTCAGCCAGTACCTGCCCGTTCGGTTCAGCTTGCTGATGCGAGAAAGCTTGATCGTCGAAGCCTTCAGCACGCGACGGGTTCCCCGGTCCATAGCGCCGAACTTCACTCCGATGCCTCGAGGATGGGTGACCGCCCCGAAGGTGTTCCACACCACCACTCCCCTGCACCTCCAGTCGCGCTCGAAGAGCTGGCATCGGATCTCAATGAGCTCATTCTCCACGAACTCGGGCTTGCACTTGATGAAGCATCCCGCGAGCGAGAGGTCCAGGATGTCCGCTTCGAGCGTCTTGCCCCCCTGTCGGATGACCTGCGCGGGTATCTGGGTCTTGAACTTCGGATTGCTCTCCCACCACGGAATCTGCGGCATGAAGTACGGCACGCGCACTTCGCGCGAGATCCAATTGTGGGCGAACCAGACCATGAAAACGAGAACGAGGAAGGCAAACACCGGGTAATGGCTCTGGCTATGGCCATAGGAAAGCGACCCCGCCAGGAGCACGACGAGGACCTGGGTCAGCTGCAACAGGTACCAGCCCCAGCGCTTCATTTCGTGAAGGGCATATCCGGTGATGACGGCGATGAAGGAGACTCCGAGAAACGCGGGCTGGAGCGCGATGCGCGCCACCTGCGCGAGCGGTACATCCAGCAGGAAGGCCAGCACCGGAAGAAACGTGATCGGAAAAAGCAGGTACGCGAGCGTGAGCGCCACGTACATCCTGCTTCGATGCTGTTTCAGGCTGCTTGCTGACATGATCCCTCTTCCCGGTCATCCCAGTATAACTGGCCCCGGGTCTGCAACAATGCTCGATCAAGGAGAATTTCCATGCGCCCCACCAAAAACGCCATTTTCGTGACTTCTTTCCTCACCCTGGCTGCCGTCCTTGCCGCCGGCTGCTCGAGCTCGCCCTTCAGGCGGAGCACCGGAGGCGAGGAGCTGTCGCAGACCGGACCGACCGTCCTGAATGCCCGCACCGAACCCGGCACCTTCGAAGTCACCCGCACGCTGCGCCCGATCCAGACGCCCACCATCCTGGCCGAAGTGAAGGACATGACCGCAGAAGTCGATAGCGTTCGAATCATGTTCAACAATGCCCCGATCATGATTCCGATGGAGCGGGTGGCAGGAACCACCTGGCGGGCGACCCTGACGCCGGAGCAGATCAAGCGGCTGGCCGTCAGCGGCAAGACCATGAAGTATGATGCGTCGATCGTGGCCATCAACAGCAAGGGCCGGCAGAGCCAGAGCGCCACGCTCGATGTCCTGGTCAAGGCGCCCGAGATTGATGCGACCGGTTGAGCCGGATAAACTCGCCTCATGCGAATCGCCGCCACCCGAATCACGATGGATTTCTTCAACAATACGGACATTGCAAAGAAACGCCGGCAGCTTGCCGAGCTTTGCGAGGACGTACGGAAGCAGTTCAACGTGAGTGCGCTGGAGATCGATGCGCTGGAAGATCCCGAACAATGCGTGATCGGCTTCGCGGCAGTGATTCCGAATCACTGGCGCGAGGCCAGCATCACGACCTTCTCGAAAAAGATCTGCGACTACATCGACACCCACTCGTTCGCGCGAGTGACCTCGGAAGAGTCGGACATCACCGCCATTTGATGCTGCAGCCCATCGTGGGCACCTGATCGGCCGAGGGCCGGCTACCGGCAAGGATCGACTCGAGGGCCTCGGCGAGCTCGCGCCGCGACACCTGCGCCGGCTCCTTCCAGTTGTCATCGATGCGCCCGTGGTAGCGGAGCACGAATTTGCCGCCGTCGTTGGAGAACACGAACGGGTCCGGCGTGCACACCGCGCCGTAGGCCCGGGCCACCTCTTGCGTCTCATCGATCAGGTAATCAAACGCATACCCCTGCTCGGCGGCGCGGGCCTGCATGGCCTCGAAGCTGTCGGCGGGGTACCGGCTCGTGTCGTTCGAATTGATTCCAACAACCGACACTCCCCGAGGTCCGAACTCTTTTGCCAGCTGGTTGATGCGCTCCTGGACCGCAATGACGTACGGGCAGTGGTTGCACATGAAGATGACCACCAGCGCCCGGGAGCTCGAATAGTCCGCCAGCGAGTGGACCTTGCCGTCGACTCCTTTCAGCGAAAATCCGGGCGCCAGCGAGCCCAATTCCTTCTCCGTCGGAACCTGCGAGTACATGAGTGCCATGGCGATCTTTTAGCCGGAAAGTCGCGATGGAGCCAAGAGTCCTTTCTTGTTAAGAGTGCGCCATGGACATCACCGACTTGAAGCGTAATCCCCTGGCTGAGTTCGAGAACTGGTTTGCTCTCGCCGTGAAGTCCGGAGAAAAACATCCTGATGCCATGACGCTGGCCACCTGCACGAAGAGCGGAGTGCCATCGGCACGCGTGGTCCTCTACAAAGGGCTCTCGAAGGGCGCCTTCCGAATCTTCACCAATCTCGAAAGCCGCAAGGCACGAGAGCTGATCTCCAATCCGCGTGCAGCACTCGCCTTTCACTGGAAGCAGCTGGACCGTCAGGTGCGAGTCGAAGGTCGGATCCACGCCATGCCCCGCCCTGAGGCCGAGAGGTACTTCCACAGTCGGCCCCGAACGAGCCAGCTCGGCGCCTGGGCCTCGAAACAAAGCTCGGTGATTCCGAGCCGCGAGGCGCTCCTTGGACGACTCCGACATTACGAGATGCTCTTTGAAGGGCGCGAAGTCGATCTTCCGGAACATTGGGGAGGCTTCCTGCTCGTTCCGGAGCGCATGGAATTCTGGATCGATGGCGAGTTCCGGCTCCATGACCGTTTTGAATACACCCGGAGGGTTCCGGTGCGCGGCAAGCCCGGCGCCTGGAAGCGAGTGCGGCTCTCGCCCTGATCGCTCCGGACTCCACGCTCAGACGTGCGGGCGACCCCGAGTGAATTTTTTCTCGAGGGCGCGTGAGAGTCGTACGAACGGAAGTCCGATCACGAAGTACATCGCTGCGGTCAGGATGCCGATTCCGAGGTAGTCGTAATACGTCGACGCAAGCTGCCCATAGACCTTGGTCAGCTCGACCATCGTGATCACCGATACGAGCGACGAATCCTTGAGCAGCGAAATGAAGTCATTGGTCATCGGTGGCAGCGCCACGCGGGTGGCCTGCGGCAGGATCACATGGCAGAGGGCCTGCCAGCGATTCATTCCCAGAGAAAGGGCCGCGTCGAGCTGGCTCCGCGGCACGGAGAGAAATCCCGCACGATACACTTCGGCCTCATAGGCGCCGTAGTTCATGCCGAGTCCGATCACGGCCGCGACAAAAGGCGAGAGCTTGATGCCGATATTCGGAAGCCCGTAGAAAATGAAGAAGAGCTGAATGAGGAGTGGCGTGCCCCGAATGGCCTCGGTGTAGGCCAGCGCGATGAAGCCTGGAAATCCTCCGACATAAAGCCGAACCAGCGCGAGGACGAGTCCGATGGCAACCGCCAGAAGCATCCCGACGGCGGAAAGCTGGAGCGTCGTCACGGCTCCGCGAGCCAGCAGCGGAACATACGACCAGTACTGGGCGGCCTGCTGCTGCCAGGTCTGGGTTTTTCCCATCGCGGCAAGGTACTCGTTGAGCTCGGTTGCCGGCTTGGAAGGCGAGTGATCCTGGAAGGCATCGGCCATCCGCGAGTTCCAGATTCCCCAGCGATCGTAGATCTCGCGAAGCTTTCCTTCGCGCTTCATGGAGGCCAGCACCTGGTTGATCTTCTGCTGGAGTTCGGCGTTCTGAAGCGGAACCGCAATGCCGTAGGACATATCGCCGATCGGCCGCCCGACGCTCTTCAGGCCCGGGTCAGGGTTGCCGTAGTAGACGGCGACCGGATGATCGAGGAGCACGAAGTCGAGGCGTCCATTCGAGAGGTCTTCGTAGATCGTGGTCTGGCTGTCATAGCCGCGCACTTCGATGCCGCCGTGGGCCTTGAGCATGCGCTCGGCAAGCGAGTACTTCAGCGTTCCGGCGATCCTGCCCTTCGCGTCGTCGAGACTCTGGATGTCCTGCGTTTCCTTCCGAACTGTCAGCTGCTCATAGGTGACAAAGTACGGATCAGAAAAGCGGACCTCGCGTTTCCGGTCTTCGGTGATTTCGATTCCATTGACGGCAACATCGTAGTCACCGCGCTGCAACCCGGGAATCAAGGAATCCCATTGGTTCTGGACAAACTCGGCCCGAAGTCCGAGGCGCTTGGCCACCTCCTCCATCAGATCGACTTCAAAGCCGATCATTCTGGACGGATTGCGGGGATCACGAAAAACGTAAGGTGCACCACCCTCGGCATCCGCAGCCCAGCGGAGGGTCGACGGAGCAGCGGACGCAGGTCCGGCGGAGAGCGAGACCACGGCGTGAACAAGGAGGCCCAAAAGTCCGATCACCGAGGGTTTCATGCGTACTTCCTCAGAAAAATCCGGGTGCGATCGTCCTTGGGAGAATGAAAGATTTCCTCGGCGGTACCTGCCTCGACCACGAGGCCATCTTCCATGAAGATGACCTGGTCTGCTGCCTCGCGGGCAAAGCGATGCTCATGCGTGACCACGATCTGGGTCATGCCTTCGTCGGCCAGCTGGCGCATGACCTGAAAGACCTCGTCCACCAGGAACGGGTCGAGCGCAGAAGTCGGCTCGTCATAGAGCATGACCTTCGGATTCATGGCGAGCGCACGCGCGATCGCAGCGCGCTGCTGCTGGCCTCCAGAAATCTGCGACGGATACTTGAAGAGCTGGCTCTTGAGTCCCACTTTTTCGAGGAGCGGAACGGCAATGGCCTCGGCATCCGCACGGCTGAGTTTTTTGACGACCATGGGTGCCTTGATGGCATTATCGAGCACATTCAGATGCGGAAAGAGATTGAAGCTCTGGAAGACCATTCCGAACTGGTTGCGGAGCCCTCGAATCTGGCGCTCGCTCAGCGGCTGGCCGCCGGACATCTGCACGTCGACGTTGCCCACATGAATTTTGCCCAGCTCAAAGCTCTCGAGCCCGTTGAGGCACCTGAGGAGGGTGCTCTTGCCGCAGCCCGAACGGCCGATCAGGAAAACGGCTTCGCCCTTCCTGACGGAAAGATCCACGCCCCGGAGGATCGGAATATCCCCGAAGTTCTTGTGCAATCCTTCGACGCGAATGAATGAAGCGGGTGACATCTCTTTTCCATGCACTCCTGAAACGGGTTACATTCGCTCCAGTATGCGGACTCCCTCAATTCGGACTCAAGACTTTCTTTACGATCTTCCGGCGGCAAAAATTGCCCAGCATCCGCTGGCCGATCGATCGGCCTCGAAGCTCCTCGTCGCGGATCTTCCACGGCGCACGATTGCGGACCATCGCTTTGCTGAACTGCCGGATCTGCTACCGCGTGAGTCCTTGATCGTCATGAACGACAGTCGGGTGATGCCGGCTCGGCTTCCGGTGGTGAAGGCAACGGGTGGAGCGGCGGAGATCTTCCTGCTCGAGCCGCTCGAGCCGACTCCGAATCCGACCCTCGCGCTCGAAAAGGGCTCGCCTGCGGTATGGAACTGCCTGATCGGCGGCAAGCGCATCGGCGAGGGCGATGAGCTCCAGACAGCGGACGGAAAGATTCGGGCTCGGATTCTTTCCAAAGAGCGAAACGATGCCCGCGTCGCCCTGGAGTGGACGCCGGCAGCCGAATCGCTGGCTTCGGTGCTCGAGCACGCCGGAAAGCTGCCCCTTCCGCCCTACATGAAGCGCGAAGTGCAGCGCGAGGATCTCGAACGCTACCAGACGGTGTATGCCCAGGCGGCGGGATCGGTGGCGGCACCTACTGCCGGACTTCATTTTACTCCCGAAGTACTGGCTGCACTCGATGAGCGACAGGTTCGCACGGCACGACTCACGCTTCATGTCGGTGCCGGTACCTTCAAGCCCGTCGAGGCCGAAACGGTGGCCGGACACGCCATGCACCGCGAGCGTTTTGAGGTAACGCCGGAGTTTCTCGAAGCAGTGGCCTCGCAGCTCGATCCGAAGCCTCACCGTGCGCCGCTGGTGGCGGTCGGAACCACTTCGCTCCGAACGCTGGAATCACTGTACTGGATGGGCGCACTGTGGCTCGAGGGGCACGAGCCGACGCACCTCGATCAGTGGACGCCCTACTCGCTCATCGAGGCGGGTGTTCACGACCGCGTTCGCCCCTCCGAGGCCTTTCGGGCCGTGGCGGAGTACATCGAGCGCCGCAAGCTTCGTCGGCTCGTGGCCACGACTTCGCTCATGATCGTGCCGGGGTACAATTTCCGCAGCGCCGACATCTTGTTGACGAACTTCCACCAGCCCGGAAGTTCGCTGATTTTGCTCGTGGCAGCCTGGATGGGCGAACGATGGCGCGAGGTCTATGACCACGCTTTAGCAAACGATTATCGCTTCTTGAGCTACGGCGACTCGTCGCTGCTGGTTCGGTAAAAAAACTTTCAAGATGTGTCGATTTCGACGCATCTAGGAGCCGAACATGGGCCCGGTTACCCTCTTGAAGTGGGGGTCTCGTCATGAGCCGTCGTTTTCAGATCCTATCGTTGGTGATTCCTGCAGTGATTGCGTGGAGTCATGTGATGGCTCCGGTGGCACTAGGTCGGGTCACGCAGCGCGAAGGTGAGACTTATCAGCAAGCGGTCGAGAGGTATCATGC
The DNA here is from genome assembly GCA_044347055.1 of Bdellovibrionia bacterium. Taxonomy (GTDB): domain Bacteria; phylum Bdellovibrionota; class UBA1018; order UBA1018; family UBA1018; genus CAIOHW01. Next base: position 22,674 of record JBIIXZ010000001.1, on the reverse strand, counting down.
CGAGTTCAGGCAGGCATTAAAGAAGAATGCTGCTGCGAAGAGGGCCTCAGAAGACAGCGCAGCCGTGCAGGCGGTGATATCCGCGCCAACAGACATTGCTGCTTGCGTTGATCCGAGTTGCCACGATTGCGCGGCAAAAAGCCCAGACGCACCAAGATGCCCGCCGGCGCCATCGAGTGCGTCCGAAAAGCTGACGTGCCCTCAGGTCAATAGCCCGGAGACGCTTGCGGCGGTGGAGGTCTTTCTTCGCAATCACCCAGATCGCCAGGCTAACCCCGGCCAGCTTGCCGCGCGTGCTGCCAAGATTCTGGGCATGGCAGATGAGGAATCCAGTTACAACACTCTCAACATCACCGACATGAATTACCAGGGCACGAAGTTCAAATCCAAAGGTCGCCCGGAGGTGTTCGACAAGGTCCTTAATGGCGGGGGCATCACCATCAACCATCAGACCAATTTCGGGCTGCTGCAGATGTCGGCGGATCGGTTCGTGATCCACCCGAAGAACACCCTTGCGGCCATGAACCGGGTCTTCGGGCAGCAGGCGGCTTCATTCACTGCGCTGAATCCGGTCGACGATGCGGCCTTCTTTGCCGCTTGCGGAACGCCGAAGGATCTTCAGACGCATGCCGGATTTCAGGGGTTGGGAAAAAAGCTTTCCAGTGCCGGCGGAAAATTTTCCGTTCAAGGCAAGTCGGCCGCGACGGGTTCCTCGTTGGAGACCATCAAGTACATCGGCAGGCTGCTTGCCGCCTGTCCGCGACTCAATATCGAGCTTGCTTACAATGAGTTCGATCACACTTACGGCGGAAAAAAGGGGGGACTCGAGTATTTCGAGACGCGACAGGTCGGTGCGGCCTGCAAATCAGAAATCGAGAAGCTGCTGAACTCGCCGCCGACCGCAGGCGCTGACGCCCAGGCCCTTGCAGGTAGCTCGGGGGCCGGCGATGCGGGAGCTTCAACGGTAGCTGACGGTTCTTCCGAAGGTGGCGCGCCTGCCTCCCTCGCCAATAATGGCGGGGCTCCACAAGGCCCGGCGAAGCCCACAAAGACCGAGGCAACTCCGCAAGCACCGACTCACCCGCAGAAGGACTTGCTCGATCAGGTGTTTGAGCAGGACCCCATCACCTTGGGCGATCGCGCGAACACCGAGAACCAGGAGCGTGCTGCGGACCTTGAGAAAAAGAAGACGCTTCGAGATCTGGCGCTCAAGCGCCGCGATGAGGTGAGATCCTCCGATGCTGCTGGGCTTTCCGAGGCAGGACGCCAGATTGGCTCCGAGATCACTCGCTCCAAAGCGCAGCTGGGTCCTCTCAATGATCGGATCAAAAGCGAGAAAAATGATCGCGAGCGGGATAAGTTGAGGGCCGATTACGCGCGCGTTCGGTCGAGCATTTCCGCGCTCGAGAGCGTCCGGAAGGAACTCGGCGACAAGAAGACCTACGCAGATCGGCTCGGCAAGGCAGAGGGCCTACTCAAGGATTTTGCGGCCCACCGGCACTTTGATGCCTGGGGCGCTGGCTCTTTCAATCTGCTCGACACAACAGACGAGAAGGCCAAAAAGGACGCTCTCGTGAAGATACAGTCCGATATGCAGGATCGAACCCTGCCGGAGGCGGATCAATCCGGGGCCAGGAAAAAGTGGGACGAGATGCTCGCCGGACAACGGAAGGCGAAGGAGCAATCGTGGCTGAACTCGGAAACCAAGAAAATTGTCGCGGACTTCGATAAGGCTGATAGCGCTGTCGGCTATTATAAAAAGAGTGAAGGCGCGCAAGTGAACGCACCGATCGATCTCACTCCAAAACTGCCGATTTCTCAGAGAATCTTGGAAATCTACCGGCGGCGAAACCCGGGCAACCTCTACGCCCCCTCCGAGACGGCAATCCGAGAGATCCTGCTTGAGGCTCAGGCAGCCGTTCGGGCTGGTAGGGTCAAATCCGTGATCGAGTACCTCGAAAAACCGTGGTCCGACCCGGCAACAAATTCTGACTAGCCGAAGCCCCTCAGAACTGGCGCACCCCGTGTCCGACCCGACCCATCTTGTGTGCGGCAGTGGCATGACTGAAACTCTTCAGTAGAACTGGGGGTTCTAACAATGTCCGTTCATCCCAACATGCCATCCTTTGCGGCCCGATCACGCGTTCGGCGGGCTTCCAGCCGTCTCGCCATAGCGGCAACCCTGGTTCTTTCCTCAGCAGCACTCGCCGGGCCGTCGAGCAGCTTTCCACTTCATCATCAAAACAAGGCCAAGCCTGTGCACATCCGCGATGTGGGCAAGGGCCTGGCTAAAGTCGGTGGTGCCATCGGTAAAGGCGTCGGCGCAGTCGGGCGCGGAATTTTCCAGATCGGAAAAGGCGTCGTCAAAGGCGGGGGAAAGGTCATCGGAGGAGTAGCGGGCGGAGTCGTCGATGGAGGCCGCGAAGTGGTGGGCGGAGTTCGGAAGGCCTTTGGTCGAGACAAGGTCGGAGAGGCGGCTCCCGAGGGTTTATATCAACCTGCACCAGCCGAAGATGCCTCTTTGGCCAAGAAGGTGCAGGAGCTGAACGAGTCCGCTTCGGCAGCTGGCAAGCCTTGCACCGCATGCGAGGCCAAGGCGCCGGCGGCAGCAGGCGCCGCGACGACCACCACGACCACTACAAATCAGCAGTCGCTTCCTCCCGCGCAAATTGTCCTCGCCTGCGAAGACGAACGAATCGAGGATTACCTCCTGGGAATGCAGGCATTCTTGTCGCCGTACTCGGAAGCATCCACTGAAGACAAACAGGCGATTGCATCAGCTGCCGCACAACTGATGAACGCCACCCAACATCGCGTCGGAAGCGGCGTTCCTTCGAGGCTCGGCGCAAAGGCGAGCGATCTTCTGAATACCTCGAATTCTTGGTCACCAGGAGGCCTCGTTGACCAGTCGCTCGCGGCTGTTTTTGGAGAAGGAGCCGGTCCGCAGATGCTACAGCAAGGAGATCTTCCGGCACTCGCGCAGGCTTGCGGCACTCCCAGGCGCTTCAGAAGCGGTCCTCCGTTTGAACAGTTGAAGATCGACGTCGCCGCACTCGCGCGCCAGGTCAAGGTCGAGGACCCCGGGCTTCTGAGCCGAACTTTGCTTTACTGTCCTCGCCTGGCATTTGAACTCGCGCTCCGCTCGAAGGCTTTCGAGAATGAGCCGAAGTTTTGCGAGGCTGCAATTGCTCAGTACCTCGGCGTGACGCCGGCGACTTCCGAGGCGGCGCCTCAGGCCGTCGCGGAATCAGCTTCGAAGCCCCCTGCTTCCGAGACTGCGCCGGCGAGTGGCGGAACCGAGACTCCGGCACCGTCCACGGACGCGCCTGCCGCGACACCGGTGGCCGAAGCGCCTGCTGCCGCACCGTCAGCGCCACCCGCGACAGCGGAAGCTCCAGTCCGCCCGAGGCGTCCGCGCCCGGTCGATCAGGCCCAAGAAGCTCTGACACTTGCCAAGGATGTCGATCCGAATTCATCCGAACATCAGCCGACAGTTGACCGCCTTCAAAAAGCAAAAGACCGTCTCTTGGGTGTGGCGGAGGATCGAGGCAACCCGAACCGGCGGAAGAAACTGGTTCAGGCGATCGACCAGGAGCTCACTCGATTGGGTGTGACTGCAACACCTGCGGCAAAGCCCAGCCCGAACCTCGACCCGATGAAACCTTCATCGGCAGCACCATCCATCAAGGTTGCAGAGAAACCACAGGGCCAGGAAAGTCTGGAACGGCAACAGCTACTCGACCGAGTGTTTGAGCAGGATCAGATCACTTCCGGAGATCGCGCGAACACCGAGAACGCCGGACGCGCTGAGGAGCTGGAAAAAAAGAAGGCGCTTCGAGATCTCGCAATCAAGCCCCGCGAGGAGCTGAAATCCTCCGATGCTGCCGGCCTTACCGAGGCCAGTAGGCAGATTGCCTCCGAGATCGCTCGATCCGAAAAGCAGTTGGTCTCGATCAATGATCAAATCACGAAAGAGAAAGATGATCGCGCGCAGGACAAGTTGAGGCAAGATTACGCGCGCGTTCAGGCGAACGTGTCCACTCTCAAGAGCGTCAGTAAGGAGCTCGCCGAGAAGAAGACCTATGCGGACCGGCTCGGCAAGGCAGAGGGCCTACTCAAGGATTTTGAGGCCCACCGGCACTTTGATGCCTGGGGCGCTGGCTCTTTCAATCTGCTCGACACAACAGACGACAAGGCCAGAAAGGACGCTCTCGTGAAGATCCAGTCCGACATGCAGGATCGAACCCTGCCGGACGCCGATCGATCCGGGGCCAGGAAAAAGTGGGACCAGATGCTCGCCGGACGAAACAAGGCGATCGATCAATCGTGGGTGAATGCTGAGACGGCGAGAGTCGTCCAAGACTTCGATTCAGCAGACCGTCGCGCGAAGGACTACGACCAAAAGAAGGGCGCGCCGGAGAACCTCAGCCCACAGGCGGTCGAATCGCGGCTGATCCTGCGGCTTTATCGGATGAAGAATCCTACCAACAAATTTGCCCCCCCGGAGAGTTTCATTCGACAGCAGCTCCAGGACGCTAGAGAAGCAGTGCGAAACAAAAAGAATCCCAACGTCCAGGATTACCTGAAGAAGCAGCTCGATAGCTGGATCTGAAAAACGGTATCCTTTTGGTAGCTCAGCGCGTCAGGAGCTCGCGCACCTGGTCGATCGGAATGGCGTGGGCGGTGTGGCCGGCAACGCCTTCCATCGTGTCGGCGGCAAAGAGCGCGTTCAGGATGGCCTCTTCGGTGGCCTCGATCGCGGCTCCATAGAGCGGATCGACCGCCGTATCCTTGAGGATCTGCACCGAATAGAGCGGCTTGATGCTTTCGCGCGGCACGCGGTTGGCCGTCGAGAACGCGAGCATGATCTCGCCCGAGCCGTGCGCGGCCATCGAGCCCACCCGGCCGACGCCGAGGCCCATGCGCTTGGCCAGGCGCTGCAGCTGGTGCGAGAGCAGCGGCGCATCGGTGGCGAGCACCGCGATGATGCTGCCGTAATTTTTCTCGCGGCGCGACCGCCCTTCGAACTGCGGCTCGATCGCCCGACCAATGGGCTTGCCATCAATCCGGAGGTCTCGCATGACGCCGAAGTTGCTCATCACGAGCACGCCCACCGTGTAGGTGTTGTCGTAGATCTTCACTCGGCGAGACGAGGTGCCGATTCCGCCCTTGAAATCGCAGGTGATCATTCCGGTACCGCCGCCGACCGAACCTTCGGCCACGGGCCCGGTCGATGCCTTCTCGATCGCCTCGATGGCGTGCGACGGCTTGACGTGGCGGCCGATGATTTCGTTCAGCCACGAGTCGTCGCACTCGCCCACGACCGGAATCACCACGTCGTGGATATTACCGATCTCGGGATGCTTTTCGGTCATGTACTGCACGACGCCTTCGCCGCACGCACCGACGGCCAGGGTGTTCGTGAGCAGGATCGGGGTTTCGATCAGCCCCCACTCATTGATCTGGGTCAGTCCCGCAAGTTCGCCCGCGCCATTCAGGACAAACGCGCCGCCCATGACGCTATTCATGAAGACATCGCCATTGGCCGGAACGATCGCCGTCACGCCCGTGCGGGCAATCGTCTTGCTGCCGCGCGAGCCGCTGCCGCGAATGATCGTGGAATGGCCGACACGAACGCCTTCGACGTCCGTGATGGCGTTCAGGGGGCCGGGTTCATAAAAGCCGATCTGGATGCCCAGGTCTCGCGCCCGGCATCGGGGTGTTTTCTTGATCTGTGGACTCATCTCAGGCCTTCAGCTCGAGGTTCTTCTTTTCCTTATAGCGGCGAATAGCCGGGGCCATGATCTCGCCGATCAGCTCACGGTAACCGATGCCGGCACTCTCGGCAATCAGGCACAGGTCGGACCAGCCCGGCGTCAGGCCCGGAAGCGGATTGCACTCGATGAAGTTGACCTGTCCTCGGGCATCGATGCGCAGGTCGATGCGCGCAAGGTCGCGGCAACCGAGGGCCGTGAACACCTTGCGCGAGATGCGCTCGATCGTTTCCTTCAGGCGTGGCTCGATCTGTGCCGGACGATCGTAGCGAACCTCGTCGTTCGAATTGAGCTTGTGCTGGTACGAGTAGACGGGGTTCGGATCCTTGTCCGGCTGCGTGAACACGATTTCCATCGGCGGCAGCACGCGAGCACGACGCTCGCCGAGAAGCGCCACCGTGAATTCGCGTCCCGGCAGGAACTCCTCCACGAGGGCAGGCTGTCGGTACCGCTCGATGATGAAGGCGGCCTTTTCGCGAAGCTCGGCCTCCGAGTTCGCCACACTTGTTCCGATCACTCCCTTGGAGCTGCCTTCGGCTACGGGCTTGATGATTGCCGGAAAATGGATGTCCTTGTTCAGGCGCTCCTTGCCCGTGTGCATGAGCTGAAAGGCGGGAGTCGGAACGCCGGCCTGGGCGACGATGCGCTTGGCAAGGCCCTTGTCCAAAGCCAGAGCCAGCGTCGCGGCATCTGAACCTGTGTACGGAATGTCGAGGAGCTCCAGCAGCGCCGGCACCTGCGATTCGCGATTTCTGCCGCGCATTCCCTCGGCAATGTTGAACACAATGTCGACGTCTTCCGGGTGGATTCGCGACGGAAGATCCGGAGTCGCTTCGAGATCAATCACCGTGTGGCCGTAGGAGCGAATCGCTTCGCGAATCGCCTCCAGGGTTTTCGGCGAATCAAACTCGGCTTCCTGGTCGGTCTTGACGTCTTCGGTCGGGGTGATGCGCTTTTGATTGAACGCAAATCCGACGCGAAGCACCTGTTTCTGTCGACGATTTCCGTTGCCGGAGTACCCGATGCCGTAGCGGCGGCAGGTCGACTGAAGCACTTTTTCCAAAACTTGTTCGGTCTTCGTCAGCCCCGCCGCGGCAGCGGCGAGGTAAATTCCGGCTCCGGGCTCGAGGCTCGGCAGCGCGTTCACTTCGATGAAAAAAACTTCGCCGTCGTCGGTGACGCGGTAATCGATGCGGCCAAGATCGCGCACACCGAGCTTTTCGAAGACGATTTTCGACTGCTGCATCAGGCGCGCGTAGACCGGATCGGTCTTCGGCATGAGCTTGACCGAAACGTGGTCCGAAAGATCGTTCTTGAGCGTGTAGTCGTAGAGCTGGAACTTGCGCTGCGCGGTGATGGCGGCATCAAAGACATACTCGATCGGCGAGAGCACTCCGCCGGTTTCGTCCGAAACACCTTCGATCATCGGTACGGCAATATCGCGGCCGAGGATGTACTCCTCGACCAGCACGCCGCTCGAATAGTTGGCGAGCAGGATCGAGGCGCGCTTTTCGAGTGCTGCCTGGTCCTCGACGATCGAATCGACGGTGATTCCTTTCGAGCTTCCTTCGAAGTTCGGCTTCAGGATCAGCGGAAAACGAAGCTTCTGGCCTGAGAGCTCGGAGAGCTCGCGGATGAAGAGCGAGCGCGGCGTGCGGATGCCGGCTTCCTCGACCACCTTCTTGGTCAGCGCCTTGTCGAGGGTCAGCGTGCAGACGTAGGCGTCGGATCCCGTGAACGGAACGCCGATTTGCTCAAAGATTCCCGGAAAAAATCCTTCGCGGAAGCGGCCGCGGTGGCCTTCGGCCGTGTTGAAGATGATCTGCGGCGAGAGCGCCTCGAGCCGCGCGATCGTGCGCGACGCCGGGCCGCTGACTTCGACGGCTTCCACTTCGTGGCCCAGGCTTTCGAGCGACTTCCGGATCGCCGCCACTGTTTCCGGCGTATCGAACTCCGCTTCGGACTCGGCAGTGCTGGTCTTCAGGTTGTGCGTGAAGGCGATTCTCATACCACGCACGTTGAAACGATTTTTCCGCGATGTCTAGAGCGGATCTCGGATCGGAAAGATTTGCGGACTACTCCTGCTCGGGGGTGCTTGGCTCGCCCTGCATCGACTCCAGCGTCGAGGCGAGTTCGCGCTTCTGCTTTTTGGCCTGGGCTGCCCCTTGAAGCTGCTGGATGGCTTTACCAAGCGAGGCGAGAGCCCCCTGCTGGGCCTCCTTCTCGGAGGAGTCCTGCTCCTTTTGCACGTCCCTTTTGAGTCCGTCGAGGAGTCCGGAGACATGCTTCTTTTTCTGCTCGAAGCCGTCGCGACGCTTCATCTTTGCCATCCGGCACCCGGGATCCGTCTGGACATTGCACTGCTGGCCCTTGACCGTTCCGGCAGAATTCATCTCGAACTTTCGAACCGTCCTGCTTTTCAGGGCATAGGTGCTGCCCTCCTCCTGGCCGGAGCTCGCCAGGTCGGACTCGTCGGCGGTTGCCGACTGGACCTCCTGCTTCTCTCTCTCGATCTCGCGCGCGAGCTTGCGACGCATCTGGTGATGGAGGCGGGCTCGCTCAAACTGGCCCATCGACTCGAGAAGATTAGTCTGACCGGCGGTCGTGAGCACATTCTCGCCGTGCCCGGCGGCGCGCAGTGCGGCCGAGTAAGGCTCCTTCATGTTCTGAGGGCCTTCGGCCAGGGCTGCGGCAGCCTCCTGCCTTCCCTTCGCTTCGACCGACCGGGTACCCACATCGCTCACGACCTTCTCCACTACTTTGGAAATCGCCACTTTTTCATGGGTCGGATCGCACTCGGCTTTGGAGTCCATCGTCGCGGACTGCCGGCAAGCATCCTTCGACTTTCCCCCGCGGGCCTTCTCGTCATGGGCGATATAATTGCCGTTGCCCGAGGATTTTCCCGCCAGCCAGTCCTTGGCGGACTCTCCTTCGGGAACCTCTCCGCATTCCTCGAGCTGCGCGCGGATCGCTTCCGGAGTGGCGCCGACGCTGGAGCGTCCCGCGCCCTGCTTCCAGACATCGAGCGACATGAATCCGGGCGTCGATCCGTATTGCGACGGGGGCCGGTAGACGTCGATCACCCGGGGATTTCCGTTTCCGTGCCGGTCGGCTGCAATGTAGCAGTACCCTGTGTCCGGATCCTTGAAGATCGTGCCGAGCGGAAATCCCGCGCTCTCGTCCACGGCCACTACTCCGGGCGTCAGGTTCTGGCCCGTCGACGTGTAACCTTTGTTGGTCCATTGATCCTGCATCTCGTCCGGTCCGCCCACGGCACCGCCGAGCGAGTATTCCGTCACGCGGTAAATTCCCGCCGCATGAGCCTCGGCCGCAAGCACGACCGAAGAGAGAGCCAGGGTGGTACCAAGGGTTTTCGGTAAAACGAAACGCACGTCGAGCTCCTTCCAGGATTCGATCGCCGACGTGCCGCAGATTTCAACCCTTTCAGGATCGCAGAGCTTCACCAGCCCCGCCAGATGTGTCCCGAAAGACGCACCGAAACGCCGAAATCTCTGCATTTTCAAGAAATGACACACTCTCGCCTGAGCCGTCCCCAGCCGAAAAGATTAGGACAGGAGAAAATCCATGCGCGCGTCGACACTGCTTTCGCTGGCTCTGGCCTCCCTCATCACCCTGGGCACTGGGCCCGGCGGCTTTGCCGCCGGTTTCGATGACGATTATGATCGCCTGGACGGCCGCGGCCGCTCCGGCAAGAAGGTCAATGTCATCGAGTGGGAAGGAAACCTCGAAATCCACGTCTACCCGGGCGGGAGCACCAAGAGCCTCGCGCTCAAGATCGATGACCGCGATCCCGCGAAAAAGGTCATGGTCATCGGCTATCGCTTCCACTCCAGCCCGAACGAGCAGCTCGTTCGCCGAAATGTCCTCGGCATTTCCTTGGAGCCGGGCTTCAGGGTCTACCGCGATCCGAGGAGTGGAAAGGAATACGACAAATTCGTGATCTCGAACTCTCCCGCGGGCTCACCCCTGGTCGCCTACCAGACCGAGCCCGGGCCTTCGCAGCTCTATCCGGAAGGCCATGACGCCGTTGCGGAAAAAAAGCCGGCTGAGCCAGAGACTCGCCAGCCCGCCTCTCGGGGCGACGGCTGGAGGGGCGGCTCGCTCGACGAGGACACCGGCACGATTCGTTCACGGAGTTGGTGAGAGGAAAAGATGGCGTGCCCGATACGATTCGAACGTACGACCTTCAGCTCCGGAGGCTGACGCTCTATCCAACTGAGCTACGGGCACACTTGAATCCTTGCTAGCACAGCGGAAGTCGCGGGCCAACCCCGGATCTGGAAACCCTACGCGCGCGGCTGCCTCGCCCCGAAAATTCCGGTGCCGATACGGATCCAGACCTTCGACGCACCAGCGCCTTCACGGAGTGCAATCTCGTAATCATCGCTCATTCCCATGGAGAGTTCGCCTGCGGTGCCGGGCCGGAGCTGCATCTCCAGTTTGACCAGCCTGCGAAAGGACTCGCCCGACCGACCGCCCTCGGGAGCGGGAATGCACATCAGACCCCGCCACTCGAGCCCTGGAAGCTCGCGCATGGCGGCATATTCGGCGAGGACCGTGTCCGGATCGAGGCCCCCCTTGGACTCCTCGCGATCGATGTTGACCTCGAGAAACACCGGAAGCCGACCGGAGCGGCCTGAAGACGCCCAGCGCTTCGAGAGCTCCTGCGCCAGTCGTTGCGACCCGACCGTGTGGATCGCCGAGACGACCGGAAGGAGCGCCTTCACCTTGTTGGTCTGGAGGTGGCCGATGAAATGCCATCGAAGATCCGTGATTCCGGCGGCGCGAACCTGCGCGTCCTTTTCGAGCAGCTCCTGCACGTAGTTCTCGCCGAAGTCGCGCTGGCCGGCATGGTAGGCTTCGAGGATCTTCTCGAAGGGCTGTCCCTTGCTCACCGCGATCAGCGCTGCATTCGGATGTCCTGACAGGAGAGAACGCACCTGCTGAAGCTTTTCTGCGACGTGGCTCACGCTTCCAACCGGCTCCGTGGCCGGACTCCAAATTTTTCTTCGAGGTCCATCAGGAGCTCGCACATCGGAAGGCCGACCACGTTTGTGTAGCTGCCGCGAATGGCCTGGATCCAGTTCATCCCGAATCCCTGAGCAGCGTACGAGCCCGCCTTGTCCATGGGCTCTCCGCTGGCAACGTAGTCACGGATCATCTCCGTCGACACCTTTCGCATCGTCACCCTGGAACGCACGACGCGCGACCACGTGGTCATGCGGCCGTTTTCGTCCCAACCCAGCAGGCAATAGCCGGTCAGCACCTCGTGCGTCTTACCGGAAATGAGCTTGAGCATGCGCTCGGCATCGCGAACATCCATCGGCTTTCCGAGGATTCGTTTTCCGCCCGGAGCCACCACCGTGGTGTCGGCGGCAATCACCACCGCGGGCTCTCCCTGCCCGGCCTCCGGCAGCAACGCCACGGACTGGGCCTTCTCCAGAGCCAGTCGGCGAACCATGCGAGCAGGCGATTCTCCACGCTTCGTCAGCTCCTCGCATCGGGGCGAGAGCACTTCGACATGGATTCGAGCCTGTTCCATCAGGCTGATTCTTCGGGGAGAGGTGGAGGCAAGAATGACCTTCATGAACCTAGAAATAGAACTGGGTCGAGATGAAACGAAACTGATTTTTGAATTCTCGGAAGTTTTCAGTCTTTCGGAAGAAGACGCTGACTTCGGTTCGAACTCCGTTTTCGCTGGAAAAGTGGAAGCTGCCGCCGGAGTGGAAAACGGTTGCCAGACCCAGGCCCGCGCCCGCGGTTCCGGTCCTGACCTTGTACTCCTGCTCCGTGTAGATCTTGGAAATGGCCGACAAGAGCTTGCCCTTGTCGAGGCTGCCGTAGAGGTCCACGGCCGTGAGTGCCACGTTCTCTCCGTCAAACGCCACGTGCAGCTCCACCGCAGCCTTGCCGGAGAGCTGGAGGGCATTGTTCCTGGCCGTGGCATTGTAAAGATGCTTTCCGGCGGAATCCACCGGAGCATCATAGATGGCATTCATGATCAGCTCATCGACGGCATTCGAGATGACCGTGGCCATTCTTGTCTGGAACTTCAGGGCGACCAGGTAGTTCCTGACCACCTCGACGGCCTCCTGCTTCTGGAGCGAAGACTTCAGCTGGATGCTCTGGACGCGCGTGCCGGCCTTGATCATGCGCTGGATTCCGAACGCCTTTTCATCGAGCGAAGATTTCAGGATCCGTCCGTAATGCTCGCCCACCGTCGCCGACTGCGTGAAATTTCGATGCAGGTAGCTGCCGAAGATCGGGCTCGAGATCAGGTAGGGCACCTCATAGATGTCGCCCGAGCTGAGGTAATGGATCTGGTTTGCTGAAACACGGGACGAAAAGATGCCAAAGCTCTGATGGATGGCAGCCTCGAATGCGCGGTAACTTGCCTCCGTCGAGGCATCCACGAAGATGACCGGAAGCTCCTCGGACTCGATCATCCCCATGGCGGACTCGAGATCCTGGGGCTGACGCAGCGTCAGGCCGGCGGAAAGCGCCACCTGGGCCAGAAAGGCCAGGTCGTCACTGCGTTGGGTAATGGCAATGAGGGACTTCGTCACATCCGGCCTTATCGCGAAAGAAAGCCGAAGTACTCTTCCGGAATGTCATCGAAGGCCGCCTTGCCGGCGCACTTGGGGCAGCTGAGCTCCGGAATGTTCATGCCGATCTTCTTGAGGTCTTCGACCTTGAACAGGGCGATGAACTCCCCCCGGCAGCTACCGCATGAAAATGGAACATAGATGGACTCCACCGCTGCTCCGCAGGTGAAGTTCGAGATCAGGTTGATCTGCTCGACGATGGCGGTGGAACACTCCAGGAGTCGAAGCTTCACGCCGGCCTGCTGCAGTCCGGAGAAGTACTTGATCCATGCCTTGACCCCGATCGAGTTGATCCGGGGCACTTCCTTGCAGTTGACGTGAAGTTCGGGTCCGGGCGTGCCGATGAGCGTCTCGAAATTGACGGACTCTTCGATCGATCCGACCATCCGGACGGCAAGCACGTTGCCCTTCTGTTCCTTCATCACGTTGAGCACGAATCACCTCGTCATTGTGTTCACCAAAATTTTAGGGACAATGAAGGAATGGAGCAACAGCAATTTAAGGTCAAATTCTCACTGGGCACCAAGCTCCTGCTCAGTGTCGTCACGTTGTTGCTGGTCGTGATCGCCTTCCTCACGGTTTCCACCATTGTCGTTCTCACCGACGACAAGCGCGCCTACACCTTCCAGGCGCAGGGGACCGAGACGCTTCTGGCGAGTCGAGAGTTCCTCAACCTGAATGGTCGCGCCCTCTCCACGCTTCGCCTCGTGCTGTCCAACTTTGACCCCGCGCGGCCGGTCTCGCCGACGGAGCGTCGAGCAATCCAGTCCACCATTGACAACCAGTCGGACCTGCTGCTGATCAAGGCGGGAAGGCTTTCGACGAAGACTCTCGTCTTCGAGCCGGGCGCAACCTTTACCCAGGAGGAAGGGCTCCAGAAGGCAAAATTGAAATCGGATGACTTCAACCTGGCCAATGAATGGTTTCCGATTGCCACTCCCGGGCTGATGAAATCGCAGGTCTACCTCGTCAATACCTCTCGGCCGGGACAGCCCTCGCAGGCCATCATCCTTGCGGACACCAAGTACAAGTCGGCGGACGACACGATTCCAGTGGTCATCGGCTTTGCGCCGATCAGGGATTTTGCAAAAGAGTTCCGAGGCTCGAGAATCACGATCAGCAACACGGACGGATACGTGCTCTTTGATTCGGAAAACTCCGTCCAGTTTTCTGCTGCAAACATCGTCAATGATCCGATCTTCCAGGCGGCGCTGAAGAATCCGGTAGCCTCCGGTGCAGGCGAGTTCCGGCTCGAGAACCAGAGAGTGCTTGCCAGCTATACCAGGCCGGGCCTCGACCTGGTGGCGATCTCGCGGATCGACTGGCAGAAGGCAATGGCGTCGACTTACACGCTGGCCGAAAAATTCGTGCTTCTTGGCATCATCTGCATCACCACCGGCATCATTTTTGCCCTCATCTTCGCAAAAAGCCTCACCGCTCCCATCCTGGAGCTCTATCAGGCCACCAAGGATGTGGCGTCCGGCAGATTCGACCTGAGCCTGAACACCCGGAGCCGCGATGAGATCGGAGCGCTCGGAGCCTCGTTCAACGTGATGTCCCGCAAGATCAGCGAGCTGATCGAGGAGAGCGTGAAAAAGGTTCAACTCGAGAACGAACTGGCCGTTGCGTCCACGGTTCAGCAGACCCTGATTCCTCCAGCAAAGTTTTCGGATTCCCGAATCGAGATCAGCAGCCGCTACCAGTCGGCATCGCAGTGCGGTGGAGACTGGTGGGGCTTTTTCAAGGTGGGAAACCGCCTCTGCCTCATGATTGCGGACGCAACCGGACATGGAATCCCCAGTGCGCTCATCACCGCCTCCGCGCGGAGCTGCTTCAGCGTGATGCACAAGCTGGCGCAGGAAGACCCGGATTTCACCTATTCACCGGGGGCGATGCTCGCCTACGCCAACCGAGTGGTCCACGAAGCGGCTTCCGGCCAGATCATGATGACTTTTTTTTCGTGCGTGCTCGACTTCGACGCCATGACCCTGACGTACGCCAACGCAGGCCACAATCCACCGTGGCACTTCACCAGCAATGGTTCCGGTTTCAAGCTGAACAGCCTCACCGCCGAGGGCCCCCGTGTCGGTGAATCGCGCGATATCGAGCCCTACCGTGAAAAGACCGTGCCGTTCTCCAGTAACGACCTGCTCTTTCTCTACACGGATGGACTTCCCGAAGGAAAAAATCTCGAAGGCGAACAGTTCGGCAAAAAACGCGTTCGTCGCATCGTGGAGGCCACGGTGGGCGCCGGCCCGGATTCCGTCATCGAAAAGCTCATGGCCGAGTTCATGGAACACAATGCCGGCAAGGACCTCGACGATGACGTCACGCTGGCGGTCGCAAGGATCACTTGATGGAGACCCTCGCGGCCACTCCGCAGATCACCGCGCGCCAGGGGTTCAAGCCCTGGGAGTGGGCGCTCCTGCTTCTCGCGATTCCTGTTTTTCTGGTGGCTGTCACCATGTACGTCACCGATTTTCCGGTGCTCAGAAAGTATGTCCTCCACTTCGAACAAACCACCACGGCCGGGGTTCGCGTGGGCCAGCTGTCGTCCGCGACCGGCAAAGTTCGGCGTCAGGGCGCCACCGAATCCGAATTCCTTCCGATCGCTCCGGGAGAAGTCCTCCACAACCAGGATACGGTCGTCACCGACCCCGGCGTCAGCGCCGCGGTGAAACTGGATGATGGGGGAACGATCGAGCTGGCCTCCGACACCATGGTGAAGCTTGCCTTCGACACGGAGTTCTCGATCGGCGGCATCACTCGCCAGGCCAACGTCGAGCTGGTTACCGGTGCGGTCACCGGTCAGGCCACCGAACGGAAGATCCTCGTGCGAACGACGACCGGCAAGACGGCCACCCTGGGCGCCGAGTCGCTGAAGCAGGTCGTTCGAGAGGAGCCGGTCGTTCCGAAGAAGGTCGAGTTGGTGGTCGATGCGGTCCCCGTAAAAGTGATTGAAGCCAAGCTTCCGCCCGCAATCGAAGTTCCGGCGGCCGCGAGGGTCGTGGAGCTGGCGCCTCCTCCGCCGCCTCCTCCCCCAAAGCCGAAGATCCTGCCCGCAACACTGAGCTCGCTCATTCCCGCCCCTGGGGCGCGAGTGGCCCCTCCCGCAAATGCATCGACCGGGCGAGTCCGCATTGCCCTGGAGTTCGAGACGTCCCGCCCCGATGGCAAGTACCGCCTTCAGCTCAAGACGGCGGGCGCCTGGCTCGGCGGAGCACTGCTGGACGAAACCGTGGCTGCGCGGGCCGGAAAGGTTGCCGTTCCGGTATTCCTGGAAAAGCCGGGTTCGTTCGAATGGTCGATTGAGGATTTGGATGCAAACGCCCCGCTTGGCACGCATTCGTTCGAGCTCACGAGTGATTTTGAAGCCATCACGTTGCTGGATGCCACGGCTCCTGGATCTCGAGGATTGACCAACAGGATTGCGGCAGACCTCGTCACCAGCTTTCCGGGCTTTCTGCTGGCGTGGAACCCCGTACCGGATGCCCGGTCCTACGAGGTGAGCGTGTTTCGTGATGAGAGGGGCAAGGCGGTCGTCTTCTCGGGCGAGACGAACGAGCCACGACTGCTCCTGAAAAAAGGAGAGCTCACTACCGAGCCATTCTACTTCCGGGTTTCTGCAAGGCTGAAGAGCGGGTTCCGGGCACTCTCGTCGATGGGTAAGTTTCGTCTCAGCTTCCTGCCGCCAGCCCTGGCCCGTCCGGCGGATCGTGCGGCAATCTCGGTGACGACCCCGCGCACGCCGATCCTCCTGACCTGGAGCCATACGAACTTTACGTCGGAATACATGGTCCAGATCTCGAGAAACCCGACATTTGCCGACATGGAAATCTCTCGATCCGTGACGGATAACTTTTTTTCTTACCTGCCGCGTGAGCCGGGAACCTACTACTGGCGCGTGCGTTCGATCTCGCCCACGGCCAAGAGCGAGTTCAGCGCGGCCAGGAATTTCACGATGCGCTGAGGCCTCTTTTGCGGTACGGCTGGGGTCATGCCAGCCCAAGAAGTGATCTGTGAAGTGACCAGTTTTCGTGAACTGACGCCGACCGTATTCGAGGTCAAGTTTACTCCCTCGCCCGCTCTTGCTTTCGAGGCAGGACAGTTCATCAGCATCATCGTCCCCGGAGCGGGCCCCCATGGCCGCGATCTTCGTCGGGCCTACTCCATCGCGTCTTCGCCGGAAGGCCAGCCGGTCGAGCTCTGCGTGAAGCTCGTCGAGGGCGGCCCGGGCACGAACTTTCTCTACAAGCTTCGCCCAGGAAATCATTTCCGCGGCATGGCTCCTTACGGCGACTTCGTCTACGAGGCGAAGGCCGGACGCCATGTCTGCTTCATCGCCACAGGCACCGGCATCGCGCCATTTCGTTCGATGATTCTTTCCGATCATTTCAAAAAAAATCCGCCCCTGAGCACGACCTGCCTTCTTGGCGTCAGCGAAGAAGCCGAGGTTCTGTACGACACCGAGATGCAGGCCCAGTCGAACCTGCGCTGGGTACCGTGCGTGTCGCGCCCCAAGGGGGACTGGAAGGGCTTCCGCGGACGCGTCACCGACTACCTCCGCTCGCTCGGCTCGGACTATCCCTGGCTCGAGACCGACTTCTACCTCTGCGGCGGCGGCGCCATGATCGATGAGGTGAAGCAGATCCTCACCGGACTCGGCGTCACCAAGGACTCGATCCACCAAGAGGTGTATTTCAAGGCTCCGAAGTAAAAAAAGGTATCCGGTACCTTTTGGCAGCTCGCCACGTCAGAAAAATGGCTCTCCGGCCCCACGTGCCCTTCATTTGGCCCTTTTTGTCTGATCTCAGGGCGTGTCCGAAGTGACACAAATTTAATCCAGCCCTCCTCTGTCCGATCATTAGAGAAGAGGAAGGGCTCATTATTTTTAGCATCTGGACACGCGTCACCGGTACGTCTGCACCGCGCGGGTTACGGCTTCTGCCGGCACTCGGGTGCGCGCTCGTCCTCATGGCAGCTACGGGCTGCATGAAGCCCAAGCCCGCCGCTGGACTCGAAGAAATCCTCTATCAAAAAAGTCGCGATCTTCCGGTCATGAGCCCGATCGCCGCCCAGAACGTCTGGACTGGCACTGAGTCGAAGGAACTCAGCTTTGCGCTCCAGGGAGACATCGACCAGGAGCTGAGCTTCCAGGTCACCAGTTCCAATCCCGAACTCCTCAAGGCAGAGAACATTTCGATCTCGTACTCGCTGACCGGAGGAACCATCGAGCTCACTCCGGAAACGGGAGTGATGGGATCATCCACAGTGACCATCACCTACGGAACCATTTACAAGAGCACGAGCCAGAGCTTTGAATTCCAGGTTCGGCCCATCGCCTCGCCCTCCACCTCCGAGGACCAAGCACTGACCTACGATCTGAGCTCACTGGCCCTCAGCGGGTTCACGGTCACGGGCTACGAAGTCGACACTCCCGCCATTGAAGGGTCGGTGGCCATCACTTCACAGGGCCTTTTGATCTACACTCCTCCTGCGGATCAGAATGCGTCGACGCTTGAACAGCAGCTCATCCAGTACCGGTTGATATCGGCGACCGGAGCCGTGATTCAAGGAATGCTTCAGGTAACCGTTGTTCCGGAAAACGATCCGCCGGTGGTCGCTGGTTTTGCCCTCTCGACCCCGGAGGAAACCCCGGTCTCGATTCAGCTCAGTGCATCGGATGTCGATGGCGATGCGCTGACCTATGAGGTCCTGACCGCGCCTGCCATCGGATCACTGAGTGGCTCGGCACCTTCGCTGACGTTCACGCCGGAAGCAAATTTTAACGGGACAGTCACTCTCACGTACCGCGCATTCGACGGCACGGCCCACTCGCCCTCCGCCACGATCACGATCACGGTCTCTTCAGTGAACGTCGCCCCCGAAGTCGCCCATTCCTCCATCACGACGAGCGAGGACACCGCATACGCCAGCAACGGATCCACCCGCCCCCATCTTGCCGCAACCGACATCGATGGTGACTCCCTGACCTTCTCGGTCATCACCCCGTCGGCGCATGGTTCGGTGACGATCGGCGCGAACGGGTCATTCACCTACACGCCGGATTCCGAATACAGCGGCAGCGACTCGTTCACCTATCGCGCCTTTGATGGGGCGCTCTATTCCGAGTCGGGAACGGTTTCGATTACCATCCTGTCAGTCAACGATCTGCCCCTGGCTTCGAATATCACCATCACGACCGCAGAGGACACGACGTACTCGAGCGACGGATCGACCCGCCCCCACTTGCCCGCAAGCGATGCCGATGGAACTTCTGTTACTTGCAGCCTTTTCTCCTCACCCTCGCATGGCTCGCTCTCGATCTTGAGCAACTGCAGCTTCACCTATCATCCCACGACCGATTTCAGCGGCGCCGATTCATTCACCTATCGCGTGGCCAGCGGTGGACAGTGGTCCTCTCCTGCAACAGTCACCGTGGTCGTCAGTCCCGTGAATGACCCGCCCACGGGCCTATCGATCAGCGCGATTACCTCGCCTGCCGCAACCGAACGCGAAGCCTACACGCTCACGTTCGAGCAGATTGCGAGCAAGGCCACGCTGACCGATAGTGATGGCGGCACGATTAGCCACTTCCTTCTGAACAGTGAGGGCGGCATCGCCCCTTCATTCGTCAAAAATCCTGGCGCTGTTCCTGTTTCGTTCGGAACCACTCGCTTCTTTCCTGGAGAATGGCTCGTATTCACGCCCGTCACCTCTGGCACCTTGGGCGTCTTCAGTGTCCGCGCTTATGATGGAGCAGAACTCTCACCGAGCCTGAATGCCTATAGCCTCGCGGGAGCGTGGGTCAATCTTGCGATCACCTCCGTCAATGACACCCCCACCCTCGATCCGATCAGTCCAGTGACGCGCACCTACTGGAGTCCCGCCACGGTAACCCTGACAAACGTGACGAATGGAGACAACAGCGCTTACGACTCATTCAATCCTGCAACGCTCAACATCACCACCACGTTGCTCAGTGCCAGCAGCGCAGAGGTTCAAAGCGCACTGGTCCTTCCGACGATGAATTCCGGAGTCTACGGCGGAATTTCGACCTATTTGCTGAGCTTTCCTGAAATGACTGCGCCGATCACCTCCGGAACTGCCGAGTTCCTCGTCACGGTTTCGGACGGCGTCCATTCCACGTCTCAGTCATTATCGATGACAATAGACGGCAGCCTGCCGACACCGGTCGCACACCTCGTCTCGGACGTGGTCAACCCCGGGTCGGCGATCCAACTGGTTGCTCAGGAAACATGCGCCCCGGGCACGCTGAACATTCCAGCCGCTGAGGGCCTCACCTTCGAGGAAATCGCCATTCCGACCTCCTCCATGGCGGTGACGAGAAAGGCGTGGAGCGCGATCATTGCTTCCGACGCTCCGGACGGCACGGTGACCATCACGGCCTCGGAGACCTGCGGAGCCCCGGGCGCCCAGGTGACCGCTGCGCAGGCGCTCACGTTTGCGGTCTCGGCCGCCGCAGAAACGATTTCGCTCGATCACCCGGTCATTCGCACCGGTGGAGCCACCCCCTTCCGGATGGCAAACGTCTCCGGCACCACCGGCATTTCGGTCAACGCAGGAAGCGTCACGCCGAATGCTGCTTTAGGACTGCTCGGACCAGGAGTCGACGCCCTCTGGATGGCCCCGACGAGCGGATCAACAGGAATCTACACCATCACCAGCAGCGGCGGTGCGACTGCTCGTGTCGTGATCGACGCCACCCAGAGCAGCACGGTTCTTCTCTACGCGCCGAACGGGTCGGCAGCGGGTGATACTGCTCGCTCATGGACGGTGGGCACCACTTCTAGCAGGGCCTTCGAAACTCAGTACAATGGCGCCACCTCCAACCCGGAGTTTGCACTCTTTTTCTCCGAGCCGACTTCTTCTGGCTCGCTCTCCATCTACGTCCACGCCAGCACCAATGTGTTTTATAGCGGCGGACCGGCCGGAGGCGAGAGCCACTACTTCTTCAAAATCGGCGCAGAAACCGGCTATCATCGTTTCGTCATCACTTCCTGTTCGTGGGGAGGGGATATCTCGGGCTGCACCGACAGCTCGAGCTGCAACAGCAACGGGGGCAACTGGCGCCCGACGGATGGCGCCTGCCTCGCGGCCTGCGGCGGTGGATCCAGTTGGGATTCCACAGCCTACAGCTGCACCTGTCCGGGAGGCACCAGCTGGGACGGCGACTCCTGCGAATCGATCTGCACCGCGGGAACGACCTGGAATGGCGAATCCTGCGTTTCCGTCTGCGGCGATGGATTCGCGTGGAGCAGCTCGACACTCGCCTGCGAGTCGATCTGCGGATCCGGAACGTATTACAACGGCCTTTGCTATTACGATACCCAGAGTCTTTGCAGCGCCAAGGGGTGGTACTTCGATGGCACCTCGTGCACGGCGACTGGAACCGACTCGTACTGTGCCTACTCGAATGCCGCTAACCCGAGCTACTACTGGAACGGAAGCGGCTGCACGCTCTGTCAGTCTGGCGCGGGTAATTATTGGGATGGCGACAGCTGCGAATATCACGTGGATGGCTGCACTGACTCGACTGCGGATAATTACAATCCGGGTGCAACCCGAAGTAATGGACAGTGCTCCTACTCGTGTTCGAGCGCCCATTTGGATCTTTGCTACGTTTCTGGCAACTGCGCCAGCGCTGGCGGGTTCTGGACTGGATCGTCCTGCTCTTCCTCGGGAAGCGACTCCTACTGCTCCTATACCAATGAAGGAAATCCACACTATCGATGGAATGGATCGAGCTGCATCACCTGCGACCCCTCGGCCGGAAACACCTGGAACGGATCCACTTGCGTTCCTCCTGTCTCCGGCTGCATGGATCCTGGCGCCTCGAACTACGACCCGTCTGCCACGGTCAGCAGCGGCTCCTGCATCTACCCTGTCTGCTCGAGCGCCAATCTCGGCGCCTGCGATTCCTTGAATTGCTCATCGGTCGGTGCCGGATTCTGGAACGGATCCAGCTGCGTTGAGATCGTCACGGGATGCATGGATCCCGCTGCGACGAACTATAACGCCTCGGCGAACACGAGTAATGGCTCCTGCACCTTTTGCTCTGCATCGGACCAGAGCGGGTGTACCTCAGGAAATTGTGGTTCCAGCGGAGGCTGGTATCATAGTGGGACTTGCTACTTCGACTCGACCGCCTACTGCCAGTCTCAGGGATATCCCTATGGTTATCAGGGCGGCTGCTACAACGACTCCACCGCTTATACTTGCGCCACTCAAGGCTTCGCTTACAGCTATAATGGAGTCTGCCACGTCGACTATTCGAGCTACTGCGCGGCCTCAGGCACCTGCTGTGGCCCAGGCTTGACGTGGAATACCGAGAGCGAGTCCTGTGTATCTCTATGCTCCGGTCAACAGACGTGGTCTGCAGACAGCTTCGGAAACGGAGCGTGCTGCGATCCGGGCTATGCCTACGGACAGACAGGAACGCAATATGGGCACAACGGTAACCAATGGGGTGAACATCCCACCTACGGCTGCGTATCCATCTGTCACAGTGGACAGAGCTACACCCAGGAACAAGGCTGTTACTGGCCGGCGCCCCCACCTGCCACCAGTCTGACCGCGGCTAGCTCTGGTCCCTCGAGTGTGTCTCTGAACTGGACTCCAAGCGGCTGGTCCGCATCGACAGGGTTCGTCCAGTATCTGGAACGCACGACCGCGATGTCAGGTTCCTGCGACAGCTCCTGGAACAAGGTGGCCACCAGTGAATCCGGCGCCTCTGGCTGTTCCGGCATCAGCATCGGAACCAACTACGGCAACGGCACGGCACTCTCCCCAAGCGGCTCGTCGTTCACCGACGACGGAACTGTCACTCACGGCTGCGGCGCACCTAGCGTGGGTTCATCGTACTGCTACCGGGTGACCTCCTGCGTGACCTACTCGCCGAACATGATGGCCGGCGAGACGGTTTGCAGCAGCAGCACCAGCGTGACGATCTCGCCACAATGCCAGGAAGGTTATGATTATACTGGCTCGTCGTGCGTTCCTCACAGTGAGTGGCTCAGCAGCAACAGCCGAGTCGAGTCCGGCGGAACGTACTCGTGGAACTACGGAACCCAGAGTTTTTCGTGCTCGGGCGTCGAGGACAGCACCGTCACGCCATGGGTTTGTTATGCTGACGGCAACACCATGTGCGCCAGCAGTCCGAGCTACGGCACCGGCTACGTCTATGACTCCGCATCCAGCCCGGCTTGCGTGGATCAGCGGCCACCGGCGGTCACGGATCTTGCCAGCGACTC
>JBIIXZ010000188.1:0-5203 GCA_044347055.1 Bdellovibrionia bacterium | reverse complement strand
TTCCGCTGGGATTTGTCGCTGAACCAGAGGACGTGGCGAACGTCGTTGCGTTCCTTGCTTCATCGGCAAGTCGCTACATCACCGGTCAGGTGATTGGAGTGAACGGCGGTTTGTATATCTGATTTCAATTTGGAGAAAAAAGCATGTCTGCTTCTTTGGAAGAAAGAGTCAAGAACCTGATCTGCGACCAGCTGGCAGTTGAAGCCGAAAAGGTCACCCCTACGGCTTCGTTCATCGAAGATCTCGGCGCCGACAGCCTCGACATCGTCGAGCTCGTCATGCAGATGGAAGAAGAGTTCGACCTCGATATTCCGGATGAAGATGCAGAGAAGATGAAGACTGTCGGCGATGTCGTGAAGTACATCGCTTCGAAGACCACTCACTGAGTCTTCTTCGCGCGACGTTTTTTACATCGGGACGCACCGGGGGCCTTCGGCGCTTCCGTGCGTCCCGAGTCGTTTCAGGGGTCAAGGAGGGAGTTTGAAATGAGCGCATCCACTTCCAGCCGCAGAGTCGTTGTCACCGGCCTCGGAGCAGTTTGTCCTCTCGGGCAAACCATCGGTGAAATCTGGAACAACGCCATCGAAGGAAAGTCCGGCATCGACCGGATCTCGCTTTTCGATCTCACGGACTGTCCCGTGACCATCGCCGGCGAAGTGAAGAACTTCGACGTGACCAAGACTGTGGGCCCCTTCCAACCACGACCAAACCAGCCTGATGCCGCTCCACTGACCCAGGCGGCGAACGCCAAGGAAATGCGCAAGATGGGTCGCTTCATCCACCTCGCTCTCGCAGCAGGAATGGATGCCTACGCGGATTCTGGTCTGGATGCGCACCGCTCGACGATCAATCCGGAGCGCATGGGCTGCAATATCGGCGTCGGCATGGGCGGCCTTCCTGAAATCGCAGACGTCTACGACACCCTGATCACCAAGGGCTACAAGCGCATTACTCCGTTCTTTATTCCGCAGGTCATTCCGAACATGGCCGCAGGACATCTCAGCATGCTCCTCGACCTCAAGGGTCCGAACATGTGCAACGTCACGGCCTGCTCCTCGAGCGCCCACAGCATCGGCGAATCCTTCCGCATGATCGTGCGCGGCGATGCCGACATCATGGTCACAGGCGGCGCCGAAGCGGTCATCAGCAAGCTCGGCATCGGCGGCTTTGCCGTCATGCGGGCGCTTTCGACCCGCAACGACGAGCCCGCGAAGGCTTCGCGTCCGTTCGACACGGGCCGTGACGGCTTCGTCATGGGCGAAGGGGGCGCGGTGCTCATCCTCGAAGAATACGAACACGCAAAAAAGCGCGGCGCGAAGATTTACGGCGAGATCAAGGGCTACGGCCTTTCGGCCGACGCCTACCACATGACCTCGCCTGCTCCGGAAGGCGAAGGCGGCGGTCGTGCGATGGCGATGGCCCTGCGCGATGCCGGCATCAATCCGGATGAGGTGGGCTATGTCAACGCCCACGGCACATCCACTCCGGCTGGAGACGTCGAGGAAGCGCGCGCGATTGCCCGGGTTTTTCCGAATGCGCCGAAGCACCTGCACATCAGCTCGACCAAGTCGATGACCGGCCACCTCCTCGGTGCGGCCGGAGCGATCGAAGCCATCTTCTCGCTGCTGGCAGTGAAGGAAGGCATCATTCCTCCGACGATCAACCTGGAGAACCTGGATCCGGGCTGTGCTGAAACCGGAATTGATTTCACGGCAAACCGTGCCGCCCGGAAGAGTGTGCAGTACGCCCTCTCCAACAGCTTCGGTTTCGGTGGAACGAACGCCTCGCTGATCATCGGGAAGGTCTGAGCTCATGGCAGCGGGAAAGGGCAAACGAAAGATCTGGATTGCCTCGGATCACGCGGGTTTCGCGCTCAAGGCCGAGATCCAACGCCTGCTTCCCGATTATGACTGGCAGGACATGGGGCCGATCGACTCTTCGAGCAGCGTTGATTACCCGGATTTTGCGAACAAGCTGGGCGCCGAAGTCTCGCGCAGGAATGGCAACGGCGAGGGGGCGCTCGGCATCCTGATCTGCGGCAGCGGAATCGGCATGAGCATCGCCGCGAACAAGATTGGCGGAATTCGCGCAGCCCTGGTCGAAAACCCGGTCTCGGCACGTCTTTCTCGCGAGCACAATGATGCCAACGTGCTCTGCCTGGGGTCGCGGTTCCTGGCGCCCGAATATGGGGCCGAAATCGCCAAGATCTGGCTCGAGACGCCCTTCAG
Organism: Bdellovibrionia bacterium; assembly: GCA_044347055.1. GTDB lineage: Bacteria > Bdellovibrionota > UBA1018 > UBA1018 > UBA1018 > CAIOHW01. Next base: position 2,975 of record JBIIXZ010000188.1, on the reverse strand, counting down.
CGGAGAAGCCCGTCACTGCCTTCGGGTGAAGAAAATTTCTGAGCTGGAATCCTCCACGGAGAAATCCTCATGAAGCGCACGCACTCCCCGACGTTTGACATGATGCTGGTCGACTCCGACATGGAGATGGCCCAGATTCTCGATGACGAGTACCTGCGCGAAGAGCACGGCCTCGAGCTGATTGCCTCCGAAAACTACGCGAGCCGCGCTGTCATGGAAGCGCAGGGCTCGGTGCTCACGAACAAGTACGCGGAAGGCTACCCGGGCAAGCGGTACTACGGCGGCTGCACCTTTGCGGACGCAGCCGAAAAGCTTGCCATCGATCGCCTCTGCAAGCTCTACGGCGCGGAAGCCGCGAACGTTCAGCCGCACTCGGGCTCGCAGGCCAATATGGCCGTCTATCTCGCGCTCCTGCAGCCCGGAGAAAAGATCATGGGGATGAGCCTCGCTGAAGGCGGCCATCTCACCCACGGTTCATCCGTGAATTTCAGCGGCAGGCTCTTCCAAGCCGTGCATTACGGCCTGAATGAGCAGACCGAGCGTCTCGATTACGACAGGGTCCGCGACATTGCGCTTCGGGAGAAGCCGAAGGTCCTCGTCGCGGGAGCCAGCGCCTACTCGCGCATCATCGATTTTGAAACCATGGGCAAGATCGCTCGCGAAGTCGGCGCCGATCTCGTCGTCGACATGGCTCATATCTCGGGGCTCGTTGCCGCAGGATTGCATCCCTCACCGATTCCGCATTCGACCTACGTCACGTCGACCACTCACAAGACGCTTCGCGGCCCGCGCGGCGGCATCATCCTGTGCTCGGCTGAACGACTGAAGGCCGTCAATTCGTGGATCTTTCCCGGAATCCAGGGCGGCCCGCTCATGCACGTCATCGCGGCGAAGGCCGTGGCTTTCGGCGAGGCACTGCAGCCGTCCTTCAAGGAGTACCAGAAGCAGGTCATCCTGAACGCTCAGGCGCTCTCTGCCTCTCTGATCGAAAAGGGCTTTCATATCGTCACGGGCGGCACCGACAATCACCTGATGCTGGTCGACCTCTCGCGCTCGAAAGTGGGCGCGGGCGAGATCACCGGCAAGGACGCCGAGGGCTGGCTTGACCAGTCCGGACTGACCGTGAACAAGAACACCGTTCCGCACGAAAAGCGCAGTCCGTTCGTCACGAGCGGCATCCGGCTCGGGACGCCCGCACTCACCACCCGCGGCATGACCGAAACGGAAATGAAGCAGGTGGCCTCATGGATTGCCGAGGTTCTCGAATCGCGGGGCAATCAGGCCGTCATGTCGAAGGTTCATGGCGAAGTTCGCGAGCTTTGCGACAGCTTTCCGGTCTACTTCGACGAAAGCGGCGACTGCTGCGATGACGAGAATTGCGGCGAAGACCATGACCACTCGCAGGGCGGCGGCTGCGATCCGCGCGGAGGCTGCTGCTGATGCGCTGTCCTTACTGCTCCGCGGTCGAAACCAAGGTCATCGACTCGCGGCTCAACCAGAGCGGCGACATCACTCGCCGCCGACGCGAATGCCCCAACTGCGAGGGACGCTTCACGACCTATGAACGCGTCGAAGAAGTCATGCCGGTCGTGATCAAGAAGGACGGCAGGCGCGAACCCTTCAACCGCGGCAAGGTGCTCGAAGGCATCCAGAAGTCCTGCCAGAAACGCCCCGTGGCGATGCTCCAGGTGGAGGACTCCGTCGTTCGGATCGAAAAACGAATTCAAGCCTACGGCCTGAAGGAAATTCCCTCGAGAACGATCGGACAAATGGTGATGCAGGAGCTGCACAAGCTCGACAAGGTGGCCTACGTGCGCTTTGCGTCCGTTTACCGAGATTTCCGCGATGTCGAGGAGTTCGTGGCCGAGCTCAGCCTGCAGGAGCCTCCGATGTCGGAAGACGATCCTTCGCTGCTTGTTTTTCCGTTTGCCGCAAACCCCGGCACTGAACCTTCCAGGAGTTGATCATGTCCGAGCAGAACAGCACCCCGCAGAAGAAGTCCTCCGGATCGCGTCGCCAGGCTCGCGAGGCCGCGCTTCAGATCCTGTATCGCATGGATGGAATGCCCCTCGCGGACCTGGAGGCCCTCCTCGCCGATTCGCGTCGGCTCGCGGCGGAGCTGGCCACCCACTTCGCCCACTTCCTGGTTCCCGAAGGCCAGCGTGAGTTTGCTGCCGAGCTCGCCGCCGGAGCGCTTCGTGAACGCCAAAAAATCGACGGCATCATTGAAGCAGCCCAGACCCAGTGGAAACTGGGCCGCATGGCCGCGATTGACCGCAATCTACTGAGGCTTGCCGTCCACGAGATGCTTTCATTCACCGACATTCCTCCGTCGGTGACCATCAACGAGGCCATCGAGCTCGCCAAGCAGTTCAGTGCTGCCGATTCGCCCGCCTTCATCAACGGCATTCTCGACCAGGTCGCCCGCGAGAAGCGTCCCGAAACCTGAAGGTCGGCCACAGGCTGGCTTGAGTTCTTGACCGGATTCTTTCGGGCAGGCGATGATGGAAGACAGGGACAAGGATGCCCTCTTCCGCAGCGATGAAAAGCCCGAAGGAAACGAACTGGACCGAATCCGACCTTCCCTTGGACCGCCTTCTGACGGAAGGACAGGCATCGGGCTGCATCGTGACCCTCTCTTCATCAGAACGCCCGCCGCTCGGCTGGGCCGGGATGCTCGACTGGCGAACCCGAGGAGCCATCAGCAGCTCCATTCGAGCAGGTATTTTCAGCGGCGAAACCGGTGAGTGCAGCTATTTTCCGTGGTCCTTCCATGGTCGCACGCTGCACATCCTGCTCGTCGGAGTCGGAAAGAGCGCAAAACCCGGACTTCGAGGCGCAGTTCCCGCCACGGCACTCTCTGCTTTGGAGAAGAACCTGAAGAAGCTCTCGGGCGGAATTCAGTGGGTCGCCTCGCGATCTGATTTTCCGGAGAAGACGTGGAGTTCGCTCGCAGGGGCAATACCTGAAGGAGG
>JBIIXZ010000034.1:0-16842 GCA_044347055.1 Bdellovibrionia bacterium | reverse complement strand
TATCGCGCTCGGTCTTTGCCCGTTGATCGGCTATTTCATCCTCGGAAAGTGGCGTGGCGGGATCTCTTGGAAGCGCTTCAAACCCTTGGGTTGGGTGTTTGTCCTTGAGGCGTACGGAGGTTCGTTCTTCTTCATGTACGGGCTGTCGCATGCGCCTTTGGCGGTGGCTTCGGCACTCTCCTCACTCGCACCCGTCATCTCGGTTCCCGCCGCCTGGGCTGGAAAGCAGGAGCCTGTGTCGTGGGTCAAGGCCATGGGCGTTTGTATTGCCGTGGTTGGGGCGGTGCTGCTCGTTCAATAGGATTGGCGCGCCCGGTCTCGGTACGCGCGACAGGTCGCATGCCGATCTGATCTTCCCGTTCGGATACGGACAGTCCTCACTCCGCTTCGCTTCGTTGCGGAACTACCGAACGGGAGAGATCCGAATCGCCCTGCGACCCACCACGGGTGCGTCAACTATGCGCGCCTCTCGCGGTGGGTAGAGCCGAAGTTAAGGGGTGGTCCTCTTCGCGTTCACGGAGAGCGCGAACTCTTCCTCGCCCGGCTTCGTGCTGCTTTGGGTGATTTTGGCAGGTTGACCATCTTGCGCCAGAATTTGAGGCATCGCCAGGATCGTGCGTTCACCCTGAGTGTTGCTCGCAGATTCGCCTTCCTTCACGATCATTCGAGGGGAGCCGACGAGCTTCCCGGCCTGAAAGAGATCGATCTTGGGTTTCAGGAAGTCTCTCATCAGGTGCTGCGGGGGCGCAAACTTTTCGGCGGGATGGGGTGCGCGCCGGTTGCGGTGGTTGATATTAGAAATACTTTGGAGTGCTCATTTCCATCGACTCGAGGCGAGCGATCGCGCTGGCGGGGCTAACCATGCAAACCGAGTGGTCGTAAAGTTGGTGCTGTTGCGGCAGCTTGGCGAAGCCTAGGCGTTCGTAAAACCCAGCTGAGATATCGGAGTAGAGCAGGAACGTGGCTCCAGGCGAGTGCGCTTGGAAGTGCTCCATGGTCGACTGGAGGAGGTTGCTGGCGTATCCCTTTCGCCGGTGCTGCTCGGGCGTGGCGATCGAGCCGATTCCGAATACCGAATTCTCTGAATCGAGCGAATAGACGATCAGAGAGCTCAGTAGCTCGTGCTCCTGCTCAAGAACGAACCATTTACCCTGAGCGTACTTCGGGGACTTGCGACAGCTGGCGAGGTAGTCCTCTCGACTCGAGCTTTCGCCCCAGGCGTCAAAGCCCATCATGAAGACGCGTTCCATGTCGGCAGGGTTAGCGTGTCGAATGGTTCTCACGTTCATTGTATCGCAGTGCTCCTGGCTCGAGCTTCTCCGCACGCAGGAGCGGTGGAATTTCATCCGTTCGGTAGTTCCGCAACGAAGCGAAGCGCAGTGAGGACTGTCCGTACCCGAACGGTGAAACTCCAGCGATCACTGCGTGCTGACGCGCGCACCCGAAGGTGCGCCACACTCAGGTAATGCGTTCGGAGCGCTTCACGCTGCGCTGGTTCTGCGGAAGGATCTTCTTGCGCAGGCGGATGGACTTCGGAGTGACTTCGATCCACTCGTCTTCGTCGATCCACTCCAGGCACTGCTCGAGCGACATCTTGCGGATACCGGCCAGAGTGACCAGGAATTCGGCTCCGGCGGAGCGAATGTTGGTCAGCTTCTTTTCACGGCAAGGATTGACGTTGAGGTCATTGTCCTTGCTGTGCTCGCCGATGATCATGCCTTCGTAGACCGGCACGCCGGGGCCGAGGAACAGGATGCCGCGGTCTTCGAGACCCATCAGGCCGTATTCGACCGTGTCTCCGGAACGATCCGAAATCAGCGAGCCGACCAGTCGGTGCGCGATCTCACCCTTGTGGGGTTCGTATCCCATGAGAAGCGTGCTCATCAGGCCTGCGCCGCGCGTGGCGGTCAGGTACTTCGAGCGCATGCCGAGAAGGCCGCGGGTCGGGATGTCGATTTCGAGGCGAACGCGTCCCACGCCCTGAGGTTCATACTTGGTCAGGATGCCCTTGCGCTGCTGGAACAGCTGCGTGACTTCGCTGGCGAATTGCTCTGGCAGGTCGAGGACGGCGCGCTCCATCGGCTCGAGGCGAGTGCCGTCTTCCGCAGTCTGGTAAAGGACCTGCGGCTTGCCCACCATGAGCTCGAAGCCTTCACGGCGGATCTGCTCAACGAGGATGGCGAACTGAAGTTCGCCGCGGCCGAGGACTCGGAACTGGTCCGGCGTCACGCCGTCCTGGAAACGCAGGGCAACGTTGTTGCGGACTTCGCGCAGGAGGCGGTCACGGAGCTTGCGCGACTGGATAGCTTCGCCTTCCTGGCCGGACAAGGGCGAGGTGTTGACGGAGAACACCATGGCCAGGGTCGGCTTTTCGACGATGATTCGCGGCAGCGGCTGGATCGAATCGTCACCGACGATGGTATCGCCGATTTCGACGCTTTCGGATCCGGCGACCACAATGATGTCACCCGGCACCGATTCGGTGATTTCGACCTGCTTCAGGCCTTCGTAGGCCAGAAGAGCCTGGACGTTGAAGGACTGATTGATGCCGGCTCCCGCCTCGTTGACGCCGCGGCGGATGATCCGCTGGTTCTTCTTGAGCGATCCGCTCATCACGCGGCCGATGGCCAGGCGTCCGACGTAATCCGAGTAGGCCAGGTTCGATACGAGCATTTGGAAACCCTGCCCCTCGGAAGTCTTTGGGGAGGGAATATGCTTCAGCATGGCGTCGAACAGGGGCTCGAGCGTGCCCTTCTTTTCGCCGGCCACCATCTGCGGAATGGCGTCGAAGTCGGTGGTGCACCAGCCGTGGCGGGCCGCTGCGTAAAGGATTGGAAAATCGAGCTGCTGCTCGTTGGCGCCCAGCTCGACGAAGAGGTCGAAGGTCTGGTTCACGACTTCCTGAATTCTGCCTCCGCCTTCGCACTCGGGGCGGTCGACCTTGTTGACGCAGAGGATGATTTGATGCCCCTGTGCGAGGGCCTTCTGAAGCACGAAGCGGGTCTGCGGCAGCGGGCCTTCAGCCGCATCGACAAGCAGGATGGCCCCATCGCACATCCCGAGGATTCGCTCCACCTCGCCGCCGAAGTCGGCGTGTCCCGGAGTATCGACGATGTTGATCTTGTTACCGCGATAGCGGACCGCGGTGTTCTTGGCCATGATCGTGATGCCGCGCTCGCGCTCCAGATCCATCGAGTCCATGACACGGTCGCTGACGCTTTCGTGCGCCTGGAACGTGCCGGCCTGCTTGAGGAGATGGTCGACCAGGGTAGTCTTGCCATGGTCAACGTGGGCGATGATGCAAAGGTTGCGAAGCGGAGTCGTGCTCATAGTGTGGGCAATGGAACTAGTCGACGCAGTGCGGAAACGCCACAACAATTTGAAGGATTGCGGTTCGGAGATCGGATGATGGTAGTACCTGCCGATGGGGGGACCGAGCAGGTGGAATCCGAGCACGCTGGCCGGGGACAGGGTCAATCGGGTGGTCGCAAGCAGGTGGCGCCCCATTCCTCCACTCCGGATGAATTGTTTTCTCTTTTCGAGTCGCAGGCGGCCGGGCTGAATCGATCGGAAGCCGAGCGGCGCCTGTCCAGGTACGGCGAGAATGTTTTTCCATCGACACCGCCGCCATCGCTGATTCGCATTTTTTTTCGGCAATTCCTGAATCCCCTGATTTACGTCCTGCTGGTGGCAGCGGTCGTGGCTCTGCTGCTTCAGGACATCAAGGATGCGGTCTTCATTGGAGTCATCCTCCTTCTCAATGCCATCATCGGTACTGTCCAGGAATTCGGCGCCGAAAAGAGCGCGCAGGCTCTCCGCGAAATGAGTGCGGCTCACGCCTTGGTGGAGCGCGAGGGCGAGGTCTTTGACGTCGAGGCGACCCAGGTCGTTCCCGGAGATGTCGTGCTCCTAGAATCCGGTCGGAAGGTTCCCGCGGACCTGCGGCTGTTTTCCTCGCACTCCCTCGAAATTGATGAATCTCTCCTGACAGGTGAGTCTCTGGCTGTGGCCAAGGACCACCGATCGGTGCTTGAGGTCGAAACGGCGCTGGGTGATCGCATGAACGTGGCCTTCTCGGGCTCGCTGGTCACCAGGGGGCGCGCGCGCGGGCTGGTCGTGGCCACAGGTCTTCGCACCGAGCTCGGCAAAATCGCCGAGGCGATTTCGGGTGGAAGTTCCGGGAGGCCGCCGCTTTTGATCCGGATGGAATCCTTCACCACGCGCATTGCTGTTGCCCTGGTTTTTGTCACTGCACTCCTGGGGCTGGTCCTGCTCATGAGGGGCCAGGGCTGGCATGAGGTGTTGATTTTCAGCACCGCTTTGGCAGTGGCGGCCATTCCCGAGGGCCTGCCTGTGGCTCTGACCGTGGCCCTGTCCATTGCAAGTCGTCGAATGGCAAAACGCAACGTCCTCGTAAGGAAGCTTCCCGCCGTCGAAGCACTGGGCTCGTGCACGCTCATCGCCACGGACAAGACCGGAACGCTCACGGTGAATCAGCTGACGATCCAAAAAGTGGTGGTTCCCGAGGACGATCGGCTCCGTGAGGTTTCAGTGAAAGGAAGCGGCATTGAATTCTCGGATTTGCTTCAACCGGAGGATTCCGAACGCATTCAAGGGCTCGTTCGGGCTGGAATTCTGTGCAACGAAGGCCAGCTTGCTCGTCGAGAGCAGCAGTGGGTCGGGCACGGAGATGCGGTCGATGTGGCGTTTCTGGTGCTGGCAAGGAAGGCAGGAGTCACCCACGACGAGTGGCGCGATGCTCATGTCTTGAAGGAGGAGCTGCCGTTCGAGCCTGAAAACCAGTTTGCGGCCACGGCGCATGAGTCCATCGGCGGAGCGGCGGTGAGCGGAGCCACGGTCATTTCCGTGAAGGGCGCACTCGAAAAGGTCCTTCCGATGTGCCGAGTTTCCGAAGCGCTTCGAGCCTCGATTCAGCAGACGGCGGATCAGCTTGCGGATCAAGGATTGCGGGTTCTAGGGCTGGCAGGCACCAGCCGTGATGGGGGGCTCGGCGGCGGCGGAAAGCTTCTGGACCGACTCGGTGACCTGGAGTTTCTGGGCCTTGCCGGAATGATGGACCCGCTCAGGCCCGAGGCGGCGGAAGCAATCGATCGCTGCCATCGTGCTGGAATCGAAGTGGTGATGGTGACCGGAGATCATCCCAAAACGGCTCTGGCCATTTCTCGTGAACTTCGATTGGCGAGCGCTCCCGAGGAGGTGGTGTCGGGCCCCCAGCTGCGCGCGGCGAGTCCCGAAAACCGCCGTGCGCTGATGGAGCGAGCCAAGGTCTTCGCTCGAGTTGAGCCAAGGCAGAAGCTGGAGATCGTCCAGCACCTCCTGCAGAGTGGCCATTTCGTGGCTGTCACGGGTGATGGAGCCAATGATGCCCCGGCATTGAGGGCTGCCAACGTAGGCGTGGCCATGGGCCGGGCCGGAACGGATGTCGCCAAGGAGACTGCCGACCTCATCCTTCTGGATGATCGCTTTGCCTCGATTGTTGCGGGAATTGAACAAGGGCGAATCGCCTACTCGAACGTGCGAAAAGTCGTGTACCTGCTGATTTCGACAGGGCTTGCTGAAATCCTCATGTTTTCGGCCAGCCTTGCGATGGAGCTGCCGTTGCCGCTGACGGCGGCGCAGGTGCTGTGGCTGAATCTCGTGACCAATGGGTTCCAGGATCTCGGCCTCGCTTTCGAGCCGGGAGAGGGCACCGAGCTCCAGCAGAAGCCGCGTCTCCCCAATGAGTCCATTTTCAATCGCCAGATGATCGAGGGAGTGGTGCTTTCGGCCCTGGTGATGGGAGGGGTATCGTTCTGGTACTTCAACGGACTCATCCAGCAGGGCATGGAGGTCGGCTTCGCGCGGAACCTGACCCTCCTGCTGATGGTGCTTTTTGAGAATGTCATGGTGGCTGTGGCCCGATCCGAACTGGTGTCGACCTTTAGCCTTAATCCCCTGAGGAATCCCCTGCTACTCATCGGAACGACGCTGGCCCTCGGCGTCCACATCCTGTCGATGCATTGGCCGCCCCTGGGGCGATTTCTCGACGTTTCGCCGGTTTCCAGGGAGCACTGGGGGCAGCTCATTCCGCTGGCCCTGGCCTTGCTGTTCGCCACTGAGGTCCAGAAGTTCTTCAGGAGGAAACAGGGAACAGCCGCTCAGGACTCGAGATAATCCGGCAAGTTGGCCGGGGGCGTGATAGACATTTGGCAGACATGACTGAAAGTTCTCCCGAAAATCGTCCGCTCGAGCAGGACGTGCCGGCTCCGCAGCCGGTCAGCTGGCAGGAGCTGGGACTTTCCCAGCCGACTTTGGATCTCTTGGCGCGAGCCGGTTTCGCGAAGCCGACGTCGATTCAGTGCGAGTCCATTCCTTTGGCGCTTGACGGTCACGACCTGATTGCATCGGCCCAGACCGGTACGGGCAAGACGGCAAGCTTTGTTCTTCCGATGGTGGAGCGCTTTGCCGGCAAGGAGGGCACCTTTGGGCTGATCCTCGCCCCGACTCGCGAAATCGCTCAGCAAATCCAGACGACACTCGAGCTTTTTGCGCATCCTCGAGGCCTGCGCTCGATCGTTCTCATCGGCGGCATCGACATGAAGCTCGACGCCAAGGCACTGGCCACTTACCCGCAGATCATCGTGGCAACACCGGGGCGCCTCTGCGATCACCTCGATCGTGGAAATATCTGGCTCGACTTCATCCAGGTCGTCGTTCTGGATGAGGCTGACCGCATGCTCGACATGGGCTTTGCGGACCAGCTCAGCCGCATCATGCAGGAAGTTCCGCAGGATCGGCAGACCCTGATCTTTTCAGCAACCTTTCCGCCGACCGTGGAGAATCTCGCTCGCAAGGTGCTTTACGAGCCGAAGCGGATTGCCATCGGCAAGCCGACGGTGGCCAATGCCGCGGTTGAACAGCGCTTTCAGCACGTGACGGATGAGTCGAAGCCCCGTGCGTTCATGCGCCTGCTCCGCGAGGAGAAGGGCACGATCATCGTGTTCACGCGCTCGAAGGACGGCGCCACTCGTCTTTGGCGCTGGCTGCACAGCAATGGCGTCTATGATGCCACTTTCATTCACTCGGATCGCACCCAGTCGGACCGTGAGCTCGCACTCAAGGAGTTCAAGGAAGGCAAGTACCGCATCCTGATTGCGACCGACGTCGCTGCGCGCGGCATCCATGTCGATAATGTCGCCCACGTCATCAACTACGAGCTGCCGATGGAGCCCGAAGATTACATCCACCGCATCGGACGTACGGGCCGCCAGGGTGCAACGGGCATCGCAACGACATTCATCACTCCCAAGGATCGACGCACGGTATCCTTGATCGAAAAGCTTCTCGGAAAGAAGTTTCCTGGAATGTCAGACGGGGCTTCGCGCCAGCAGGATGGAAATCGTGGCGGCCCGCGTCCGCACGGCGGAGGCGGCTCCCCAGATGGAAATCGCTCGTCGCACGGCGGCGGACGTCCACCGCAGCAGGGCGGCGGTCAGGTCCGGAATGCCGGCCCACGTCCTGATGGAGCGCCTGGAGAAGGCGGCCAGAAGCGTCGGCGTCGCAGGCGCGGAGGCCGTGGTCGCGGCCCTGGCGGAGCCCCTGGTACACCGGGCGGCGCTCCGGGCGGCGCATCCGGCGGCGGAAATCCCGCTCCCACTTCCAGCTGAACCCGTTCGAACTGAGGAACGGCGGTTGCTTGGCTATTTCTGATGGCCAAGCGCAAACCCGCGGCACCTGCTCTTCCGATTCGTGCTGAGGCATTGCTGCAAATGCTCGCCGAAGGCGTGGACGAAGTCCTGTGGTTTTCGACGTTCGCTCCCGAAAAAGTGCTTTTTGTCAGTCCTGCGTTCGAGCAGGTCTGGGGTCGGAAGGCCGCTGAGCTCTACGCCCAGCCGCGACTTTGGACCGAGGCGATCCTCGAAGAGGACCGTGACGCCATGTACCGCGCTTACCTGGATTGGATCGAGGGACGTGCCGCTCGGTTTGATGTCGAATTTCGGATCCGAAGGCACAGCGATGGGCAGGTGCGATGGATTTCAGATCGTGGAGAATTCATTCGCGAGTTTGACGGACTTACCGTGGTCGGAGGCATTGCCGAAGATATTACGGAGTGGCGACAGCTGGAGCAGGAGCGCGCGGAGTTGATGCATCGTCTGAAAGACGCGCTTTCGATTCGAGACGAATTCATCTCGCTGGCCTCTCATGAGCTGCGCACTCCGCTGGTGCCACTCAAGTTGAGCCTTCAAACGATCAACCGCTTGACGAATCTGGAAAAGGGGCCCTCGTTCGGGGTTCTGGGGCGCTTGGATTTCCAGCGGCTTCTTTCCACTGCCATGGAGCAGGTGCTCCGCATGGAGGTGCTCACGAACAACCTCCTGGATGCCTCTTCGCTTCAGGCCGGAAAACTCGAGATCCATCGGCAGGAGACCAATCTCTCCGCGCTGCTTCAGGGCATCATCGCGTCGCATCGGCACTGGGTGGAATCCTCCGGATCGACTCTCGAGGTGCGAATTCAGCCGGACGTCATCGGTGAGTTCGATCCGATGAGGGTGGAGCAGATCATCGTGAACCTGATCAGCAATGCGTTGAAGTATGCGCCAGGAACCCTGATTGAGATCGAGCTCGAGCAGCTCGACGGCACGGCGCGGCTGATCGTGCGGGATCATGGCCCTGGAATTCCCTCCGAGTTCATGCCGAGGCTATTCGATCGGTTCGCCCGAAGTGAAAAGAATAAGAAAAAGCAGGGAATTGGATTGGGCCTTTACCTCTCGCGGCAGATTGCCGAGGCGCACGGGGGCCGTATTTCCGCGCGACAGGCGACGACAGGCTCGGGTGCGGAGTTCGAGCTGATTGTTCCGGTTCGCGAGCGCGAGGAGCGCCATCCTCCAGAGCTCAAAGCGGGTTGAGCGGCGTCCTGCGCTTGACATAGAGGAGCTTGTCGACTTCCGCCACGACCGTCCCGGAGTCATCGCGCACCTCCACTTTGAAAAGCGGCTCGTGCTTTTCGGAGTGGTCCGCGGCATGTCGAATCGCTTCGAGCTGCTGCTCGGTGATCTGGAACTTTGCTGAGACCCTGCCTTTGCCGGGGCGCTTGAAACGGATCGAGGCGGCCTTGTCCCAGACGATGTAGTCGCGTCCGAGATTTTCGATCAGCATCAGCATGTAGAACGGATCGGTCATGGCATAGAGCGAGCCGCCGAAGTGCACGCCGACGTAGTTGGTGTTGTACCAGCGCTGGCGCATCTCGACCTCGATCTCGCGATAATCGGACGAGATCCGGCGAACGCGTATTCCGGCGCCGAGATACGGCGGCCAGAAGCTCAGGAATCGGATGAGAAGACGTTTCCAGTGCATGGTGAGATTTTGCGCCGAGAAGGGCGAGCCGTAAAAACAAAAACGCGCCACCGAACTCAGTCGATGGCGCGTTTGGATTCAGTTCGGAGCGGATCGCTCCCGAGGAGTTTGCTCCTGCTCCAGGTGCTCGCTCACCCTCGCATCACGCTCGGGTGGGGTCCGCTGGACCCACGCTGCGCTCCTGAGCAGTTTGCTCCTGCAAACTGCTACTCCCAGATCTCCGCTTCGCCCTTGAGCCAGGCCTTGACGTTTGACGTCGTGACCGACTTCGGACGCTCGATCGGAAAGCTCAGTCCGCGGGCCCAGATCAGGCCTGCGAGCACGCCGAGCGCGCGGCTCACGCCGAACAGCACGGTGTAGTAGTCGTACTCCTTCATGCCGTAGTGGAGGAGGAGTGCGCCGGAGTGGGCGTCGACGTTCGGCCACGGGTTCTTGATCTTGCCCATGCTGCCGAGGATCGTCGGAACGGTTTCGAAGATGTTCCAGACGGTCTTGACCATCGGGTCATTGGCCATGTGCTTCTTTGCGAACTCGGCCTGCGCGGTGAAGCGTGGGTCGGTCTTGCGAAGAACGGCGTGGCCGTATCCCGGCACAACTTTGCCTTCAGCCAGCGTCTTCTTGACATATTCGGCGATCTGCTCGCCCGACGGAGTTTCGGTGCCGATGGCCTTCTGCATTTCGAAGATCCACTTGATGACCTCCTGATTGGCGAGGCCGTGGAGCGGGCCGGCAAGTCCGTTCATTCCGGCTGCAAACGAGAGGTAGGCATCCGACAGGGCCGATCCCACGAGGTGGGTGGTGTGGGCCGAGACGTTTCCGCCTTCATGGTCAGCGTGAATCGTCAGGTACAGGCGCATCAGCTCCTTGAACCCGTCGTTCGAACCGTAGCCCAGGAGGTGCGCGAAGTTCGCGCCCCAGTCGAGCGACGGATCCGAAGCGATGGCCTTACCGCCGAGGTACTTGCGGCGATACACGTAGGCCGCAATTTCCGGAAGGCAGGCGATGAGGTTCATCGAGTCTTCGTACGTGGCTGCCCAGTAGTCCTTCTTGTTCATGCCGGCAGCGTACTGCTTGGCGAACTGGCTCTGCGTCTGGAGGGCCATGACGCCCGTCACGAACTGAGTCATCGGGTGAGCATCGGTCGGAAGTCCGTCGATCGTCTTGAAAACGTGAGCCGGAACCTTTGCACGAGCCTTCCAGTCGGCAGACAAGGCGGCGACATCTTCAGCAGTCGGAACTTCTCCGGTCAGGAGCAGCCAGAAAAGGCCTTCCGGAAGCGGTTCGCTTCCACCCTTGGCCTTCGGCAGCTTGGCCTGGAGTTCCGGAATCGAGTAACCGCGGAAGCGAATGCCTTCCTGCGCATCGAGCAGCGACGGCTCGTACACCATGCCGGTGATGCCGCGCATGCCCTGATACGCCTGGGCGAGCTGCACTTCGCCGATCTTCTTGGTGCCGTGTTCTTTGAGGATGTCCTTGATCTCAGCGCCGAGGGCGTCGGCTTTTGCTTTGAACAGGTTCTTGAGTTTTTCCATGACGAGCTCCTGCCGTTGATGTTTCGGGCCCCGCTTGAGGCGACCCGGGACTAAAAATTTGAGTTCTCCCAAAGTACTGGAATCAGGCCGTTTCCTGAAGAAAAAAACCGTTCACAATGCTGTGAACTCAGTTACGCAGTGGGACTCTCGCGCGAAGACGTGGTGGTGCGGCGCGTTATCATGGCGTCGTGCGGATTTTGTATCCCTTCACGACGGTTCCTGAAGTCAGCGTGACATAGAACTGCTCGATCAGCTTCTGCCTTACGGCCTGTTCGACGAGCTCGCGCGCGAATCCCGCCTTCTCGAAATCCTGAAGCGTCGGAAGAACGCCGGAGCTCTGACGGAACTCCTCGATGAACTTCGCAAGTCGACGTGACGTGAACGGATCGAGGCGGGACATGGGCAAAGTCTAGCTGCAATCTGATCGATGCAAATTGAAATCTCCAGTTCTGCGCGTGGCTGCGGACCGGCTTCGGCTGACCCCGGGCGAACTGCAGAGAGGAACACCGGTTGCAGTGCCGCTCGCCCGGCGCTTCTCGGGCGCCCCTTCTTCATGAGGAGAGGGAATCTTTGAATCGAGGAAATTCGTGAACCTTCAACGCTCTGTTCTTTTGTACTCCAGCGTGGGTGCTCTGGCTCTGGTCCTGAGTGCCTGCGGTAATCCATCTGCTCATCAAAATCCGCGAGGGTCTGAGGCTCAGGTTCCTGCTGACTCCGACCGCGGAAATTCTCTGCCTCAGAGCCCCCAGGGTGGTGTGGTGAAGGCTCGTGCGAAGCTGAACCTGGTTCTTGGTGCTGATGGCAACGGAAAGGGTGAAATTTTGGCGATGGCGATGGAGCCGATGCAGCCCGTGGTTCCGGAGATCGAAATTTTCGCCGGCCAAAGGGACGATACGGATGTCAGCGTCACGTTGCCAGTGAGCCAGTTTTATGCGCTGGATCTCACTGCTTTCAATGCCACTCCGACGATTTCAAACGCCGTGATCTCTTTCGGTAATCTGGGAATCCTCGACAACTTTTACGACAATAACGTCAAGGTTTGCGGAGCCAGCCAGAATGGCCAGTGCACGAAGGCGTCCATTCGCGCATACACCCTTCAGGCGTCTACCGTTGCCACGCCGGGCGATGGACTCTGGAACGCTGACGGCGGCTACGGCGCGCCTCTGACGATCGCGAATGCTGCGGGGGTCAACCAGCTGATTCTGCTTGGGCAAGCCAACTCGAAGGAACTTCACAGCTTCAACTTTCCGGGCTCCAAACGTGTGTTGACCTTTGCGGATTGGCAGGCGCTGAGCACCTATGCTCCGAACTATGCTGTTAGCGCCGACTTCACGCTGGCAGGTGCCGGTGTTTACTCAGCGACGATTGTTCTCGATTACGTGCTGAACTGAACGTCGGAGCAGTAAGCGTGAAACAGGAGCGGGGTTTCGGAGTTCGTCCGAAGCCCCGTTTTCGTTCAGCGGTGTCGTTTCGGCTCTGGTGCCAGAGCGCATCGAGTCTACCTCGAGTTTGGCTTCTCAGTTTCCTTCATTCGATCCAGTACTTGCGCCGATTTTGTACTGCGATATGCGTCGGCACGCTGCGTGCTGATTGGGGAGCAAACACGGCTTCTCAATCAGAGGGAGATCACTCATGAAGCACTCATTCGTTGCCGCAGCACTCATCGCACTTGTCTCGACTACTTCGGCCTGGGCGCATTCGGAACATCGTGGCAGGGGGCACCACGGCCATCACCATGACCATCGTCATGACCACCATCATGATCATCGCCACGATACCTGCTCAGATCGCGGCGACTGCGATGGTGCCGACCTCGTCTTCATGTCGACTTCGCTCGCAATCTCGCTTTCGACCCAGGGTGCCGAGGACAAGAAGCTCCAGATTCACCTGCAGGCTGCGGAAGATGCTGCGGTCTACCTCGAGTCTGGACGCATGACCGGCACCTTGGCGGCGCTGGTCGCCCTCTCTCGCGAGAAGGCGGCTCAACTCTCGGGTGCCGAAGCGGGAGCCCGGCTCAGCGAGCAGGAGCTGGTCGACGGCCTGCTTGCCGCAGCTGAAAAGGCGCTGGATCGGGGCTGATCAACCGGCCGGGTTGCCTCCGTTTCCGAGGTGGCGCATTCGCGCGCGAACTGTGCTAGACTCAAGTCATTGGGGACGACACGGCTTCGACGGGAGTGTTGAAACCCCAGGTGCATGCCGAGGTGCCGTAGGCCTCGTAAATAAACGGCAAACTGTAATTGCAAACGACAATTACGCCCTCGCTGCTTAATAAATAAGCGGTGACGTCTGACCGGGGATAGCCTGGTTTCCCGGATCAGACGACATTAAACAGGCTGGCTCCCCAACTCTCGCAGGCGGGCGGGGGGCGAGAACAAAGTCTGCGGAGGCTGGAGAGAGGGTGCCGATGGTCGACCTCCAGTCAATCCAAAGCATCGGATAAGCATGTAGAGCTTGGCGGCGGATCGCTTTCGGACGTGGGTTCGACTCCCACCGTCTCCACCATTTCTGGAAACCCCGGGACGCTTCACGGCGTTTCGGGGTTTTTTACTTCATGCGCATTGCATTCAAGTCGGCCGCTAGCGCTGCATTCGCCAGGGTATCGGAGTCTAGTTGGAGTGGGATTGCGTAATTCCGCAAGACCAAGTACTATACAGATGTGACCGATGGAAATAGGCGCATCTACTCAATCCCGCCCATTCAGGTGAATGATCACAAGATTGTTCAAGTCGTGATTGATTCGCATTACGAGCAGCGGCACGGCCAGTCGATGGATGACGCATTGATTTTGGCATTGGTAGCTAAGCTGGACGGACGCAGGGAGCTTCCTGAGGAGCAAAAGGGGCCTTACTCCTATTTTGCGACTTTGATTGAACATGGACCCAAGCAGTACCGACTGATTTGGCTTCTGGAGGATGACGCTATTTATATCGGGGTGGTCAACGCCTACCGTGATCGTCGCAGAAAGAGGAAGTAACCATGGGATTCCCAAGTGAGAAGGAACTGAAGTCCATTCGTGCCAAGCTTGAAAAGGCAGAGCCATCCAGGATGCTCCCAAAGAACGCATCGATGGCGGATCGTCTCAAGTATGAGATCTGTGAGAAGTTTGTAGCTTACCTTCTCAAACACAAGATGACACAGGCGCAGCTTGCGCGAAGGCTAAAGGTAGATCCCGCGCGAATCAACGAGATCGTGAAATATCGAATTGATCTCTACACGGTGGATAAGCTTCTGGATCTGGCGGAGAGCCTGGATCTCGATCTGAATGTCAAAGTGGCCTAAAAGGCGGCTTCCTTGCGTAGGATGTAAATTTCTCTGAGGCCTAGAATTTAATCGTTGCCGTCTCCACCACTTCAAAAAAAGGGCTGCGCAGCAATGCGCGGCCTTTCTTTTTTTAAATGGTAGAAACTCACTCCCCTCGCGCGCAACGAATGGATCTGCTGGGTAACCTCAGCAAAGAAGTCGGGATCAGGCATGCGTCCGCGGAAGACCAGCGCCTCACCGCGGCCGCTCTCGCCGGAAGCGCCCTAGCGATTGTCCCGTAGCTCGCTTGAACGTGCGCGCGAACGCGGGCTCCGATGCGTAGCCCGTCGCGAGAGCGACCTCGGCGACGGAGAGATCCGTGCTGCCGAGCAACTTCGCGGCGCGGCTCATACGCCAGTCGATGAGGTACTGCCGCGGTGACACTCAGAGCCTCGTGCGGAACCGTTCCGCGAGTGCCGAGCATGAAGAGCCTGCGAGGCGGGTGACTTGCAAGCGCTCCTCTCCTCTCCTAACTTTAACAATATGGGAAAACTCATACCTTCTTTGGCCCTGATGGTGACCGCGTTGATTCACTTGATTCCCGTTATGGGAGCTTTTGGTCGAACCCA
Source organism: Bdellovibrionia bacterium (assembly GCA_044347055.1). GTDB lineage: Bacteria > Bdellovibrionota > UBA1018 > UBA1018 > UBA1018 > CAIOHW01. Next base: position 2,087 of record JBIIXZ010000034.1, on the reverse strand, counting down.
GCTGCTTCGGCTGTATGAGATTCCTGTAGATGATCCAAACTGGGTCATCTTGCTTCGACACCGAGCGGTTCTATTTTTCATTCTCGGAGGGTTTCTACTGCTTGCGGCGTACAAGGAAGAACTGAGATTCCCAGCATATGTGTTTGGATTAATCTCAATGCTGTCTTTTTCTTTGATCTACTATTTGGAGAAAGGAGCTCACACGGGGCTATTCCGCGTAAGCACGATCGACCTAATCGTTTCTGCAACTCTTTTAATCGTCGCAGTTCTGGATGGGTTCGGCTTCAAGGTTTTTATCGAGTTCATGACACGCAACTGAGTTTGACTGCCCGTCAAAAACTATCATGCAATTCAGCGGAGCCGATCAAGAAGGGTTGGGATGAGCCTTCGCCATCCTGCTTGTTTGGCTGAAGACCAAACCTCGCGGCCTGCGAACAAAGTTCCCGTCCAAAACAAAATCTCTCCAGATAAGATGAGGAGTCCCCTTTGAGCTGCCTTCTCTCCAGATGAGAAGGAGCGGAACGGTGATCGTCCAACTTAGTGAGCAGGCCTGTTCGAAGATAAGGATTTCAACCTGCCTTCACTCCACCCCCAAGGGGGGCCTGGATGGGCTAGAATAGGGGGATGCCTTGAGGTGGTGCGATGGACTCGCACGGAACCTGCGGAGTTTTTTGCGGATTTCAGGACTTGGCTTAAAAAAGGGCCCGAAAGGATTGTAGTATTCCGTAGTTCACAGCCCATTCCCCATTTGAGATCATTACGGAATTACCTCTCTCCGTCTCCACCATTTCTGGAAACCCCGGGACGCTTGATGGCGTTTCGGGGTTTTTCAGTTCATGCGCGTGAAGTAAATCTAGGCGTGAATTATCCGATATTGTTGATACGCTTTCCGTCCCGTTTTGAGACGGGGGTCTCGATGCCGCGGACCAGCTTTACCGAATATCCCGGGTACGCTCCCGAATGGATGAGCGCAACCAACTCTTCTCGCGATATCACGGCTCCTTTGAGAAGGTCGTAATAGGTTTCATTTCGGCCCGACTTTGCTTTTGTCAGTGCGATGATCGGCTTGAGCATGCGTTGAGGCGGAACGGTTGCTCCTGCAAAATCGCGTGAATCCTTGAGGTCGACGATCAATTCGCCTCGTTTGAGGGCTTGGTGAATCAGCTTGAGGAGTCTTTTTCGGCCGCGAGTCTTCTTGCCGTATTTTCTGCCGACGCGGTTATTCCACAGATCCATGTTTCTGGATCGCGGGCTAGAAGAGTTGGAGATCGCACCCCATGGGTCAAATTCATTGAGAAGCCCCAGGATGTTCGCCGCCGTCTCTCCGTAAGCTTGCGTGAAGACGCCACGGGCATAGGCATGTCGGAACGCGTCCACATCATTGTCGTCTAGCCACCAGCCCTGCGATTGAATCGTTCCGTCGGCATTCTTCGGTAGGCTCCGGATATGACGATCGAAGTAGGCGTAGGCTTCGCTGCGAGCTTCCTCCATCAGTCGGGTGAACTGATCAATCATCGAGCCGCTCACCACGGAGGACCTTGCGAACCAGCCAAATTAACGCCACTCCTGCGGCGATCATGGTCACGAGATTCTGGTGCCAGAGAAGGAGGTAAACGCCGACTCCCGATGGAACCAGAAGTGCTGCCACCAGGAATCGCCAACGACTCTTGATCTCGAGCGTTGCCAGCCACAGGCCGAGGTGCGCCTCAAGCGTTCGCCCAAGGGCCTTTGGAATTTTAATTTGCCATGGCTCATAGTCATGGAATCTGCACAGGGCGAGAAAGCCGAAAATGGTTGAGATGCCAACCAGGAGACACACCAATGTCCGCACCCAACGCCGACCGGCGATAAACGAAAGGGTTGTTCTCCGGATGGTCTCCATGTTTGTCATGAAGTTTATAACGCGAATCACGCGGCGAAAAGTACCATTCACATTCCGAATCGCGAACCTTCAATGCGTGGTGGCCGATTTCAGCTGAGTTGACCCCGGGGTTTTCACTGAACTGACCCCTCCCGCGCGGCTCAATGACGCGGTTTGAATTCGCGTGAACGGCTATCCGATCCGCGAGTCTGTTTCAATGGGGTTT
>JBIIXZ010000187.1:0-5231 GCA_044347055.1 Bdellovibrionia bacterium | reverse complement strand
AGGGTCGAACCGAGAAGGAGCTCCGCCTCAGCATACCCCACGCACAGCTTTTGAGTGGAGCGCTCGAGGTCGCGAATCGCTTCACGAAGACGCCCCTGCCTGATCGATACCTGCCCGCGAAAGTAGTGGGCGACACATGCCTGCTCGGGAGAGTCCTGAATCGCACGATCGAGATGCAGTCGAGCTGCAATCAAGTCGTCGCGCCGCAGGTTCAAGATGCCCAGATTGGTCCGGGCCCGGAATGCGCCACGGTAGAGCGGGTCGCGCGCCGCCTGAAGAAGTACCTGCTCCGCTTCGGCCATGCGACCCGCGTCCATCAGGATTTTTCCCATCGTCGTCGCGATGGAGCTGTCACGCATGTCGAGCTCTCGCGCGCGTCGAATGGCGGGCATCGCCGATGAGAGATCATTCCTCGCAAGATAGGCCAGTGCTCGCACATGATGGAGCGCCGGCAACTCCGCATCGATCTGTTCAGCTTTTTCGAGTGCCTGGAGCGCACCCACCGGATCCTGATCTCCCAATGAGGCTTCAGCCAGCCCAACCCACTTCGCCGCTTCCGATTGGGACGACTCCCCGGATTGAAGAGAGGCACAACCAGACATGCCCAGGACGAGCAATGCCATTGGAAGCAGGAAGCGTAGCGAAGGTTGCGACATCACAACAAGTTTAGGAGCGGCTGCGCCGCGTGTCAAACTCGCACAAGGGAGGCAACCGATTCAAAGTGAATCGTTTGCGGAAAGAAGTCGAAGAACGCGAGCGACTCCAGCCGCCAGCCTTTCGACACCAGCCTTGAAACATCCCGTGCCCAGGAATCCGGATCACAACCCACCGCAAACAACTGGTTGATGGACGATTCGTCGAGCAGGCTGCAGATGGCCGGCAGGGCATCGCCACACCCCTCGCGTGGGGGATCGACGATGCACGCGCCGCCGGCTGAGGATTCGATCGACCGGTTGCGAGCCGCCCACTTGCCCACATCCGAAGCGTGGAACGTCACGTTGGCTGGAACGTTGCCGCCTCGCCGCTCCAGAAGCCGGCCGGCGCCGATATCAACGGAATGTACCCTGTCAAAATGACGGGCAATACCCAGGGACAGATTTCCAGAGCCTCCATAGAGATCCAGGAGCACCCGTCCAGGGTTCACCTTTCTCGCAATCCAGCCCTGCAGGAGGGCGTTCTGAGCGTCATGGATCTGCCGGAATCCTTGTGCCGCATGCCCCGAGTTCCAGGTTGCACTCACTTGTCCCGATTCCGAAACCTCCAGCTCAAGCTTGCTCGGCGTTGCCCGACGAACGGCCTCGTCACGATATCTCGGAAGGGCGGCGTTCAGCTCCTCTCGAGCAATTTCACAGCGGTCGATGGGGACGACCTGATGGCTGCCGCGCAAGTAGAAGCCGATGCCAAAACTCCCGCCGCGGAGCTGGACCCGGTTGCGGTAATTCCATGGATCCACAGCCGGAAACTCGTCCTTCAGAAGCCCATCAGCACGAACGCCGACACGCGAAAGGGCATGAAGTGCTCCCGAGACCTTGGTGCGCCACTGGAGTTCATAATCGAGGTGCTGCCATTGGCATCCGCCGCACTTTCCGAAGACCGGACAACGAGGCTCGACTCTCCCCACGGAAGGCTCGAGCACCTCAAGCAGCTCGGCCTCGACGAACCGCTTTTCTACCCTGGAAACTCGTACGCGAACCCGGTCGCCGGGCGCAGTACCCGGAACAAAGACTACTCGCCCTTCGGGGTCTCGTGCGACGCCTGGTCCGGACCGAGAGACGTCCACGATCGTGAGTTCAAATTCCTGCGGTTCTGGAAACATTTTCGAGCCGGACCTTACGAGGAATACGATGCCCGGGCAATAAGCAACTCTTGCCCCCCCTGCCCCGCCTTGGTAGCGTGGCGCCGGTTCAAAACATGGCGAAAAATATTCGAAATTTCTGCATCATCGCGCACATCGATCATGGCAAGTCCACGCTGGCGGACCGCCTTCTGGAAAAGACCAACACGGTCACTTCCCGAGAGATGGAATCCCAGTACCTCGACAACATGGACATCGAACGTGAGCGCGGGATCACGATCAAGGCCCAGAGCGTCCGCCTGAAGTACAAGGCGCGCGACGGCCAGAACTACATCCTGAACCTGATCGACACGCCTGGACACGTCGACTTCACGTACGAAGTCTCGCGCTCTCTGGCCGCCTGCGAAGGTGCGATCCTGGTTGTCGACGCGTCTCAGGGCGTGGAAGCCCAGACCCTGGCCAACGTTTTCATGGCGCTCGAAAATGATCTCGACGTGTTCTGCGCCGTGAACAAAATCGATCTTCCGTCGGCTGATCCGGAGCGGGTACTGGCCGAAGTTGATGAGACCATCGGGCTCGTCGACACGAGCACCGCCGTTCGCTGCTCCGCCAAGGCTGGAATCGGCATCGAAGACATTCTCGAAGCCGTCATCAAGAACTTCAAGGCACCAAAGGACGCGGACGGCGATCCGCTTCGTGCGCTGATTTTCGACAGCTGGTTTGATCCGTACCAGGGCGTGATCGCGCTCTGCCGTGTTTTCGAAGGCAGCATCAAGAAGGGAACCAGGATCCGACTCTTCCACGTCGGCAAGGAATACGAGGTCCAGCGCATCGGCGTCTTTTCTCCGAAGTTCACGGACGTCGACCAGATCTCGAGCGGCGAAGTCGGCGCCATCGTCTGCGGGATCAAGGACGTTCGCGACATGAAGGTGGGCGACACCATCATGGACGCGAGCAACCTGGCCACGGAATCGCTGGGCGGCTTCAAGGAAGCCAAGCCGATGGTCTTCTGCGGCGTGTATCCGGTGGATGCCGACCAGTACAATGACCTCAAGGAAGCGTTGGAAAAGTTGCGCCTCAACGACGCTGCCATCAGCTGGGAGCCGGAAACATCAAATGCCCTGGGCTTCGGCTTCCGTTGCGGATTCCTCGGATTGCTCCACATGGACGTCGTCCAGGAACGACTCGAGCGCGAGTACAACCTGAACCTCATCACGACAGCTCCTTCGGTGGTTTACAAGGTCACCCGTACGGACGGCGAAGTGCTGATGGTGGACAACCCGGCAAAGCTTCCGGACCAGACCAAGATCCTGACGATCGAAGAGCCCTACATCAAGCTCTCGGTCCACATGCCCTCCGAGTACGTCGGCGCAGTCATGGCCCTGTGCAATGACCGTCGCGGCATCCAGATCAAGCTCGATTACCTGACCAAGGACCGCGTCACGCTGATCTACGACCTTCCGCTGAACGAGATGGTCTTCGACTTTTACGACCGACTGAAGAGCGCGACCAAGGGTTATGCGTCGATGGACTACGAGCTGACCAATTACAAGGAAAGCGACCTGGTCAAACTTGACGTGCTGATCAACGGAGATGCCGTGGACGCACTGTCGCTCATCATCCACCGCGGAAAGGCCGCCATCCGCGGTCGTGAGCTGGCCAAGAAGATGAAAGAGCTCATCGAGCGCCAGATGTACGAAGTCGTGATCCAGGCCGCCATCGGTTCGAAGATCGTCGCCCGCGAAACGCTCTCGGCTCTTCGCAAGAACGTGACCGCCAAGTGCTATGGCGGCGACATCTCCCGAAAGCGAAAGCTCCTCGAGAAACAGAAGGAAGGCAAAAAGCGCATGAAACAGGTCGGCTCGGTGGAAATTCCACAGGAAGCCTTCCTTGCCGTGCTGAAGGTGGACTGATCGATGCTCCGGATACTCAAGGAATACGGCCTCGTCGTTGCCCTTGCAGGTTCTGCGGCGCTGCTGTTTCGGTTCCTCGTGCTCGAAGCCTATTCCATCCCGGGACCTGCCATGAAACCCACGCTGCTTCCGGGCGATCATGTCCTCGTGCTGAAGACCCCCTTTGTTTTTGGATCGCCAGTCCCCGAACGAGGGGCAGTGGTTCTTTTCTCGCCGCCCGAAGATCCTGAGCACCACTATCTGCGGCGGGTCGTGGGAATTCCAGGAGACCAGGTGGAGATTTCCGAGGGTGACCTGATCGTCAACGGCAAGCGCCTCAAGGATACGACGACCGGGCCGTCGGGGGACTGCAGCCGCGAAGTCCTCGATAAAACCTGGTTTGAAGCGTGCCACCAGGCTCCCGAGCTTGCCGACCTCGCCCCCACGCCGGTCCCACCGGGGGCGGTCTTTCTGATGTCAGACCTGCGCACCCGGGTATCCAGCCCCTTTCCTGCGGCGGGACTCGTGCCGGTCGAGTCGATCCGGGGGAAGGCGCTCTGGATCTGGCTCTCGGTCCAACCTGCGAGCGAGCTACCGAGCCTTCCCAAGGAAAGCTCGGGCGCCCCCCTGTTTTCACGCTTGAGGTTCGAGCGGATTTTCAGGAAAGTGGGCACGTGAATCGCTCGCTGCTCTCCATCGCGCAGCTCTCCACTCCCGAACTCCACGCTCTCCTTTCTTCTTCAAAAATATTTCAGGACTCCGATTCGCGAACTACCGCCCTCAGCGGCAAGACCGTCGGACTGCTCTTTTACGAAAACTCCACTCGCACGCGCGTCTCGTTCGAAAACGCCATCAAGCGAACCGGTGCAACTCCTCTCGGCCTTGCGGTCGCTTCCTCCAGCGTGCAGAAGGGCGAGACTCTCCAGGACTCGGCTCGGAATCTTGCCGCGCTCGGAGTCGATGGCTTCGTCATTCGCCACCCCGATGCCGGAGCGGCGGAGCTTCTTGCTCGAAGCCAGCCTCTGCCAGTGATCAACGCCGGCGACGGCATGCACGCTCACCCCACGCAGGCATTGCTCGATGCCTTGACGCTCTGGCGGAACTGGGGCGCTTCTCGCGACTGGCTGGCAGGAAGGAAGATCCTGATCCTCGGAGATGTCCGTCACAGTCGGGTGGCCCGGTCCAACCTCGAACTTCTCCCGCGTCTTGGGGCCGAGGTCACGCTATGTGCGCCAGGCTCCCTTCTGCCTCGTGCAGATGAGCTCGCGACGTATGGGGGAATTCATCGAGTGACGTTTCCGGATGATTCGCTTCGTGAGTGCGACGCCGTAATGGTTCTTCGGCTTCAGCGCGAGAGGCAGACCTCCGGATTGATTCCTTCAATGGCGGAGTACACGCGCTTCTGGGGGCTCACCCGCGAACGGCTTTCGCTCCTGCGCGATGACGCGCTGATTCTCCACCCCGGCCCGGCCAACCCCGACCTCGAGATCAGCATCGACGCCATGAACGATCCGCGCTCGAGGATTCTTGCGCAGGTGAACGCC
>JBIIXZ010000186.1:0-5232 GCA_044347055.1 Bdellovibrionia bacterium | reverse complement strand
TTCGCCCACGCAGTCATCCGCGAGGGTGACGTCTTCTCCGAGCAGCTCCGCCAGGTGTGCTGCCACCGGCTCGAGCGAGAATTCCTTCTTCGCCTTGCCGTCGGGACGACCGAGGTGCGAGGCGATGATGATCTTCGCGCCCTTTTCCTGGGCAAGCTTGATCGTGGGGAGCGCTTCGCGGATGCGGTTGTCGTCCGCTACCGAGCGATGCCCGTTCGGGTCGGCATCCGTCAGCGGAACGTTCAGGTCGAGCCGCAGGAGCACAGCCTTACTGTTCAGGTCGAAGTCACGGATGCTCTGGATGAGCGTAGGATTCAGCGAGCTCATGAATGCTTCACCATGTACTCGGTCAGGTCGAGCATGCGCTGCGAGAAGCCGCTCTCGTTGTCGTACCAGCTGATGACCTTCACGAAGTTTCCATCCAGGACTGCAGTCAGCTTCGAGTCGATCGTCGAGCTGGCGGTCGAGCCGTTGAAGTCGCTCGAGACGAGCTCGTGCGTTTCGAAGGCGAGGATTCCCTTCATCGGGCCTTCGGCTGCGGCCTGGAGTGCCGCATTGATCGTGGCGGCATCGGTCTTGGTCTTGAGCTCGGCCGTCAGGTCGACGAGCGAGACGTTCGGGGTCGGCACGCGGATCGCGAGACCATCGAGCTTGCCCTTGAGGTGGGGAAGGACCAGGCCCACGGCCTTGGCCGCACCGGTCGTCGTTGGAATCATCGACAGGGCGGCGGCGCGAGCGCGGCGCAGGTCCTTGTGCGGAAGATCGAGCACGTTCTGATCGTTCGTGTAGCTGTGCACGGTCAGCATCGTGCCACGAACGATGCCAAACTTTTCGTCGATGACCTTGGCCATCGGAGCCAGGCAGTTCGTGGTGCAGGAAGCGTTGCTGACGATGACGTGCTTTGAGGCGTCGTAGGCCTTCTCATTCACGCCCATGCAGATCGTCTGGTCGGCATCCTTCGACGGAGCCGAAACAATCACGCGCTTGGCGCCAGCCTTGAGGTGGGCCGAGGCCTTTTCCTTGTCCGTGAAGATGCCCGTGCACTCGTGGATGTAGTCGGCGCCGACTTCGTTCCACTTCAGGTTTTCCGGATTCTTTTCTGCCGTGAGGCGAATCTTCTGTCCGCCTGCGATCAGGAAGCCGTTCTCGACCTTCACTTCACCCGGAAAGGTGCCGTGGACCGAGTCATACTTGAAAAGGTGGGCAATCTGCTCGGGAGTGCTCAGGTCGTTGATGCCAACGATCTGAAAATTCCTCGCTTGGTTCTCCGGCGCAAGCGCCAGGCGAACGATTTTGCGACCAATACGACCGAAGCCATTAATACCAATTTTGATGGGTTGGGACATGGCCGAAGTCGTACCACAAAACTTCAGAGGTCGGGCCCACCTTTTGGTTCAGATCCGCGTCAAAATTGCCTTGTCCCGACCGGGGCTTAACGGCGAACCGTGATGACCGGGGCGGGCGAGCCCAGGATGACGCCGCGGGCGGTACTGCCGAGGAAGCTCCCCATCAGAAGCCCGCGGGCATGGGTTCCCATGACGACCAGGGATGCCTCCTGCTTCCGGGCAGTGTCGATGACCGCCTCGGAGGCATGAATGCCGGTTTCCACGAGGGTCCAGGAGAATTCGACTCCCGCCTTCTTGGCTTTGGAGGCGATCTTGGCGAGGGCCCTTTCGGCGTCCTTCTTCAGGTCGCGAATGAGGTCCTGAAGCTCGCGCGAACCCGACGGAGTCGACATCGCCGTCTGGATCAAGGGATGCAAACCTGCCTGAAGGTGGTGAACGGCGTGGACACGGCCCTTCAGCTTCTTGGCGAGCTGGATCGCGTAATGCTCGGCGGGAACACTCGTTTTTTCGAGCTCGGTGGCGACCACGATCACGGGCTTGCCCTGCGAGGCGAGCTTGGAGCGCGACGCGTGCGCCTGGGCCTCCGGACCCACGGTCATGACCGGAATCCGCGAATGACGAAGCACTTCTTCAGCGACGCTTCCGAGAAACGCTCGCGACAGTCCCGTCTTGCCGCTGGTTCCCTGGACCAGCAGCTCGTACTTGTTTTTCTGTGAGGCAAGCTTGGTGATTGCGGGTACCGGATGGCCCACGACAAAACGCGCCTTGGAGACTCCTTCAAAAGGATTGGCGAGATTCTTGAGCTGCTCTTTTTGCGAGTCGAGGATGACGGTCGCGGCCTGCGGAATCTGCGCGATTTCGCCGATGTTCGCGACGTGCAGCATCTCGATCGACGTCCCGAAGCGCTTCGCCAGAGCAAGCCCGATCTGATTCACCGCCTTGGTCCGATGCACCGAGGAGGTATCTTGTTGGAGATCCGTCGTGACGAGCAGGGGGAGTTTCTTGGCCATGCCTCCCTCATACCCCATCCCTGAAGCTGGCGATAGGGGGCGAAGACTGGGTAACTTCAAGATCGTCTGAAGGATCCACGCCTGCGCAATTTTTGGACAGTTTTCCGGCCCTTGAGGCCGTGGAGGGGGCTTTCGGGCGTGACGGGGCGTGGCACTTAGCTTGCTCTCTCTATCTGCAAAGGGGTATCGCGGTATGGCAAAAATCGACTTTTTTCGGGTAGCACTCGGGTTTTTCAGCATTCTTCCATTGGCTCCTGTTGCCTCAGCTTTGGCTGCCGACACGATTGTCAACGTCACCCAGACCATCGTGCTCAATGAGCGCGGAAGGACCTATGACTTCTCTGGAAAACTCCATGTCTGGAAGGGAAGAAACTGGAACTGCAACGCCGAGCGCGAGGATGGGCCTCAGATTCTGCGAGTTGAAGCCGACAATATCACCGTCAAGAACTTCAAGTTCATTGGTGACGGCAGGACGAACGGGTCGAACGGCCTGGGAGATCCGATTCATGTCGCCAGCTGCGGGGACGGGCAGGGCAACCTCTGCTCCAGGCGTGGTCCGCGAAATGTCGTGCTCGATGGCATCCAAGGCCATGCCTGCGAGGACATGATCACCATCGGCACGCCCGGATCGGAGAACATCACGATTCAAAACTCGGTGCTTCGAGCCACTCCTCGCAAGGCGAGCTGGGACAAAACCATTCAAATCAACTTCGGAAAGAACATCAGAATCCTCAACAACCGTTTCGAGGGCGGTGTGCGCTGCGTTCGCTTCAAACCGAACACCACCGGCGAGGTTCGTGGCAATACCTTCAATGGTTGCGGCACTGCCATCCAGGCCTCGTCCAATGACGCCGACATCAAGCCGATGAGGAACGGTCCAACCGTTGTGACCGTCAGGAACAACAGATACGTCGGAGTCGGAACTCAGGTTCGTAAGATCGGCAGCCAGGTCACGATCAAGTAATCGTCGGAACAGTTATGGCGGTACGTATGCGGAATCAGCAGAGACAAAAGCAATGGAGCCGACCCCAGGCCTTGATCTGGTTCGTCCTGATGACCTGGGTCGGACTTCGCTTCACCGAAACTCCCGCTCCTCCGGTCCTCGATGCGCCTGAGCAAATCTCCGCATCCTTGACCCAGGAAAGGGGGCTCGCCGATCGAGAGGTGGTGCGATCTCAGGAAACGAGTGATGCGATCGTCTTGTCTCAAGCGGCTCCGGTTACAGATCCGGTCGAGGCAGCACGGCTGCAGCAATGCTCGGAGGCTCTTTGGAGTCTCGGAGCCCTGGGCCGAGCGGGAGACTGTGACGATGCCGCCGTGTCGGAACGGATTCGTGATGCGGGGATGGCCTGCTCTGGAACGCGAGAGCCCGAGGATCTGGGGCCCGGTTCCGTCTGCGAGTCGACTCGACGGACGATGCAGGCATTCCTGCAAATGCTTCCGGCGTACAGGAATCCTCGGCTGATCGGAGACCCTGCTTATCCGGCCGATCGCTTCTTCACGGGCGTCACGGAGTACCTTCAGATGATTTCACCCGAGGAGCAGGAGCTGCTCTTGGAGGCAGGGTTTGCAGCCCTTCATCAGCTGCCAGACAGCCGCGTTTCGACGGAGAACGCCCGAAACTGGGCGCATTACTGGCAGGATCGTGCCCCCGAGCTGGCGAGCCGCTTCGCTGCGATCGAGCCGACTGATACCGAAAAGCGCGAGTTCCGGTTTCGCTGAGACGCGAACCAGAGAATTCGCTTACCGATATTTGCGGTAGGTCTTCAGCGATTTCTTGAAATTCTTCCGGTAAGCCGTCCACGGATCCGCCCAGGGCAGGTTCGGGGTCGCCAGCGCGCGCACGAGCTTCAGCACTCCCTCGACATCGCTCTTGTGCACGAACTCGGGCGCCGGGCCTTCCGGGCCTGCGCAGTCCGGTCCGCCCTGGAAACCCTGGTTGTGGTAGTTGCCGAGCGGCACCGAAAGTCCGATGGCCGGCAGGCCGTACACGGTTGCTGCCGTTGCTTCGCACGATCCGCCGTCCATGATGCGGCGCTGGTGGGCGTTCGGCAGATGCTTCTGAGCGAGATCCGTGAGGACCTGAAGATAGTCGGGATGAAAGACGGTCTTGCGGTCGCCGAGCCGCACGACGGGGCCTTTGCCGATGTCCGCGCCCGGAAGCGTGCGTGAGGTTTCGAGGCTGACGGCGATGACTTCGCGTTTGGCCTTCTGGTGCCAAGCCAGCTCGAAGTGCTCGATCGCTCCCACGAACCCGACTTCTTCAGCGCGGGTCAGCAGGCCGAAGATCGGTCCTGCCTTTTTGGATTTCTTGCCATGCAGCTCGCGCATCATCGATAGGATGGCAAAGCATCCCACCAGATCATCGGCGGCCTTCGTGTAGTAGCAGCCGTTTTCCTCGAAGCAGGGAGCACGGAACTGAAAGCCGCCGTAGAGGGCCTTCGGCTTTGCCGCAAAATGCGCGTAAAGCGAGCTCTCATTGAAGCGGACCGTGGCCGTCTCGATTGCTTTGCCGTGCTTGGCGATGACGACGTCGCGGAGCACTCCGGAGTCGGCGTAGCCATGGGCACCGTCGACGCTGAGCCAGACCTTGGCACCTTCGACGTGCTGGACGGGCGAGCCGCCATGCCATTCCATTTTGAGTTCAGTGGGCGAGAGCCACTCGACGCCGTGGAAGCCGGGGTGGTCCATGTGCGCGATGAAGAGGCGAGCGGGTTCCTTGGACTTTGTTCCGAGGACCTTGAGGTACTCGGCCTTCGACTTCGCACCGACGACGATGTTGCCGTACGGGTCCTCGAAGAACGGTACGCCCGCATCGACGAGCGTGTCTTCGATCAGGGCCTGGATCTGGTCCTCTCGGAACGGAGCAGTGGGGG
>JBIIXZ010000185.1:0-5237 GCA_044347055.1 Bdellovibrionia bacterium | reverse complement strand
AAGCCAGCCCGGTGACCGAAGCCGCGAGATTCGAAACATGAAAGACGAGTCGCGAGGCTCGGGTCATTGAACCGCCAGGACGGAATGCACGGCCAGCACCTTGCGAGCACTCACGACGGCAGCTCGCGCCGAGAGCGTTGCTCCAGTGATCATGGGAATGTCGCGCTGAAGCTCCAGAGCAGGACTGAGGCGCTTGGCCGTGAAGATTCCGAACCACTTGTCCTTCGGAATGTAATCTTGCGGCTCATCGAACGACAGGACCTCCACCTGATCCAATGCCCCACCCGACTGAACGACGATCGCCAGGGTTTCTCCCTGCGTTCGAACCCGGTGCGAATCGAAGTAGACAAACCGGTCGTCGCGCCCAGCACAGCTCAGGCGATACCGGACCCAGAGCCCGCTGAGTGCCTTCATCTCCTCGGCCGGCCGATTCCAGCCCGCGAGGATCCTCTTTTTCTGCTCATCCGTCAGGTAGTGCGTTTCTTTTTGACGCTGACACGACGCTTGAGAATCCGGGACCCCAGTGCCGGTGATCCGATCCAGAAATTCCGGCACCGTCGAGTAGACCTTGGCCCATGCCGCCGACCTCGGAGCCACCGCCGAGATCAACTCGGCTGCGATGATGAGATGAACAATCCTGCGCACGAAATCCTGCCCTCAGAAGATGAAGCCCAGCCCCAGATTGAACTGATCGATCGCGGTGCCCGCGCCGTTCGAGAAGTTCTGGTAATCCGCAGTCACCACCACTTGATCCACGGGCTTGTATTGGAGCCCCGTCGTCACGCTCTTCTGGAAGTTTGCCGGATTCGACGAGTAACCCGCAGGAACCCGCGCCTGGGTGTTCCACTGCTCATACCGGACGAACGGAGTGAGCATGACGTCCCAGCCCAGCGAGGCGAGCTGGTACCCGAGCTGGCCATAGAATCCGTACTGGCGAGAACCGACGCTCTTGTCGCCGTCGAGAGGATTCGACGCATCGAGCGCTGCCGTACGTGCTGCATTGAGCTGCGCCACATTGCCGATCCACGTCATCGCACCCAACGCACGGAACTCGACTCCGGATCGTCGCACTTCGGCATGCAGCTCCGCGATGCGAGTCGGAAGGTCCGGCGAGGACTTTACAGTTTGATCCTGGCCCGAATCGCCGAAATAGACTGATCCGCCGAAGGTGGCCCCCATCGCTGGAGAGAAGTCGGCGCGAGTCACCCACGCCCAATCTTCAGCGGAAGCCTGCGATCCGTTCTGGCGGCCGCCGCGAACTCCCGACGCATCGAAACCTTTGTTGGCACAGGTGCCGTTCCTGCAGCCGCCCGCATCAAATCCCGTGATCAGATAGGAACGGTACGTCACCGCTCCGATATCGCCAAACAGTCCGACGCCGTTCTCGCGCCAGGTCGTCGGCAGAATGACCCGCTCGATGTCCGGGCGGCGAACACCGAGGAAGATCGTTGGCTCATGGAGCTCGTTGACGAACCCCATCGGCACCAGAAGATTTCCGGCACGGATGTTCAGCTCGGGGCGGAGCAGGAAGTCGAGATAGGCGAACTCGACTCCCCATGCGCCGGACTTTCCTTCTCGGTTTCCGGAGCTGGCAGCATATTCGAACTCGATCTCGCTGTTGAAAATCACCCGATCCGAAAACTTGTATCCGAGATACATCACGAGGCGCTGAAGATTGGCCTGGTCGGTCTTCGTCGAGGAATCAAAGTCATAGTACTGAATCTCGCCGTAGCCACCGATCGAGACACCCTGCTTGGAACGATAGACTTTCGAGGCTGCGGGCCCGAAACCATACTGCGAGACGTCGGCTCGTGCCGCCACTTCGCCAAGCTTGAGCGCCTCCACTTCTCCCGCAAGAAGATCGATCCTGCGAAGCAGCTCTTCCGTTGCTGGAGAGGTCGTCTGCGCGTGAGAAAGTCCGGAAGCTCCCCCCAGTGCCAGTGCCGCGATGATCATCAGTGAAGACCGTTTCATGCTCGTTTTCCTTTTTGCTGTTTGAAGCTGCATTTTCCCATCAAGACGTGACGATGGCCGACCAACGAAAACCCCTGCGATCGAGCGGTTTCCTCCTGGAGTCTTTCGAGTGCCTCGTCGTGAAATTCGAAGACTTCTCCGCAATCGGTGCAGAGAATGTGGTCATGGTGCTCGTCATCGGCGATCTCATAGACCGTGCGCCCGCTCGCCGAGTGGTGCGATTCCTCGAGGATGGCTGCATCGCAGAGCAGGCGAATGGCGCGATACACCGTGGCCTCGCCCACTCCCGGATCGCGCTTCTTGACGGCTGAAACAATGTCGCGCGATTCGAGGTGGAGTCCTGAGAGCAGAATGGATTCCGCCACCTTCCAGCGGGGCTCCGTGAAGCGAAGCTGTCTTTCTCGCAGGTAGGATTCCAGTCGAACTCGGATGGCCTGTAGGTCTTCGCCTTGCAGCTTTCTGCGGACGGGCGCCTCGCGACCGCACTTCAAAATACGGCTCATTCGTACTCCTCATTGAGTGCCCGCATGAATGCGGCAAGTGGACCGACATCCCGCCCATCAATGAAAATCTTGAGCATCTCCGGGTCGGCATTCCGCATCCGTCCGTCGCGAGCAAGATTCGCCATGAAGGCGTAGAACATCGTCGCGCTCTCCAAACTGGGACGAGAGCCGTTATGCAGGTAGGGCGCGCTATGCCCCAGATTGCGCAAGGTCGGCGTCTTGAACGCAGCGATGGCAGCATCCTCGACGGCACGCTCGGACGGAGTCGACAGGCAGCCCGGCACCGCCTGGCAGATCCAGCTGAAGAGATGCCCCTTCATGCCGGACTGCAGCTGGTTCCACGCGCCCAGATCCACCGACCTCGTATTCGAGTACGATGGAATGCCGGCAAAGTCGGCAAGGCGCGCTGAATCCATCTGGAGTCGCTCCGCAAGCGAGGGAACTTCCATGCGGACGAATGCCCCCCTGCCATGGACGGCATCATACTCTTCCTGGCTCACGCCCGTGTTGCGGAACGTGAAGTCCGTGAATGCCGGAGGGGCATGGCAGCTCGCGCAGTTTCCGATGGCGCGAAGGTGGGCAAAGTCGCGAATGGAACCGCGCGGGCCGGACTTCAGGAAAATTTTCATTCCCTGAAGCTCTGTCGGACCGAACCGAAACTCCTGCTCGTGGCGTCGCATCCGACCTTCGTCGACCCATTCCGGATTCGAGAGGCGCTCGACGGATTCGAGGAGCCTCAGAGCATAAGCGGGACTGCTTTCACCGGGATTCGGCTTTTGAGGAAGGCGATTCTTGGCCAGAAACCAGTCGTAAGGACTTCCTGAAAAATTTCTTTCGGCGTCCTTCGCAAATTCGAGGCTGCGCATGTAGTCCGACACGAGCTCGGCGATGGCCTCGAGGATCTGCGAGTCAGACGCCTGAAGCAGCGAAAACCCGAAGGTTTCCTCGTCAGCCGTGAATTCTCGCCTGACGACTTGGGCGATGTGAGAGATGGCAGTCGATTTTTCATGGGCGAGCCACCCCATATTGCGACCGAGGAGCCCCGCGCGCACGAGATCTTCCGGAGAAGAAAACTCGCCGTCATAATGCAGCAGATTCGGACGCCCCAGCGATTCTTGGAAAAACAGGTCGATCATGCTCGGGCTGTTGCGAAGCGTGACCTGCTGCGAGTCTTCCTTCCGCGGCGGCACCGGGCTGCGCGACTCGGAATCTGCGTACCCACGCCCCTGCTCCGGAAGGTGGTGGCAGGTGGCGCAGCTCCAGAGCTGGGGGCCGCGAACTCCTCTCGGAGCCGTGCTGCTGAAGTACGGCTGCGAGAATCGCCCCTCTTTGAAGAGTCTTTCTCCCAGCTCCACCCGCGGTGAGTCCTCGCCTCGAGCTTCCGGAGTCGCGAGAACTCCGGCAGACATCAAAGTCAGGAGAGGGATGAAAAGCGGAAATCGGGGCATTCGCATCGAAGCAGTTCCTGGCGTCTGAAAACACCTTATTGATTTGCGCTCTCAATAAGGCCGGAACCAAAAAGTGTCAAGGAAAGTTCCTGCGCTGCTCGAAGACTTCAGTTTCTAGCGTGATCTGGGCCGACCCAGAGAACCTCAGGCGGCGCGTCCCACCATCGCTCGCGAAGTCCGGCACTGGCGGTCACTCGTCCGGACCGTTCCACCCACACCCACTGCAGGCCGGCAAACTCCGGTTGCGACGACACGCGGGTCCACCATTCCTGCGTCTTTTTCGGACCCAGCACCGCCAGTGCGGTGGCGGCAATATCGGCGATCAGTGCCGAAGGATGAATGACGGTTGCGGACCCCTCGTCGGGCACGATCTTGCCCGACCGAGGATCCAGCAGATGGCCGGGATTTTCGGCCTGCCCCGAGGTCGCGATCGACTCGTTCTGAATCCACAGTCTTCCCATCTCGGAGGATCGTTTCTGAGGATGGGCAATCGCCACGGTCCGACGACCGGCACCCCGGTGAAGGATCTGGCCGCCGAAATTCAACGACCACTCGTGCGGTGGCTTGCCGCTCGCCCCTACGGCCTCTGCAGCCTTGTCCAGTGCCAGACCCTTGCCGAAGCCCCCCTCCTCCCAGACCCAATCCGGATCTGATGGCTGACGAGGAATGCGTTTTACTCGGTTCAGGCGGGCCAGAGCAGACGCATCGACCTTGCCCTCACGGATTCGAGAGGCCAGGATCCATTTTCCGAGACCGGCATGGAAAGCGCCATTCAAACGGCCGCTCCAGAGCAGGACGCGGTCCAGCTCAGGAAACAGGACCGAGCGTTTCCAGTCGGTTCGCCCTGAATTGATCCGCGCCAGCTCCGTATCCGTTCTCCAAGTCGAGAGCAGGAGCTCGGAGTCGCGAATGGACTGGAAGAGCAGCTCGGACGAACGAAGGCTCTCTTCTCCGGCCGGACCCTCGTAGTCGAGCCACGTGCCCATGGCGAAGATTCGTCGCTCCACCGGGGGAGACGACCGAGACACCCCGGCGCACGACGCCAGGAGGACAGTGAGCGTCAACACCAGGCCACGGAAAACCACTCTCTCACACGTGAGAAACATCCAGCTCCTCCGGCGACCAGAGCACGCGCCCTTCCATTCCTCCAGTGACCATCAGGTTGTGGCCGGTGATGTGCCCGCTTAGAGCCGGGTCTGCGAGAAAGGCCACCGCCTTCGCGACGTCATCGGCTCGCACGAGCTTGCGAAGCGGCTTCGTCTGCAGAGACCGTGCAATCGCTGCCGGATTCGACAAAAAATCGCGGGCCATG
>JBIIXZ010000184.1:0-5238 GCA_044347055.1 Bdellovibrionia bacterium | reverse complement strand
CGGCGTGTGAAGAACTTCAGGATTCTGGCCGAGACGGCCGATCAAAATGACTTTATTGACTGACATGCCGACAGCCTTAGCTTTCGGCCTTCTCTGCTGTCAAGGAGGGCTTGCTGCCCTGAGGGGAATCTCCGGCCGCCGCAGCTGAGGGCTCTGTATCGGCCCTCGATTTTCCAAGCTTTTTTTCCCAGAACACCTTCATCTCGGCCTTGGCCCGCTGGGCATCCGCCAGAAAAAGCAGGGGATCAAATCCGCAGTGCTCGCATTGCAGGTCGAACCGGATCTTCAGTCGATACAGCATTTCAAAAACAATCCAGAACGGGAGGATCAGAAACAGTCCCGCAAAGCCCAGGAGGGGCCAAAGCAGCGCGGTAAAAGCCAGGGTCGTCAGAAGAATTTGTCCGAAGTGCTTCAGGCCGGGCCGGGGAGCCATCTTCAGTGCCCGAGATACACTGCAGAAGGGACAATAGTACCGCCACGCACTTTGCCGAGCACGATCCTTCCAGAGCTCGTTTTTCGCGGACAGGCGAGCTTCCAGCCAGCTCTCCAGCTGCTCGGGGGCGGGTTCTGACTCTTTCGAAGGTCGCAACATCGTCTCAACCAGTGTACCATGGTGGACTCATGGTCCAAGCCCGCCCGTTTCCCTCCCGCACCCCCCAGCGCGTCATCTTCCCGGAATCCGTCAGTTTTCCTAAAAGCTGGAACTGGTTCATGGATCAGACACTAACGCAATGGGTCAAAGATCATTACAGCCCCCGCGAAAGCTGGAAGGGCAAGCCGTTCTCGCGCGAGGACGCGCACTTCTTTTTCAAAGGAATTGAAGAGCTTTCGGAAATCTTCACCCAGGACCGCGGCCGAGCCCTCCAGCGCTACTTTGAGCACTCTCGTTTTCGTTCCGGCTACTTGCTCTACTTCCTCCCGCTCCAGGCCGGAAAATTCATTTCAGTCTTCAACCGACACGCAAAATTTCTTGAGGACGCGATTCGCAGCGCGGGCCCGGTATTCCGCGTGGCCGACCTCGGAGCAGGCCCCTGCACCGCCTCGATCGCCTTCGTCCTCTGGGTGCTGGACCGGTTTGCAACTGCCGAAGGCCTTCCGGAGATCGAAATCCAGGCCGTCGATATCCACGGCACGGTGCTCGAGGAAGGCGCCGAACTGATCCGCCTGATCGCCAGTTCGTTTCCACGAATTCGCGGCCGCATCCGGGTGACGACCGAACGCATGAGCTGGCAGGAATGGTCCCGCAAATCCGGAAAGGGCAGCAAGAAGCAGGACCTCATCCTGCTTGGCCACGTGCTCAATGAAGGCCGCGATCGCCAGCTCGATGCCTGGTGCGAACTCTATTCCCGCTGCAACGACGCAGGAATCCTTGCGATCGAGCCCGCCTCGAAGGGCGCGAGCCAGGGACTCAGCCAGCTTCGCGACCATATCCTCGCGCAGTTCGCACCGCAGGCCGAGGACGAGGATGGCGACCTGGTCCTTGAAGACGATCGTCCGGAATCCATTGAGGGACTTCCCTCGCCTTCGATCGTCGGACCCTGCCCGCATTTTCACGCCTGTCCTCTCGCGGAGGGTCCGGATTGGTGCCACTTTTCCTTTCCGGCGCAATTCCCCGGAGAATGGTTCACTTATTTTTCGAAGGGCCTCGGATCCGAACGTCAGTGGCTGAAATTCTCGTATCTTTGGATGACCCCCAGGCAGATTGCGCCGTCGCAGCTTCCGCTGCTGATCAGCGACGCGCTCACGAAGCGCAACACCACGGTTGAAGCCCTCATCTGCAGGCCCGATCGTCCGGAGAAGGCGAGCTTCGAAGTGCCGCTCGAAAAGCTTCGCGGACCTCTTGGACTTCGTGGCGGATGGCTCGCCACGGGCAGTAGCGCTCCCACACCAAGAAAACCCGGCGCAGGACCGGTCCCGACAAAAAAGGACTCAGCCGGCCCCCCGAAGGGAGCCGGCCGAAAAGGCAGGCCGGAAAAGGCGGGAAGAAACAAGAAAGGTCGTTAAGACGTGCGAGGTGCTCCCCAATTTGACCCGATACGTACCGCAACACCGGCACCTCGACGCACCCTCTTTCTTGTGCAGCCGTTGTGCCAGCGCCGGGCGGCATGACTAAGGGCTTCAGCAACGCCTGAACTCCCGCACCAGGAGCGGCAGAGCGGGAATGACACCACGTCAGGACGAAATTTTGACGCTGGTTCGCCCGAAAACCTTGTGGGGCACCGCACCTGCAGACTGCACGATGATTCGTGCAACTCGAGGTGGTAGCCTGAATGCATGCCCATCGAGTTCCGTCATCGAAACCGAATCCTCGCACTCTGCGTGCTTTTGCTGATTAGCCAGGCTCGGCAAGCTGGCGAAGCCCTGGCTGCAGCTCCGTTGTCGCAGAAAGTGGCGAAGAAAAAGCGCCCCCTACTTTCTCTTCCTGAAAAGCTGCCGTCTGCCGGCAGGCTTCGGATCCAGATGGATTACTCGGGCGCCTCCTGGGATTTGAACCATGACGGACACCGGATTCCAGAGCTGCTCGCACGAGCCGTCCAGCGCGGCTTCTACCGCATCGGCACGGCCGGAGCCCTCGAAAGAGACCTGGTGGAGTCCGAGCTCGCCTCCACCGATGGCCGGCTGTGGACCTTTCGATTTCGCGACGACGTCAAATGGAGCAATGGCGCCCCGTTTACTGCTGAACACGCAGCTTCCGGCCTTCTTCGTGCGGCAGAGCCGATCTCGCAGGACCCTCCAGAGGCCGTCAAGCGGATCGAAGGCTATGCGGCCATTCGTTCCATGTCCGCAGCGGAGCTCACGGGCGTATCGGTCGAGTCGAAGCTTGTTCTAAAAATCCGCCTCGCCGAGCCCGATCCCGAGTTTCCGCTCAAGCTGCTGGATCCGCGAACTTTTCCCGCGCTTTCGGAACTGGTTCAGAAGCATCGAGATTACGGATTCAATGTCGCCCACACGGGTTTTCTCGGACCATGGATGGTCACGGAGTCGAATCCCACTCTCCGCGCGAAGCTGCTGCCCAACCCGCACCATCACCGGGGCTCGCCGACGAGCTTCCGAGAGCTCGAGCTGTGGATCATTCCAGGAGCCGTCTCGGCCGACCAGCTCTATTCCCGCAATCATCTCGATGTTCTCCTCGGACCCATTCGAAATGTTCGTGCCGATGGGGTGTTCACCAGCCACCGGCCCAGCTTGGTCTCTCTCCGACCCACTACGGACTTCGAAATGCGGTGCCCGGCGGAGTGCATGAATGCACTGTCGAAAGGCCTCGATCGATCCGTCTTCGATCGACTACGACCGGCGAATTCGTGGGTGCCTCCAGAGCTCTGGGCCCTGCAGCAGCTCGGGCCTCATCCCGCAGAAGCAATGATTGCCCCAGGATCGAAAGCTCCCCTGCCGCTTCGCCTTTCCGGCCGGCGCACGATTCGGATTGGAATCGGATCGGAGCACGCTCCGGCAGACCTCCAGCTCTTGAAACAGGTGGCAGACTCGCTCGCGAAGTCTATCCAGAAAAACTGGGGAGTCACCGCCAGCGTCCGCGTGCTTCGTGAATCCGAGCTCGACGGCGCTGAACTGATTCTGCAGCTCACCGAAGCCCATGACGGCGCACTCGATTCCTTCCTCTCGCGCGTGCAGGGAAGAAAATCCGCCGCTCACTGGAAGTCCTGGTCGGCTCATGCGCCCCGATCGCGCGAGAGAGTTCAGGAATTCATCGAGATCACCCGTCGTGATGTGGTCCAGTCGGGAAAGATCATCCCCCTGGGCTGGGGGCTTCACTTCCATAGGATGAAACCTTACGTCCGGCAGTTTCCTCTGGGTTTTGAATTCGACTCTGCAGCACTCGCGAGCACGAACCCTTAAGCCGGCTCGACCGAGCGGCGGCGCAGCAGGACACCCGAGAACCCATCGCCTCGAGGCTCGAGGTGAGGCGACAACGACCAGTCACGCACCTTTTCGAATTCCTCCAGGCCTGCGTGGCGAATCGCGGATTCCAGCTCATCCGATCGGAGCACCGAACAGACCGTGAACATCAGCAGGCCGCCAGGGCGCACTTTTATTGCAGCCTCTCGAAGAAGTGCCGCCTGCTCTCTTTGAAGCGATACCAGGGTCTTTTCGTCCTTGATCCATCGGATTTCCGGATGCCGACGCAGGAGGCCGCTTCCGGTGCAGGGAGCATCGACCCAAACCGCATCCTGACCGGAAAGGCCATCGATCTCGCTGCGGTCGAGCACTTCAATCCGACCTGGACCGGAATTTCCGCCATTGATGCGTTCGGAAGTCTGAATGAGGAGCTCGAATCGTGCCCGGGAGTTTCGAGTATCGGCCTGCCGGTCGGTTGCCAACACGGTCCAGCCATTCCAGGCCAGCCCCGAGCTCTTTCCGCCGGGAGCCGCGCAGAGGTCGAGGACCTGCCTTCCTTCCGTGCCTCCCAACAGCTTAATCGCCTCATCGGTAAACTCGCGAATCAGCAGCTGGCTGGAGATATCCTGAACGAAGAGCCCCCCCGCAGCGTATTCCGGAGTGTCCTGCACAGGGCGCCAGCTTTCGAGCTTCCAGGAATCAGCCAGTGGTCCCTGCAACGCTCCTTCAACGGACTGGCGAGATCGAATCCAGAACGACGGCCGCTCCAGAGAGGCCAGCGCATAAGACTTCGCCCACTCGCGTCCATGGTCTCGAACGATTCGCCGCCAGATCCACTCCGGAAGGCTTGCCCACTGCGCCTGTTCGGCTTCGGGGGCAGACTCCGGCCATTCGAGCGTGCGCCAGCTTTCCACATGATCCGAAACGCGCCGAAGCAGGGCATTCACGAATTTCGATGCGGCCTCGCCTTCCTTGCTCCGCACCCAGTCGACCGTTTCAGATACGATCCAGGCCTGAGGGACGCTGGGCTGGTTGAGCAGCTGATAGGATGCAATCAGCAGCGCCTTTCTGATGCCTCCGGTCGGCTTCTTCTTGAGCGAAAGCTGGTCAATGATCCAGTCGAGACGGCCCCTCCAACGAAGTGATCCAGCAACGACCTCATGCACCCAAGCGCGCTGCGCCGCAGGCACATCGGATAGGGCTTCATCGAGCATGCGTTGATTGGACAGCACCTGCGTAAGGGCATGCATCGCCCAGCGGCGCTGTTCGGTCTTCTTCTCGAAGGATTCTGACATGATGCGCGAGGTCTACCTCAGGCGCCCCACGGAAGCAGCCAGTAAATGCCGGGTTCGAGCTGCAGCGAGGGCTTCGGCAGGTCCAGCA
>JBIIXZ010000183.1:0-5265 GCA_044347055.1 Bdellovibrionia bacterium | reverse complement strand
GCTGAAGGGCCCAAATCGCGCCCGCGATCCATTGAGCTCGGCGGCCCAAAAGCAGAACGCGATCCAGGCCCCAGAAGAGGATCAGATGAAAAATCAGGGCCGCGAGCTGGGCGGTCACAACGAGAGACTCGCGATGGGATACCTCCAGAACAAGATTCAGAAAGCGATGCATCAGTCCGGCCGCAACGGGCAGGCCTGGAAAGAAAGCGACGTTTCCGAAGTTTTCGGGGCTGAGCCGAGGAAAAGGGCTCTGGTAGCCGTTTTCCAAAATGTTGAGGTACCACCCGCCGTCCCAGGTGGATAATGCTTCAAAGCTTCCTGCAACAATCCAGACAAGGGCAAGCTGGACCAGCCAAAGCACGAACGCCCGGAGCAGGTACGATCGGGCCTCGCAAATACGCATCAGCTGCGAGGCCACGCCATTTACTCCGCACGGCTATCGATCTTCGGCACCAGCGACAGAAACGGAGCTCGCCAGAGCCCGACTCTCGCCGCCAGCATGAGGATCGAATTCGTGACGCAGCCCAGGCCGTACTGAACACTCCGCTTGAAATTGATCGAGGATGCCTCGTCGAAGTACTTCGTGGGACACGAAACTTCCCCGAAACGAAAGCCCGCCAGCGCAGCCTGGACGATCATCTGATTGTCGAAAACAAAATCGTCGTCGTTTTGATCCAGTGGAAGGTTGCGGAGCACCTCCTTGGAGAAGGCTCGATAACCCGTATGATATTCGGAGAGCTTCAAGCCCATGCAGGCATTCTGGAACGCGGTCAGGGCTCGATTGGCAATGTACTTGTAAAGGGGCATTCCACCCTTCAAAGCCGTGCCCCCCAGGATGCGCGAAGCGAGCACGACGTCATAAAGGCCGCTGCCAACCATGTGTGCCATCACAGGCACGAGCTTGGGAGTATACTGGTAATCGGGATGCAGCATGATCACGATGTCCGCGCCGCGCCCCAGAGCCTCGCGATAGCACGTCTTCTGGTTGCCGCCATAGCCCTTGTTCTTCTCATGCCGTACGACCGGCAGGCCCAACTCCCGGGCTTTGGCCGAAGTTCCATCGCGGCTGCAGTCATCCACGAGGATGATCTCGTCCACAATCGACCGATCGACCTCGGCGACGGTGCGCTCGAGGGTCTTCTCGGCGTTGTAGGCCGGCATCACGACGATGACTTTTTTATTGAAAATCATGTGTTCGGTGATGACATGCAGAATTCAGTAATTCAACCTTCGATTCGGCGCGAATCCGGGCATCAACTGGGTCGCGGGCCGCCTGTCTAGGCGGCACTCAAAGACCTTGCCCGCGAATCCGAGAAGGAATAATTTCAAGGCCGATTGCGATCCATCATCTCCAGTGAAAGAAAAGACTTCATGAAATCCTCCATCACCGACCCTGCAAAGGTTCCCGTTTTCATACTGGCAGGAGGCCTCGGCACCCGACTGTCGGAGGAAACGCAATCCAAGCCGAAGCCCATGGTGGAAATCGGAGATCTCCCGATTCTTCTGCACATCATGAGGAACTACTATCGGCATGGCTTCAATGATTTCGTGATTTGCGCCGGATACCGTTCCTGGGAAATAAAAAACTATTTCATGAATTATGAGTTCCGCGACCGGCACCTCGAGATCGACCACCGCACCGAACACGACCGGCCGGCCAAGCCGCTCGGGAATTCAACCCACCAGGAAAAGTGGCGAGTTCGCGTGGTCGATACGGGTCTGAACACAATGACCGGAGGGCGCGTCGCCCGGGCAATGGACGTCGTGACCGCCGATACCAGCTTCGAGGACTTCGCGTTGACCTACGGCGACGGCCTCTCTGACGCAAACCTGGCACAGGAACTTCAGTTCCACATGGACCACGGCAAGATCGGAACCGTGCTCGCCGTGCATCCCATGGCGCGCTTCGGCGAGCTGGACATCTCGGCAGACGGAACGGTCCAGCAGTTTTCTGAGAAGCCGCAGGCCACTCAGGGTCGCATCAACGGTGGATTCTTTTTCTTCAAAACGGCATTCCGCAATTACCTGTCAGCTGACGAATCGTGCATTCTGGAGCGCGATCCGCTGGTCAAGCTCGCCTCCGACCGCCAGCTCAAGATCTTTCCGCATGATGGATTCTGGCAGCCGATGGATACTCTTCGAGATAAAAACCAGCTTGAAGGTCTTTGGCAGACCGGCAAAGCGCCGTGGCTTTGAATCAGCGAAAAATACGAAGCACGAGATAAACCACCGCACGTGCTCCAGCCAGGAGAGCGCTCAGTGCCGTTGCTCGCGCGATCGGGCCTGAACCCGCAGGCACGAGCCCTCCTGCCTGAAGCTCCCGTATAAAACGCACAAAGAGGGCCGACTGCCTGCGAAGCAGCTGAATACTTGCACTCCCCTCGGCGACCCGGAATGCACCGAGAACTTCAGGATCCGCAAACCCATGTCCACGAGACAGAATCTTGATCCAGTAGTCCAGATCGACCAGATACGGATTGTCCTCCGAGAATCCCGGGCAGCTCTCGCTGGCGGCACGACTGAAAAGCACGGCTTCCGGCTCTCCCAGAGGATTGCTCCCCAGGCGAAGGACTTCATCAACGACCTGCGCACGGTCGAATCGGCCGTTTAACCGCCCCAGCCCCCTGGCGCGAGTCAGCACTCGACCGCTCATCGTGATGATGTCTCGACGATTCGCGACCAGCACGACGCCGGGATTGGCCTCCACATGCGCCAGCTGACGTTCCAGGCACCGCGGGTAGATCAGATCATCGGCGAAAAGCAGCTTGATCCAAGGCGCACGGGCTTCACGAATGCAGGAAAGCCAGTTCTCGTGGGCAGGAGACGTGGTTGGCTTTCGAATCACCCGAATATTCCGGCCCTGATGTCGGGCGGCAAACTCCTCGATGATCGCAAGCGATCGATCCCGCGAGCCATTGTCCTGGATGATGAGCTCCCAATCCTGCTCGGTCTGGGCGATGACCGACTCAAGCGTCTCAAGAACCGTTTTTTCGGCGTTATAAACAGGAACGCATACGCTGACCCTGGGCATTCAAGCCTCGCCTTCGAGAAGATAGCGCCGAAGGCCTTCAGATAGACCAATCAGCGGAGTCCAGCCGGGAATCCCAGGGGCAAAGTTCCAGTCTTTCAGCATTTCGCGGGGACGGCCGGGCAATGCACCGATCTGCAGCGGCAGATCGACATTCGCGTGCTGACGAAAGATCAAAGAGACATCATCCACCACGCGCCTTACCCTCACGGATTCAGCAGCTCTGACGGCAAAAAGCGGGTAGGTCTCCGTTGAAGGAACTGCCCCGCTCACGGCAGCGTCAATCGCGCGAACGACATCATCGAAATGCAGCAGATTGATCAGATTTTCACAGGGTCCGAGGGCCAGCGGCGCCGGAAGAGAAGCACCTTGCCGAACCGCCGCGAGGCACTGCTGAAAATGGGACTTCAGGATGGACACCAGCTTGCGCCGCGAATCACCCTCACCGTACGAGTCGTAGAAATGAAGCCGAATCACCTGCAGATTTTCGGTCTCCGAGTAGTGTCGGGCCAGCGAGTCAAACGCCTCGCGGGTCGCCGCATAAAGCGAGACCGGACGATAAGGCTCGCCCTGATAATGCTGCCAGGCCGTGCCAGCGGCAATCATCCGCTTCACGCCCGCCAGCCGACAGGCTTCCAGCACCGCTGAACCAAAACGCACGTTCGAATCTACGAGCGAGATCGCCTGCGCAGGGGTGGAATGATGGGCAACGAATTCTGCCGCCAGGTGAACCAAGACCTCCACGCCATTGTCCGAGAGCACCCCGGCAAGTTCGCGAATTGCCGCATCCACTTCACCCGAATTCGCTGAGTCAAAGCCAACCAGGCGATGATGCGCATCGCATGACCCCGAGGGCACGCTGGACCTCGAGAGCCCGAGGACTCGAACGCCTTTCGCACGGGAGAAGGCACCGAAACGGCTCCCCATAAACCCACTCGCACCCGTGATGGCAAGCGAGCCCATCATCCGACCTCGGAAACTTTGAACGGAGTGACGAAGTTGCTGAACGACTCAAACGAAGCGTCACGATCCGAGAGCACCGGGGCATCTGTGGGCCAGGAGAAGTCGATGCTGGACCACAGGATTCCGAGGTCATGCTCCCGCTGGTATTCGCAGCTGACATAATAGGCCAGCATCGCGTTCTCGCTCAGGGTGTAGAACCCATGGGCGACTCCGGGTGGAACCAGCATTGCCTGTATTGGACCTCCGGACTGCGCTCCCCGAAGGACTACGCCGGCAGCCTTTCCATAACCGCCCTTTCCCTGGCGCAAATCGACCACTACATCGAGCACTTCGCCGGCAAGACAGCATACCAGCTTCCACTGCTCGAACGGTGGAACCTGAAAATGCATGCCTCGCAGAACGCCGCGTGCGGATTGACTGATGAAGGATTCCCTGACCTCGAAGGGCCTGATCCCACTCGGAAAAACGGAGGGATGCAGCGGCTTGATGAAGCTGCCGCGCTTGTCAAAAAAGCTCGGGATCGAGATCGTTCCGCAGTCTTTGAAGAGCTCCTCGAGAAATTCGGCGCCCATCAGCCAGAACTCCGCCCCGGGCTGGATCCGAGACGCCTTCTGACGAAGTACCTGGGGCGACCCAATACTTCACCATGAACTCGCCCCATGTACAGGCCTTGGACGCCAATCAACATGAACAAAAATGACTGGCTGATCGAGACGAGAATGGCGATCGAGGTCCAGCCTCGTACTGTACCGCCACTCATCCAGCTGATGAAGGACCAGGTTCCCACCAGGAACGAAAAACACAGCCCGAGCACGCCCAAGTAAAGTGCAAACCGAAGCGGCTTCGAGGAAAAGCTGAGAATCGCCACGGCAGCAAATCGAACCATCTTCCGAAGAGGATACTTGGTCTGGCCGTATTTTCGGTCATCGCGGGAATACGGGAACGCCCTCTGCCGGAAGCCCACCCACGCGACGATTCCACGAATGAAAGGGTCCTGTTCGCGGCACTCGAGGACAGCATCTACCACTGTCCGGCGCATCACGCGAAAATCGCCCGTATCGCGCGGAATCGCGACTCCAGTGAGCATGTTGATCAGGCGATAAAAGCCCCACGCGCTCAGTCGCTTGAACCAGCCTTCACCCTTCCGCTCAACGCGCTGTCCGTAGATGACGTCGACGTCCTCCGCCTTCAGCCTGCGAATCATCTGCGAGATGAGCTCGGGCGGATCCTGCAGGTCCGCATCGATGATCCCGACAACATCTCCGGAGGACTCC
>JBIIXZ010000182.1:0-5288 GCA_044347055.1 Bdellovibrionia bacterium | reverse complement strand
CGCAGACCCGGTAGGCCACGAATGCCGCCTGCGACGTGGCGATGGCGTCGCCCGGAATCGAGTACGTGCGAATGAGCAGGTCAATGAGCTCGTTTGAACCATTGCCCAGAAGGAGCTCGGCTGGTCCGAGCTGGCGTTCTGAAGTCGAGAGGTATTTGCAGAGCGCCTGCCGAAGCGAATACGCTCCCGCATCCGGATAGCGATGCTGCTCTCTCAGGCTCTTTCGGGCTGCGGCCAGAGCCTTGGGGCTCGGTCCCAGCGGGTTCTCGTTCGAGGCCAGCTTCACCACCTTCTTGAGCCCGTACTCGCGCTGGGTCTCCTCGATCGGCTTTCCGGGGACATAAGGCTGCAACGTGCGGATGTATTCGGGCGGAAGCGGATGGCGATGCATGACCGGCTGACTAGACCACGGCCCGGGTCCGAGGGCAACAGGCACCCTCCCGAGACGAAGCCCGATCAGGGCTTTCCGAGGCTGCCCTTCCCCGAAATTTACGGTACTCTGGGGCTCCATGCTCACGGACTGCCCCATCCTCTTTGAAGACGAGCACCTCGTCCTGGTCAATAAGCCGGCGGGTGTCCTCTCGCACCCCAATCCGGGCCAGCTTACCGCGAAGAACCGGGGCGCATTCCAGGGAGAATACGATTTCAACGAGAAGACCTTTGAGACCGGCTCGGGCAAGGTCTGGCTGCTCCATCGGCTCGACCAGGACACTTCCGGCGTGCTT
Source organism: Bdellovibrionia bacterium (assembly GCA_044347055.1). Lineage (GTDB taxonomy): Bacteria > Bdellovibrionota > UBA1018 > UBA1018 > UBA1018 > CAIOHW01. Next base: position 4,563 of record JBIIXZ010000182.1, on the reverse strand, counting down.
CTCGGCACTCGAGATGCCCGCTCGGCCGAGCGCCTGCGCGAGGACTTCGATTCAGGAAGAGTCCGCAAGGAGTACCTCTGCCTCGTTCGCGGAGACCCCGGTCCGAAGGGCGTCTGGAAGGACCACCTCACGCTCAAGCGCGACGGCAGCAAGGTGCGGTCGTTTGTCCTGCGTGGACACGCCCCGAATGCGGAGCTTCGATTCGAGCGCGTGGCGCATTCTGCATCTCAGAAAGTCTCCCTGCTTCGCATCGAGCTCGTCACCGGACGCACCCATCAGATCCGGGTGCAGGCCAATTCGCGGCAGCACCCCCTCTGCGGTGACGACGTGTACGGCGACTTTGCGTGGAACAAAAAGCTGGAGCATCAGTTCCGCTCGACTCGCCTTTTTCTGCATGCCTCGCGACTGGAATTTCGCCACCCGGTCACGGGGAGAAAACTCATGATCGAGGCCCCCCTGCCCTCCGAGCTGAAGGACGTGCTGGCCGCTCTTGGACTTTGAAGCCAAAGCCCGAGGCCCGGGGGTGTCCTGAGGGCCCTACCCGCTCGAAATTCGTGCAGTTTTTGCTCAGATGTCGACTTCTTGGACAGGCTTCGCACCCACGCTCCTTTCAGGGCAACCTGTGAGCTTCGAGTAGCCTCGGCCCGGACGCCGCCCATGGGCCCTGCCCTTGCTCTACCATTCAGCATGACTTTCCAACTCCGCCCCAATTCTGTCCGACTTCTGGCCGTTGCCACGTCGATTTCTGCTGCGTGGGCAGGCATCACTCCTCCGGCAGCACGGGCTTCCGCCAGCTGCGCGGAAATCGCGCCCCATGAAGTTTACAGAATCCTGGTGTCATCTCAGTCGCCAGGAGCTGGCTACGACGAGCTGGTCACGGACATCAACGGGCTCGCGCAGGCACTTGCTGCGCGCAAAGCCGAAGGGCGCTATCGCCGGTTCGAAGTCGAGCTTGCTCCCGGAGTGCATGCGCTTCAGGCTCCACTGAGCCTTCAGGCCCATCAGTCGCCCGAATGCGGAATCGGACTTCGCTCTCAATCCGACGAGCTGGCCACTCTCCGGCCGGCAGGATCTCTTCAGGGCTGGTCCGCCTACAGCGGCGACATCGTCCGCACCATTGTTCCGGCGGGAATGAAGGTAACCGGACTCTCGTACGATGGCCAGCTTCTGCTCCGGTCGCGCTTTCCTCGTCGCGACATCGAGCGTCCCGTGGGCACTATTCTGGAGCTCGATGGTAAGAAGGGAGCCTTTCAGCTGGAGTCTCACGAGTCCTCGCGCCAGCTCCTCAAGGCCTTTTCGTCGACTCGCTCGGAGAATGAGGGCGACCCCCAGATCTGGATTCCGGGCACGGGCAGCATCTACACCTTCGATATCGTGCGGGCGCAGGAATCAAAGAACGGCGTCGCCGCGGTTGCAGGAAACGACCTGCAGCACCGCACGGCCTTCAAGTGCATGGAGTACCTGGCCCAGAACAAGCTGTCGGCCCAGGAACGCAAGGCCTGCCGCCTGAACCCCGGGAATTCGAACCTCGCGCACAAAGAAGTCTGGCGCGGAATCAAGCCGCATCATCCCTTTTTTCTCGAAAACCACGTCGAGTTCATTTCGGCTCCGGGAGAATGGGCGTTCGACGCCCGCACCCGTGCGCTCTACCTGAAGATGCCGCGCGGAGCGACGCTGGCGTCGCTCAACGCCCGAGGCGTCAACTTCGTCAATTCGCTCGCGAACGCCACTCGAATGCAGAACCTGCTCAGCGTGAATACAGTGCCGCACTTTTCTCTCGAAGGAATTCGCTTTGAAGGCGCGACCTTCGTGCACCAGGAGCCCATATTCGCGATGGCTCGCGGCGCCGTCTCCACCGCCCATCTCATTTGGAATCCGCAGCAGAAGGGCTTCGAAAAAAAGGGGCTTTTTTCAGCCATCGATATCCGAAACTCCGGCCCGCTGACCTTCAGGCGTAACGAGTTCTCGGGCTTCGACGGTGTCGGCGTGACCATCTCGGGCGGAGCCGGCCACCAGATCGAGTCGAACTTGTTTCGTGAAATCGGCTTCTCGTCCTTTGAGATGAGCAGAGTTTCCGACACCCAGGTTCGCAACAACGTATTCCGTGACATCGGAGTTCGAGGCGTCGGAGATGCCCTCCGGGTTTCGGGCCTTCGCCTGCGGATCGAAAACAACGACATTCGCAACTCCTCACGCGGCGGAGTCCAGGTCGCAGGAGCGTGGTGTGGAGAGAAGAACTCCGACGGCCGCGGAACCTGCAACATCCTGGTGCGCGGCAATGCTCTTCGCGACGTGATCACGGGCGGACTGACCGACTACGGCGCGATCTACCTGAACAGCATCTCGCACGACCAGGTTTCGCCGCAGTGGAACCGTGATAATCCGAACGTGCAGATCACCGGAAACTACGTCGAAAAGGTGCGAATCGCGGGATTCTACCCGCCCCAGTTCGAAATCGAAGGCCCGACGGGCATCTATCTCGACAGTGGCAGCAAGAAGGTCTTGGTCTCGGGCAACGAGCTCGACCTGATCGACAATGCCTTGAACCAGAACTGCTCCGACGCCAACCGCTTCTTCGACAACCGGATCACGCGGTCGCGCGAAATCCTGAAGTCGTTCAAGAAGTACGGATCCGAAAAGGACTGGGTCGAAAAGTGCGTGGCTGTCGATCGTGCGTGGGCCAAGCTCAAGGGCCTGACCGAGCTTCGCAACAACGACTCCTCCGCCCCGCGAGTACGCGGAGCAGGCCTCGTTACGAGCGAGCTCCAGTACTGGCGCTCGCGCGGGGTCTACGATCTTTTCAGCAACTGAGAGCTTTTTGAGCCTTAAACCGACTCAAAAACCGTCGCCACGCCCTGGCCCATGCCGATGCACATGGTCGAGATTCCGAGCTTCGAGCCCCGATGCTTCATCGCATGCAGTAGCGTGGTGCTGATACGGGCACCGGAGCAGCCCAGCGGATGACCGAGAGCGATCGCGCCGCCGTTGAGGTTCACCTTCTGCTCCATGACGTCGAGCAGGCCGAGGTCCTTCACGACCGGCAGCGACTGCGCAGCGAAGGCTTCATTGAGCTCGTAGAGGTCGATGTCGCTCGTCGTGAGCGAGATCTTTTTGAGCGCCTTGTTCACGGCCGGAACAGGTCCATAGCCCATGATCGCCGGATCGCAGCCGGAAGCCGACATCGAGCGAATCTTCGCCATAGGCGTGAGGCCGAGCGCGCGGGCGCGAGCGCCACTCATGATCAGCAGCGCGGAAGCGCCGTCACTGATGGCCGAAGCATTGCCTGCCGTGACCGTGCCGTTCTTCGGATCGAAGACCGGCTTCAGGGCCGACAGGCCCTCGATCGACGTTTCAGGACGAATCACTTCGTCAAAATCATAGAGCTTCGGAGCACCGTCTTCGTCGTGTCCGAGGGTCGCCACAATCTCGTTCTTGAAGCGGCCCTGAATCGTGGCCTGATGGGCATTCTGATGCGAGCGGTACGCGAACTCGTCCTGCTTCTTGCGATCCATGCCGTGCATGCGCGAGAGCAGCTCGGCCGTCAGGCCCATATTGCCGCCGCCCTTGGCCATGTATTGGTTCAGGTGCGGATTGAAGTCCACTCCGTGCATCATCGGCACGTGCCCCATGTGCTCGATGCCGCCTACGAGATAGACATCGCCTTCGCCTGCCTTGATGTTCGCGACCGCCGTGTGGAGCGCGGTCATCGATGATCCGCAGAGGCGGTTCACGGTCTGCGCACTGACGTGCTTCGGAATGCCGGCCAGAAGCTGCGCAAAGCGGCCGATATTGAACGCCTGTTCGAGCGTCTGCTGGACGCAGGCCCAGATGATGTCGTCGATCTCGCCGGAATCCACCTTCGGATTGCGCGCGAGAATGGACTTCATGACGTGCGCCGAAAGATCCTCGGCGCGGGTGTTGCGGAACATTCCGCCCTTCGAGCGCCCCATCGGGGTGCGAACGGCATCGATGACGACGGCATCACGATCCTGGAACGAAGCTGAAGTAGCCATTTGAAAAATCTCCCTCTGGTCGGCCGATCAGGCCTGGTAGAACGCGGTTCCTTTTTGTGCCATGTCGCGGATCTGCGCCGTCGGCTCGTACATCTTGCCGAGCGTCGCCGAGTACTTCTGGCCGAGCTCCACGAGCTTCTTCGCGCCGATCGAATCGGCATACTTCATCGCTCCGCCACGGAACGGCGGGAAGCCCAGTCCGTAGAGCAGCGAGAGGTCGAGTTCCATGGCGCTTTCGACGATCTTGTCCTCGAGGCAGCGCGAGCTCTCGAAGATCATCGGCAGCATCATGCGCTCCAGGATCTCCTCGTCGGTGACGTCCTTCTTGCCGGCGACGGCCGATGCGATGATCGGCTCGACCTCGGCGTTCACTTCCTTCTTCGGGCGTCCCTTCGGGTCCTGCGTGTAGTTGTAAAAGCCCTTACCGTTCTTCTGGCCGAAGCGCTTGTTCTCGTACATCGTCGCGACGATGTTCTTGTAGCCGGGCTTCATGCGGTCCGGAAAACCCTCGGCCATCACTGCTTCCGCATGCGCGGCAGTGTCGATGCCG
>JBIIXZ010000181.1:0-5293 GCA_044347055.1 Bdellovibrionia bacterium | reverse complement strand
TGGACAGAACAGTGCGGAGTCATTCGCCGGGCCCGAGAACCGGCGCCAAGCCCTGCCGTGTCCTGTGCCACCCGTCGCTCCACCGTTCGTTTCGAGACCCGCTTCGAGCCCCATTCCGGCTTCGATCCGACGCCTCGTCTGGCACCGCGACGGCGCTCAATGCACGTTCGTCGACCATCGCTCGGGTCGTCGATGCCTCGGGCGCAGGTATCTCGAAATTGATCACGTGCGCGCACGCGCCGAGGGTGGGGGGCACCAGCTGGCGAATCTGAGGCTGCTCTGTGGCGCTCATCATCGGATGAGGCATCGAGCGGGCGGAGCGCTCTGAGCGCAGCGACTCTCGAACACGACGAAGAGCGGAAACTGGGCCGGACCGAGGCACGACTTCCGTTTCTCGATCCGTACGGTTCATTCAAATGCCTCGCGAGCGGTGAGAGGGGCCTTTGGGCCGGATGCGGTGCTGCCGAAACAAAAAGCCCGGGGATCTCTCCCCGGGCTCTCGGTTTCATGTCCGGCGAAAGCCGGACTGGTTTTTTTCTGAGCAGGATCGGCCGGTTTCTCTACCCGGCTCGAGCCCGTTCTGCGCTCACGCGAAGCTCAGTGCTTGGCGCTGCCGCCAGCACTCGGCTGCGGCATGACGCTCTTCACCTCTGCCATGGCGATCGTCGGCAGGAAGCGGACGAAAAGCAGGAAGAGGGCGAAGAACACGCCGAAGGAGCCGAGAGTCCAGCCCCAGTCGTACCAGGTCGGGAAGTACATGGTCCAGCTCGAGGGCAGGAAGTCACGGTGGAGCGAGGTCACGACGATGACGTAACGCTCGAACCACATGCCGATGTTCACGAAAAGCGAGATCACGAACATCACGCCGATGCTTCGGCGCATCGAGCGGATCCAGAAGAGCTGGGGAATGATGACGTTGCAGGTTGTCATCGTCCAGTAAGCCCACCAGTACGGACCGAAGGCGCGGTTGATGAACACGTACTTCTCGAACGCCGAGCCCGAGTACCACGCGATGAAGAACTCGCAGGCGTACGCGTAGCCCACCATCATTCCCGTCGCCATGATGATCTTGTTCATCAGCTCGAGGTGGTCCATCGTGATGTAATTCTTGAAGCCGAACATCTCGCGCATGATCACCAGCAGGGTGACGACCATCGCGAAGCCCGAGAAGATGGCGCCGGCGACGAAGTACGGCGGGAAAATCGTCGTGTGCCAGCCCGGAATCTGCGAGACGGCAAAGTCGAACGAAACGATCGTGTGCACCGAAAGAACCAGCGGGGTCGAGAGACCGGCCAGGATCATGTAAGCCACTTCATAGTGCGACCAGTTCTTGTTCGATCCGCGCCATCCCATCGACAGGAGAGTATAGATCGTCTTGCGGATGCCGTTCTTGGCGCGATCGCGGACCGAGGCCAGGTCAGGGATGAGTCCCACAAACCAGAATACGGACGAGATCGTGAAGTAGGTTCCGACGGCGAACACGTCCCAGAGCAGCGGCGAACGGAAGTTCACCCACAGCTGGCGCTGATTCGGGTAGGGGAGCAGCCAGAAGGCGGCATACCACGGACGACCCGTGTGCAGGAGCGGGAAGGTCAGGGCCGTGATGACCGCGAAGATCGTCATGGCTTCTGCCGAACGGTTGATGCCCGTGCGCCACTTCTGGCGGAACAGAAAGAGAATGGCGGAAATCAGCGTACCGGCGTGGCCGATACCCACCCAGAACACGAAGTTCGTGATGTCCGTACCCCATCCTGCCGAGCTGTTGAGGCCGAGGACGCCCTGTCCGCGGTACACGAACTGGGTGACGACGAAGGCCCAGATCGAGAGGATGAGGATCGTGGTCCCGAAAACCACCCACCACTTCTGGGTGGGGAAGCTTTCCAACGGACGAGAAACGTCGTCGTTGAGATCAGAGAAGGTTTTTCCGCCGGTCACCAGTACCGGGCTCGTCGTTGCGTCCATTGCGCCTCTTCCTCGGGTTCAAAAACTTTTTGCGACTCAATTGGTTTAAAACGAAGCTGCTCGGCTTGTAAATCATGAATTGTTCGGACAAGTTGGGGCGCATGACTTCTTCGAGTTCCCCCGCCTCCACGGCGACTTCAGTGATGGCCCGAATCGTTCGACCCCGAGTGCTTTGGACACTCGGCCTTCTGCTTTTGGCCGCCAACCGGTTCCTCATCGGTCCGGCGGTGGGAACAACGGTAGGAGAGGTGGCCGGAAATACGGTCTTCGTATTCATCCGAGTGGTCTTGTTTTTTCTTCTGGCGCTGCTCCTGACGCGGTTTTCGGACTTTCGCAGGTTTCGAGCACTTTCCGCCGTCGGCCTGCTCGTGGCGGTCGAGCACATTGGCTTCAATCTCGTCACGATCCTGTCGTCGTTCCGTGCGAATCCCTCCGATTATCCCGATGGCCTTTCAGGACCGCTATTCGGACTCTTCATGTCCTATATGATCGGGCTTCCGATCATTCTGTTGATCGCGTTCCTCGGAACGGCGCTCGGCTCTCGAAAATAATTCGGCGCGTTAGATTTGGTCGTGACCGTCGCTGACCTCCCGAGTGATTTCTGGGGGGCGCCGGAGTCCGCCGGAGTGCCCGGGAGTGCCCGGGAGTGCCCGGAAGTGCCCGGAAGTGCCCGGAAGTGCCCGGAAGTGCGCAGAGGGGCGTCCTTGACCCCGATCACCACTGCGTCGCCTGAAATACATCCGAGATTCTCTGAGGCCGAAGTGCTGCTCGCGGCCTGCTCGCTGAGACATCCTGTCCTCCCTCGGGACTTTTTCTGTTTTTCCGATTCTTCAAAACGCTCTCGCGCGCGTTTTAAGCGCAGCTGAGGCTGGCACTGCACTTGCCCTGAGGTGGTGTCCAAGAAGAGAGGAACTCATCATGATTCGTGAAGTCCAAGGAGACATTCTTTTGTCCAAAGCTGATGTGATCGCCCACGGCATTGCCGTGAATGATGACTTCAAACAGGGTCTGGCGCTCTCGCTGCGCGAGCAGTGGCCGTCGCTCTACAAAGATTTTCGGCACTACTGCCATTCAACGAGCCCGCATGAAGGCACGATCTGGTCCTGGAAGGGTCCCGGAAGTGCGGTCATCGTGAACCTGTTCACGCAGCATCCACCGAAGCACGCGGGCGATCACCCGGGCAGGGCAACGCTTCCTGCGGTCGGCAAAGCCCTCCGTGCCCTTGCCCAGGAAGTGGAGAAGAACGGCTACAAGAGCGTCGCCCTTCCGAAGGTATCGACAGGTGTCGGTGGCCTCGAGTGGAACGAGGTGAAGCCGCTCATCGAGCAGCACCTTGGCGGACTGAAGGTTCCGGTCTACGTCTACTCGACCTACATCAAAGGACAGGCTGCCTCGGAGTGATTCGCCCGGCCTAGCCTGGGACGGGCCCCCTCTTGGTCCGAGGGGGCGTCCCTCATTTCTTGCGAATTGACAGTCGGTTGATGACGCATTAAGTCACCGAGAATGAAAATGTCGATGCGTGTTTTCTTGGCGGCGGTACTGGCGTGGTTTGCTGTGCCCTCGATGGCTCAGGCTTCGAACACGTGCGACGCCGTCCGCGTGCGGATCGGAGAAGTGCTGGCCTGCTCCGGCGCCGGCTGCGAAGTGTTCCAGCGCGGACGCACCGATGAAGAGCTGGGTTGCACCGTCTCGGGCTGCCGCTTTTATCGCATCCAGCGCAATGACGAAGTGCTCGGTTGCACGGCTACCGACTGCCAGACCTACCGAGTCCGTCGGAGTGATGAGCAGCTGGGCTGCACGGCCACCGAATGTCGAGTCTACCGCATCCAGCGCAACGACGAGGTCCTCGGCTGCACGGCATCCGAGTGCCAAGTGTACCGCCTCCAACGCAACGATGAGCAGCTGGGTTGCACTGCGAGCTCGTGTTCGGTCTACCGCGTGCGTCGCGGTGATCAGGTCCTCGGCTGCACGGCAAGCTCCTGCTCGGCCTATCGTGTGCGTCGCGGTGATCAGGTCCTCGGCTGCACGAGTGCCGACTGCCAGATCTACACGAGGCAGCGTTCCGATGAGCAGCTGGGTTGCACTTCGGAGTCGTGCTCCTTCATTCGCCTCCATCGCGCGGATGAGCAGCTGGGCTGCACGGCCTGGGAACGCTGGGGACAGCCCACGACCACCGCAAGCTTCCTGAAGTAGTCTACTCTCGGATCATTTGAGCGATTTCGTGAGCCCCGGCACCTTGGCGCGAATTTCAGCGACGAGCAGTCGCGCGAGCGCGTTTGCACCTTCCGCGTTCGTGTGGGTTCGATCGCCGGACACGAAAAGCTTTGCGGCTGCGCTCTTGCCGATGTCCTCGTAGTAGGCGCCCGAGCGCTTGTCCAGGTCGAGGAGTGGAACCTTCATTTCGGAAGCAACCTGTTTCATGGCACGAACATACTCGGAGAGCCGGTGGTTGATCCGGTTGCCATTCCAGAGCAGGCGCACCGGCGGAGTCACCAGGATCGGAATCGCCCGGTGCTTTCTTGATTCATCGACGTAATCGCGCAGGTTTTCTTTGAAGTCCTTGTTCGGGTTCGTGTAGCGCGGATCGTCTTTGTGAGAGTCGTTGTGTCCAAATTGGATCAGGACGTATTTGGGTTTTCGCCGCAAGGCGTCCTCCCAGAGTCCCTCTCTGCGGTAGGTTTCCGAGCTTCGGCCGCCTTTGGCCTCGTTGATGATCCGTACCTTCGAGGATTGGAAATATCGGGGAAGGGCATAGCCCCAGCCCTTTTTGGATCCACTGGAGTAGGTGGCGACCGTCGAGTCGCCGACGAGCACCACACGGTCGACCGCAAAGGCTGGGCTCGAGAAACAGGTCAACGCCAGGACCATCAGAACGGCACTGAAGAACTTCGAATTCCGAGACGAGTGGGAAGGACTGGACATGATTCACCCCTGACGTTTCAAGAGTGCAGCAAGACCAGGGCCAGCTGCGTCAAGGGTCCGAAAGAGCCGGATCTCGGGACGCAGAAGAGCTGGTGCCCCGCTGAAATCTCCTGGGAATTCCCCTGGAGCTCCCGAAAATCTTGCTGGGAAGCTTCAGGAGGCCGCGCTCGGAAGTCCCTGGAATTCGCGCTCGAAGACGGCGCGAGGCACCGACCCCTTCGCGTGCTGTCCAAGCCGAGCACGTCTGGCCAGGTTTTCGACAATCCCGCTCTGCCCCTCCGGGAGCTAGTTCAAGGTCCGGTCAGGACACGAATCGTCGGCCCAAGAATGTGCGAGGAATCGTCGTCATCATCCGTGTCGTGTCGGAAGTGCGCTCCGTACCAGACCACGATGTCCTCATCGACCACGG
>JBIIXZ010000180.1:0-5405 GCA_044347055.1 Bdellovibrionia bacterium | reverse complement strand
GCGACGACTCCGAGCCGAGGCTTTCGGGATGGACCATTCGCCTCACCAGCCTCGGGCCGATTTCCGTCAATCGCACCACGACCACCGATGAAGATGGCGAGTTCTCCTTCCGAGGACTTCCGCTCCAGCGCTATCGGGTTTGCGAAGTCATTCCGGATGCCACGCCCCCTTGGGTTCCGACTACCCCGGAATGCTTCACCGTCCATCTGAGCAGGGGCGTGGTCTTCGCTTCGGTTGCTTTCGGCAACACGCGAGACGAAAACGGCTACGAAGGATGCACCCGCACCCAGGGATACTGGGGCAATGCCCCCGCAGGCCAGGCACGCCTTCGGGAGCTCGTTCCTGGAACCTTGTCACTCGGCACGATCAGCTACACCGCTGACCAGCTCCTGGCGATTCTCGCAACGCCGGATGGAGGAAATGCGGTGATCAAGCTCGCACACCAGCTGATCGCAGCAAAGCTCAACATCCTGAATGGAGCGAGCAGCACGCCGATCGCCGCGACCATTGCTCTTGCTGACACCGCATTGGACGCACTCATCATCCCACCTGTCGGAACAGCATACGTGGATCCATCCTCGGAGCTCGGCCAGAGGATGGTCTCGCTCGCCGGCACCCTCGACCTGTACAACAACGGGCTGCTGGGGGTACCGCATTGCGAATGAGTTGATTGAACGGAATAGGGCCGGAAGGGTGATGGCCCTCCGGCCCATCAAGATTCTTCCGCGGATTCCCGATATACCCAGCATGTCCACCCGGAACGCGCCCAGTATCGATGTCGATTTCATCAATCCATTCATCGATGCGGCGCTCAAGACCATGGAAATCCAGTGCTCGCTGAAAGCCACGGCCGGCAAGCCGTTCGTCAAGGGCAAGCTGGAACAGGAGCGCATCGATATCGCAGCCGTCATCGCCTTGACGAGTCCTGCCTTCTCCGGATCCATGGCGATCTGCTTTCCGAAGATGGTCTTTCTCGGGCTCATGACCCGCATGCTGGGAGAGCCCTACTCCGAGATCACTTCCGAGGTCGAGGATGGGGCATCGGAGATCCTGAACATCACCTTCGGACAGGCCAAGGTCATCCTGAATGAAAAGGGATATGGACTGGAAAAGGCGATTCCAACGATCGTGGTGGGTGAGAGCATCACCGTGAAGCACATGACCCGGACCGCCACCATCGTCCTGCCATTTGAATCCGATCTGGGGCGGTTCTACATCGAGATCGCCACTTCCACTCCCGAGAAAAGCCCGGCCTCTTGAGTCATCCGGCCAGCCGATGGCCGGCTCGAAGCGAGGGTCGCGGTGTTTCGGATTGACGAACCAGAAGGACAGGAACCCTGAGATGGCGGATGAGCGCCTTCAGGGTCTCGGCATGGCCTTCCATGAATGAGCCCTTCCACTCGACTGCCAGCATGCTGACCGGAGTACCGGACACATGCCGGAGAAGCTCCTCGGTGGTGTCACCATGCGCGAGATGGAAGGTTCGAATCACCCGTTTCTCGCTCGGTGAACAATAAGGACACGCCTCAGAAATGAACTCCTCAATCATCGCCTGCAGCTCATGATGGGCCTCGTCGCCAAACCGCCCCACCGCGCGCCCGCCGTCCCGGGCTTCGTACTCCGGGTCGACCACGTGGATGATGTCCAGGGGCACCTGGAGCTGATTTGCCAGCTCGACCGAACGCGAAAGAGCCCTGTTGTCGCGGATTTCTCCGCTCATCGGAGTCACGATCAAGGACCACGGCAGCGAGACGCTTTCTCTGAACGGAAACAAGAGCAGCGGTCCGCGCACGGCTTCAATGATCGCGACGGTTTCGGGATCGGGCCCTTCGGATCCCGGCGCGGATTCATCCATTCCACCCAGAACGAAAAGCACGCCTCCGCCACTGCGTGGCCAGGAACACAGGCAGCCGGGAATATCCCCGGCGCAGGACTGGATCTTCACCGCGAATCGAGGAAATGCGCATTCCTTCAATCGCCTTTCCACGGCGGATTGCCCGCCGGGAAATCGTGAACCCAGCACCAGCGCGAGCTGAGCCCCCGTCCTGCGCGCCATCCAAGCAGCCGTTTCGAGCGGAGCCCCCTCGTCACCCCGGCTCCGCATCACCAGCACAATTTCCTCGAGTCGATTCATGCTGCGGGCACCTCGATTTTTTTCTCCCTGCCGCGAAACAGGAAGGAGCAACTCACTCTCCCCCATTCCGGCGGAAGCGACGGCGGCCGGACCGGCGGAGCCTCGGGACCCTCCTCTCCCAGGCGGATTCCGAGGATTCCGAAAACGAGCGCCCGCCAGCTTCCTGCCATGCAGGCAGCATGGACTCCGAGCGAGGTGTTCCTCATCAGATTGAACAGATCCAGCTCCACGGACTGGGAGTAATACCGGAGTGCATGCTCGGACAACCCCGCCATCGCGGCCACCGCTGCATGCACGGGCGGCGACAGGCTGCTTCCATGATCCGTGATGGGTTCGTAATAGTGGTAGTTCGCGCGGATCACCTCGAGAGAGAAGCGTTCCGGAAAAAGAAAGGGCAGCATCAGGACATCCGCCTGCTTGCAGATTCGCGAGCGATTCACCCGCTTCCAGTCGAGAAGCCGCCGAACAGGGGCCTTCAAGCGGTCATGGTGCTGAAGCGGAAATTCCTCGAGTGCAAAGAAACCCTCGAACTGCTCGATCAGCCCGTTCTTGTCCGGAGACGGAACATGAAGCTGCCGGGCCACCATGGACCAGTGCAGGAATTCTTCCTCGAAAAGCTGGAGACGTGCGGTGATTTCCTGAGAACGCTTCGGATCGACCTCGAGAAGCCAGTCTCGTGCCCAAAGAGCCTTCTCGAGATTGAAGCGCGCCATCCAGTTCGTGTAGGCGTTGTCACGAACGCCGTGATGATACTCATCCGGACCCACGACGCCGTCGATGTGGTAGCGCCCGTCCTCCAGGGTGGTGCGACTGCTCCAGAACCTCGCCGTTTCGAAGAGCATCTCGACTCCCTGTTCGAGCATGAACCCCAGGTCACTCGTGCAATACCAGTACATCCAGATTCCGTAGGCGACATCTGCGGTGACATGGATCTGCTGCGAACCCGTGTAGATCGGAATCTCCGTGCCGCTGCTTCGAAGCAGGATCTTGGCGGGCGTGACATCATCTCCGTCCACGGTCGACTCCCAGGCGAAGCAGGCTCCCCTGCAGCCCATTGCCGCGGCACGCCTGCGGGCGCCATCCAGCGTGAGGTATCGGTACTCGAGAATGCGACGGGCAAACTGGGGAGACTGGAGGGCAAAGAAGGGCAGCATGAACACTTCTGCATCCCAGAAGATATGTCCTTCATAGCCCCTCCCCGTGAGTGTCCGGGCCGGAATGGAGGTGTACGAGCACTGAGGAGCTGCGCTCCTCAGGTGGTACGCATTGAATCGTTGTGACTCGCTCAGTCCGGCATTTCCTGAAAAGGGAATATCGGCCACGCTCCAGAAGCGGCGCCAGGATCGCCGGTGACTCCCGATCATGGAGTGGAACTGCTCGAAGGGAGCCGCCGGCGCCTGCCGGACCAGCATCTCGAGGAACTCCTCAGCAGACGGATTTTTTCCATCGAACACCGGATCTCGCGAGTTCAGCCATCGAAGGGTCCGTCGCATGCGCACCACCTGGCCATCCTTGACCGGCATCGACCAGCCACGCCCCGTGCATTCGCGTCCGTCGATTTCCGTGTGCACGGCCACCCCCGCGAGGAACCTCGAGCGCCTCGTCTCCATCAGGACAATCTCGGAAAACCCCTGATTTCCGCGTGGCGACCAGGGAGGCTCGTCGGCCGGATGCACAAGCAGCAGGTGCGGATGCCGGAGGTGAAAATCCGAGAAGTCCGTGCCCACCTCGAACTCGAGATTTCCTGGATTTCCGGCGACCCTGAACTCCACCTCGTGAAGTAAGGCATGAGGGTTTTCCAAGGACGCGACTCGAAGAGATCGAAGGTCCACCCATCGGTCCCGATGGCGGAAGCGCTGGCGAACGGACAGGATTCCACTGCCCAGATCGAGGGTCCGTCCGACCTCCTGCTCCTGGTCCTCGCGGAGCGCGATCGACTGGCCGTCGAGGCGAATCTCCAGGCGCAGCGGAAACGGAAAGGACACGATCTCCGCATGCGGACTTTCATCGCGTTCCGGCGCGAGAAATTCCAACTCGGAATACGGAAGAAGCGACGCCTTGCCGTCGTAGATGCCGGCAATGAAGACATCGGCCTGAGCTCCGGGCAGCCCCACTTCGAGCGCCCCTCGAACTCCCAGCAGGCCGTTTCCCACAGAAAAGAGGGTCTCCATTTCTCGCTCTCGACCCGGATCAAACGCCTCCTGCTCGACGCACCAATTGGGATCGCGCGACAGCCCCCAGTCTCGATTCGCCAGCTGCAGATCGAGGAAATCAAGAAAGGCACTTGGGCCGCCGGGATGGTGACGCACACCGCCCGGAACTCCTGCGGGCTCAACGCCTACCGATACGGCGACGCTATCCGCAAGCTCCGGAATCCGCATCAGGGCGTCGCTTCCGGCGAGGCCCGGAGGCGCGCCGAATTCGTCGCCCAGAATGACGATCGCGCTCGGATCCAGCGTGCGGGGTTTCACGACATGATCCACGAACCATCGGGCGGAGTCGGACTTGTCGGTCAGGCCGATCTCGATGTGCTTGACGTCCGTCGTGATCCGGGGCTCTCGGATTCCGGCCTCAAGGGCCAGCTCGAGCGCCCTTCCCATGATCCAGGGAATGGCACGCTCGCGTCTTCCGAGTCTCTGTTCGACGGCCTGCAGGAGCTCTGAAATGCGAGCTTTTGGGGGATCGCCCCACTGGGGATCGGGAATCAGGTCGAGCTTCCTGCGGTTGAGCCGATCACTGATGATTGCAGTGGAGATTCCGAACTCTCGCTCCACCAGCCCGCGAAGCCGATCGATGGACTGATCCAGGCCCTTGAGCTCGCGGGCGCTCGCCTCGCGACGATACTGTCGGATCATTCGCCCTTCGTCGTCGAAGCCGTACACCTCGGAGCCACGATTCATGAGCAGGTTGAGATTGCCCAAACGCGTGCGATCCAGATTCTCCAGGAGCTGCTGCTCGATGTGTCCGGAGTGCGTGCCTGCCACGACTGCCATCAGAACTCCGCGATCGAGAAGCCGCCCGATGGCCTCGGCCTGGTCCAAGGCCGGCACACTGCGCCCCGGAACCGCGGTCCCATCCCAGTCAAACAGGATGGCATCGAACGAGCGCCGCAGTTCGGGCGGCCAGGCAGGAAGACCCATGCTCCTTTCCCACTGCAAGACCCGGGATTCACTCAGATTGCTGTTGACCCTGCGTTCTCACGGCGCGACATCAAGAGGATGTCCATTTCCTCCGGCCAGCAACCTTCAGGCAGGCAGCTTCGAACCCTCAC
>JBIIXZ010000033.1:0-17495 GCA_044347055.1 Bdellovibrionia bacterium | reverse complement strand
GAATGCGTTCGAAGTGCCGGCTTCGCTGATCCAGGCGCAGACCCGTGCTCTGGCCAACGACGTTGCCCAGAACCTCAAGCGGCAGGGCGCCGACGACAAGACGATCCAGGAGATCCTGCTTTCCGAAATGGAGAACATTTCGAAGAAGGCCGAAAACCAGGTCAAGGCCAGCCTGATCGTGGAAGCCGTCGCCAAGGCCGAGAAGTTCGAAGTCACTGCAGAGGACATCGATGCGGAGATCTCGAAGATGGCCACCAGCATGAAGGTCGAAGAGCCGAAGGTGAAGGAGTTCTACCTGAACAATCCTTCGCGCAAGGAAGACCTCGAGTACCGCATCCGCGAGGAGCGCACGCTCGGCTGGCTGCTCGAGAAGGCCAAGATCAAGGACGCGAAGTAAGAAGCGTCGCTCTCAGAAAACAGAGCCCGCAGATCTCGTCGGCAAGTCCGGCAAGGTTTGCGGGCTTTTTTCTTTCCAGCAGAGATCCGCAATTGCAAACGGCGAGGTCGTTGTTGGAAAGGGCGTGGACCCAGTCTTCTGGAAGCGGATCAAGAAGCTCGATTCCTTGGCGATGGAGGGTGATCTGTTCATCTGGCCAGCTGTCGAGGGCCGGCTCATGACGCACGACACGACCACGAAGGACTCGGGCAAGATTGGTTTGGGGATGGCGAACAATCAGCCGTAGCCAGCGGCGGTTCTCGATCTCATGGCTCGTGCAGAGCAGAATTCCCCTGTCGGAGATATCGCGGATCATGCCGCGTTGGGGCCTTTCCGGGGCCGTAAAGTAGTCCCAAAGGACGGGAGCTCCGGAAAGGGAGCGGGAGGTTCTTCGCTGGCGTTGATGGAGTGGTGCAGCCATGACGGGGCGGCACAAAGCGAGAGTTGTGCCAAGCCCGGCGACGATCTATTCGCCATTGAGACCCCGATGATCGCGAATTGGGGCCGGAATCGTGCGTCATTCAATGTCTGGCCTGAAAATGCACGATTGGCCTTCGCGGGTTTGGTTTTATTTTATAAATCTATTTCGTAACTAATATTAAGTTTATTGCTTCATTCGGATCAGTCATCATCAGTCCCTTCAGGAGGCGTGAAAGTATGTACCGTTTGGAGCGTGAAGAGTTTGTTCAGACCCCATACGTGTCTCTTTGGTCCGGGCTGGGATTCCAGGCCGGATTCCTGAACGCTTTCGGATTTCTAGCCTGTGGACGATACGTGTCCCACGTGACGGGCATGGGAACTCAAATGGGAGTGGCCCTTGCGGAGCAGCGGCCCTGGTTTGCGTTCGAGCTGATGGGGTTTCCGTTGATGTTCATCCTCGGCGCTTTCCTCAGCGGGTTTTTCACGATTTCTCGGATCGAGCAGGGACTCAAGCCCCGGTATGGCCTGGTGACCTTCCTGCTTCCAATGATGATCCTTGGGCTGCTGGTTGCTGGAACCAAGGGAGCATTCGGCGTTTTTGGCGAGGACCTGCTTCTTGCTCGTGACTTCGTGCTCGTATACGCACTCTGCTTTGTTTGCGGGATGCAGAACGGATGCTTTGCCACCCTGACAAAAGGACAGATTCGTACCACCCATCTGACCGGAATCAGCACGGACATCGGAACTGATTTTGCTCGCATGTGGTTCGGAAAGCTCGAAGGCAAGGAGCGCGCGTTGACTCTTCGTACGAACATTTCGCGAATCGCGACTTTCGTCTCCTTTGCCCTGGGGTCAATTACTTCAGTTCTGGTGAGCCGTGATCTCGGATATGGGGCTCTCGTCGTCCCGCTCTTCACGTCTGTGGTGGGCTGGTATGCCGTTCAGTCGATCAGCCACGGGCTGGACAAGCGCTTCGGGGTTCCGAAGGATCCCGAGTGGGATGCTCTTGTTGCGGCCATGCCCCCGACATCGAATGTCCTGCCTGCGCACGATCCTCGATCACAGCTGGCTTGATGTCGGTCTTTTAGGCAAGTTCGGGCACGGTTTGAACCTGGTGCCGCTGATGGGCGGCCGAAATTCCTGACTTTTGGAGCTGCTCGAGTCCTGCGCTCAAAATGCGGTCTTGAACCTTGAACTGCGCTCCGTAGTCAGTGAGTGAGTACACCAGTTTCAGAGAGATTCCCGTTTCCTGGCTCTCCGTCACAAAGACCACCGGGGCCGGAAGGGGGCTGATGTCAGGAACCCCTGTGCATGCTTTGAGCAGCGCCTCCCGGGCGAGCCCCAGGCTGGAGCCGTGGGCGATCCGGAATACCTGGGCTCTTTGAAACGGCTCTGTTCGGACGGTAAAATTCGAAATCTGCGACTGGGCCATGATTCGATTGGGAATGGTCATGAGCTCGTCGGAGAGGCCGACCAGAACCGTGGCGCGCCACGAGATCTCGTAGACTTGTCCCGTCCAGCGCTGCGTGCCGTTCTGGATCTCGATCCAGTGACCGATTTCGTACGGCTTGTCGATCTGTAGAGCAATTCCTGCGAAGAGATTGCCCAGCGTGTCCTGCATTGCCAGGCCGAGCACGATCGAGAAGATGGCCGAGGTCGCGAGCAGGGGGCCGATCTTCAGTCCGAAGATGTCGGTCAGCATCCACGCTCCGACGACAAGCGAGGCCAGGAGGGTGAAGAGGTTCACGAGAAGCAGAGGAACCCCGACCTTCATGTGACCGAGGAAAAGGTACTCGAGAATCATCACGCGAAGCGTGTTGATGAAGATGACCGCCCCCATCAGCAGCGCCACGAGTCCGAGATAGGGCTGAAGGAAAAGCACCATTTTGGTGGGTGGCGCATGGTCCAGAAGGCGATAGGCGAGGAAAATTCCGCAGAAGATCAGGACCTGGCCAAAGAGATTGCTGAAGTGCCGTCCGAGATTGCGATGTCTCTCATGGGACACTTCGCGAAGCAGGAATTTGTAGAGGACCCACGAGGAGATCGCGAGACCGATCAGCGCCAGGGCGGGTTCGATTTGAAGCAGGTTGCGGATTTTTTCTGCGGGCAGGAAGGAGTCCTTCATGTTGCAGAGAATAGCATCTTGAGCGGCCAAAAAAAGAAGGGCTACCGATTTCTCGGCGGCCCTTCCGGACTTCTCAGGGAGTGGGTGCTCAGTTCGAAGGCTGCGTGAGGCGGTCTTCGAGCTGTTCGACGAGCTTCTTCAGGGAGTTCAGGTAGCCTTCGAGCTTCTCGGTTCCTTCTCCTACCTTCCACTTGAAGCCAGGCACTGCGAGCTTCTTTTCGTTGAAGTCGTACTGGAAGGGCTGCGGCTCCTTCTTCGGCTTCGGGGCTGCCGTCTCGCTCGTTTCGCCCGGGGCTTGTGCCGATGCCGCAGACGGATCCAGCAGGACTTCCTCGCGCTTCGAGGCCTCCTCAATCGTCGAGAGGTGCTGTTCGACCGGCATGTTCAGCAGCTGGCGGAGCAGGGAGCGATTCTTTACTCCGCGCTTCAGAAGTTCCGCCTTCGTGCCTTCCGGAAGCCTCGTGAATCCGATGCATTCGGTGATTCTGGACTTCGGCTTACCGAATGCTTTCGCGATCGTATCGTGGCTCGTATAAAGCTGGGCTTCGAGCAGCGACAGGTAGCCTTCTCCCTCTTCGAGCGGATGAAGGTCGACGCGGTCGAGGTTTTCGCGAAGTGCGATTTCGTGCGTGGCCTTGTCATTCGTCGACAGGACGCGAGCCGGAATGCGCTCCATTCCAGCGAGCTTCGAGGCGCGCAGGCGGCGTTCGCCCGCAATGACCTTGTAGCGATCGCCATCCTGGACGACCAGGATCGGCTGGAGCACGCCGTGCTCCTTGATCGAATGGGCAAGGGCCTCGACTTCCGCATCGTCGAAGTGGACGCGGACCTGAAGCTCGGAGGCGTCGACCTTCTCGACCGGAACGAAATTGACGAGGAAGGTCGTCAGATTCTTCAGGTGCGAGTGGGTAGTGCCTGCCGTGTTCCGGGCGGTCGAATAGAGCTGCTTGAGGTAGCCGCTGCCCTGGCGGGTCTTGATCTTGCCTTCTTCCATCGCAGGCTTGGCGGCCTTCTCGGTGGCAGTGCTTTCGGTAGTGTTCTGTTCAGCATTCTTATCCATGAATGTGATTCCTTTTAATGAAAGCGGTTCAGGCGAAGATCAGTTCTTCTGCGAGGCTGTTGATGTCCTGCGCAGCAGTGCCCTTGGAGCTGACATCCCAGACGGTCGTCCGGCGCTTGGTGGCCTCATTAAGGTCGGCCGAGCGGTTGACGACGGTCTTCGTGCAGAATTCCGTGAACTGCGCCCGGAGCTCGCCGAGCACTTCCTGGCTGATGACTTCGCGGTTGTCGTACATGTTCGGCACGATGCGGACCTGGAGCGTGTGCCGGAACTCGCGCTCGAGCTCCTCGATCGTGGTCATGACGAGCGACATGCCGTGGAAGGAGAGGGGGTTCGTGGCGCAAACCACGTTGACCAGTCCTGACGCGACCAGCATGGAGCCGTTGAGGATCGATGCTGCCGGGTTGGTGTCCGCGACGATGAGATCGTACTGATCCGCAATCTTTGCGAGGGCCTCCTGAAGGCGATACTCACGACGCGGCTTGTTATTCAGTGGGATTTCAATGTTGCAGAGGCCGAGGTTGGCCGGAATCAGGTCGAGTCCGGGCGCCACCTTTATGACGCTCTGTTGGATGGGAAGGTCGTTGATGAGCACGTCGTAAATCGTGGGGCGCTCGTGTGCATCGAGGATGTCGAGGTTCACCGTGAGGTGGCCCTGGCCATCGAGATCGATCGCGAGGACGCGAAGTCCCATCATCGAGGCACGCATCACGTATTGCGCGGTGAGGGTGGATTTTCCGGTTCCGCCCTTCACATTATAGAACATCTGGATCTTGTTCTTGGGGCGCTTGAAGAGCGTCGCGGTCGCCGCGGCGACCGATTCCACGGCCTCGACCGGAATCTGTGATCCGGCGGCTTCAGCGCCATCGCCCATTTCATGGGCGAATTCGGCCGGTGCATTTTCGCGGACCATGCGGAAATAGTTCTGCATGTCTTCGAGCGTGATCATCTTGCGGTCGACGTTGCCGACCTTTTTCTTGATCACGCGGAGCAAACCCTGCTCTTCCAGTTCACCAACAATGGATTTGTCGAGCTTCGCCAACGACGCAAATTCGGCCGGCGTGAAGCACATTTCACGAAATGTAGCCATGAGAACTCCCCTCCCTGAGAGTCGATTGAGTACTGCAGCAGTCGGCTCGATTGTAGTGCGACGACTTGATGGCGCAAGTAGGAACTTCGATTCGGTCGCCGCGGCGACCGAATGTTGCATCAGGATGTCACGAATGGATGTCTTGCGATCGGTCGCCGTGGCGACCGATCTCGAGAATGAGCGCTGAGTGCAAAGCGGTCGCCGTGGCGACCAGGATTCTTCTCGCCAGCTCGTTTTGGATTTGGTCGCCACGGCGACCGCAATCAGCTGCTCGCGCTTTGGTACCGGCGAAGTCCCGCGAGCCAGAGCGTGCGATCCAGCACAAAGAAGACGATCAGCACGATGGCGATGAGGATCATCTCACCTTGCGAAAGCCCGTGGAGGACAGCTCGAGCCGGAATGCTTCCGATGAACGCAAAGGGCAGCGCGGTCAGGATCAGGTAGCGGATCGCGCGCGGGTAGAGGGTGTCGGGCTTCGTTGCGAACGAGAAGAACTGATAATAGAGGCGCGAGAAGATGAAGCCGCGCTCCGTCCAGAAGATCCAGACGCTGAAGGCAAAGCGAAGCAGAAGCGCAGTCGTCAATCCTATGAGCAGCCAGAACGCGAGGGAGAGCCACGCCCAGCCTCCCGCAAATCCGGCGGCGCTCGAGAACTTCACGACGATGCCCATGCCGAGCAGGAAGTTGAATCCCGCGGTGAGGTTGATCCAGCGAGTGAGGGCGAGAAAGATCGGAGATACGGGTTTCGTGAGCACGATATCCAGCTCGCCCCGGTTGATGAGGTCCGAGAAGTTCCAGAAGTTCTTTTGGAAGAAGATCGTGAAGAGCGCATCCGAGGCGAAAAAGACACCCAGGAAGAAGTAGACCTGGTCCTGCGTCCAGCCCGCGAGAGAGGGCGTGTTGGCGTAGATGACCTTGAAAAGCGTGAACTCCACGCCAATCCAGACCATGTCGACGGCAACCGAGGTCAGAAAATTCGTGCGGTAGACGGCTTCGCGCACCCAGTTGTTCTTGAGCTGCACGGAGTAGATCGAAAGGTACTGTTTCAGGGCTCTCCAGAACGACATCGCATCACCCTCCGAGACTCGAATAACGACGAATGCCCCATCCCCAGCTGATTCGAATGAGCAGCGTGCACCCGATCATCCAGGCGGAGGCTACACCCAGCCCATGGATGAACTCCTGATGGCTCCAGTTTCCGAGGGCGTACTGCGTGGGTCCGTAGACATAGAGGTAGAAGGGCGTCGACTTCCAGATCCACTGCATGCTCTCTGGAAAGAGATTGAGCGGCAGCAGCTCTCCTGAAAGGAGCTGGACGAGCATGTTCTTGACCATCAGCACGCTGAAGGCTTCCTCCCAGACGAAGGCCGTCGTCGCGAGCACGGATCCGATCTGGTAATGGATGACGTTTCCAGCGATGGCGAGAAGCATTCCGCCCCAGAGTCGCGGAATCGAGAACCCCATCGCGGCAAATGCCAGCGTGCCCAGGCAAAGGCAGGTGGTCGCGATGAAGAGCCGGCCACCGACTCCACGAAGGTAGACGAACTCGACGGGACCCACCGGGCGAAGCAGGTAATTGCTCAGACTTCCGGTCCGGATCATTTCCTGGAGGTCAAAGTCGTGGTCTCCACCGCGAACCTGAGTGAAAAGCGTGCTGACCAGCGTGTATTGAATGAGCTGAGCGTAGCTCCAACCGGCCACTTCAGTTTGTCCACCCAGTTGAAACAGCGCGTACCAGAGGATGAGCTGGATGGCCGCAGGCACCAGTGCCGAGCTGAAGATGGAGAGGAAGAACTCCACGCGGTAGGCTGCGTCCTCCTGGAACCCGTTTTTCAGGGCTGCAAGCCGCCAGTTCATTCCGACACCTCAGGCGCAGGGGTTTCTCCGGATTCGTACATCCGCTGGATGACATACTCGAGATTGGGCTCGTGGATGCCCATGTCCACGACCTGGTAGTGCTGCATCAGCCTCTGAAGCGTGGAAACGATCTGTTCGTTGCGCAAATTGAAGCGGATCGTGCCCTCGGGCACCTCTTCCTCGTCGTTTTCGAGTGTTCCCTGGCCTTCTCCCGCGATCTGCTCGACTGGAATGCCGGTTTTGGCCGCCAGTTCCGCCGGCGATGGCTTCTCCAGGAGACGTACCGTGAGCTGGCGCTCGCCCTCGCGGGTCAGGCCTGCGGGCCTTCCGTCGTAAATCATTTTTCCGGAGCGCAGGATCATCACGCGCGAGCAGAGGCGCTCGATGTCATCCATGTTGTGGCTGGTGAGGATGATCGTCGATTTTTCTCGATGGTTGAACTCGCGCAGGAACTCGCGAAGCTTGTGCGCGGCGAGCACGTCGAGCCCGATCGTCGGCTCATCGAGGAAAATGACCTTGGGCCAGTGGAGGAGCGCGCCGATCAGCTCCATCTTCATGCGCTCTCCGAGCGACAGGCGGCGGATCTGGGTTTGGAAGAGGCGCTTCACATCCAGGAGTTCGGCAAGCGTGTTCAGGCGATCCTGGTACTTGGTTTCGGGAATTTCATAGATGGCCTGGATCAGGTCGAAGGCATCGAGGGCGGGGAGATCCCACCAGAGCTGGGCCTTCTGTCCCATCACGAGCGAGATGCTGCGACGGAAGTCGAGCGACCGCTGAAAGGGGTCCTGGCCGAGCACGCGGGCCTTGCCGCCGGAGGAGGGAATCAGTCCGGAGAGAATTTTTAGGAGCGTCGTTTTTCCGGCACCGTTGGCGCCGATCAATCCTACGAAGGCACCGGACTCAATTGAGAACGATACCTCATGGAGGGCCTGATGATCCTGGTACTGCGGCTTGATGAGGAGCTCAAAGGTGCCTTTCAGGCCGGCCTTCTTTTTCACGGAACGAAAAGTTCGACTGACGCGCTCGACTTCGATGACGTTCATGAGGGCGGCGTATCACAAAGTGCTCGCCATGGGCGATGTCGTGGTGTCAAAGTACCGACTACCCTGTTCAGGGAGTGGAAGAGGAGGACTCATGGTGGAGTCAGTTTTTCGGCTGGGGCGTATTCTCGTCCTGACCTTAGTGGTGGTCGTGCCGGCCCGATCGTTGGCCTCGTCGGGCAAGTTCCTTTATGTCGGCACGGGAGTGTTCCTCCAGAACATGCTGACCACCACGACGACGCCCGAGTCCTCTTCCAATGTGCTCGGTCAGCTCAACCTTCCTCAGATCAGTCTGCTTGCGGACTTCAGCGGACGTTCCGGCTTCGGCTTCGCTCCCTCGGTCGCTCTGACGCCGGTTGCCCTGACTGGCGGGAACGGAGTCAAAAAATCGATGCTCCTGGCAAGTCTTCCGATCGCCTGGAGCGTGGGCCAGTCCGCCACCTTGAAGTTTGGACCCGGGCTGCTTCAGTACTCCATTAGTGGAGACGGAGGAACGACCGAGCTGAACAACGGCACGGGGACGTCCACCTTTTATCTGCCCGGCTCCACGAAAACGTCGAACGTGTTCGTGCTGAACGTGGGAATGGGGTTCGATCTGTTCCGAAACCTTCGGCTCGATCTCGATGCCGTCGTGCCGGGGGCCCTGTCTTCGAAGCGTGCGCTTAATCTGATGGCCACGGCCCACCTGGGACTCTGGTGAGGAGGACGATATGAAACACCATTCTCTCGCAACGGTTGCAGCGGCATTCGGACTTCTGGTTTCAGCGCGCGCCGATGCCTTTACGCTTCTCGGAAACCTGACCGGCGGCTGGGACACGAAGGAGCTGACCTTCCTCGTGAACGAGTCGAGCTGCACCGGGCTCGGCATCTCGTCCGTGGACCTGAACAACGCGATCGATGCCGCCGTCGATATCTGGAATTCCGTTCCGACGTCTGGCCTCAAGCTGGTGAAGGGGGGAACAACCACCGGAACTTCCAACGCCAATCCTCCGGTCATCTACTGCAGCACTGATCCCGGAAACAGTATCGCGGGAACGGGCTCTGCTGGAATTCTGGGAGGACGGATCGTGCTGGGTAGCCTCGAGCTCAATGGCGACCAAAACAAGGCCGCCTACTTCGGCAGCCTGACCGAAGCCAAGCGCCTCGTCACCGTAACCCATGAAATCGGGCATGTTCTGGGCCTGGGGCACTCCGAGCTCAGTTATGCACTGATGTACTACAGCATCGGATCCAAGGCGGACCTGCGGCTGAGCCAGGATGACATGGACGCGATGACCTGGCTGTATCCCCGGGATGAGTTCTCGGATGGAGTGATGGGCTGTGCCACCATCCAGAGCGTATTTCCGCGTTCCGGTTCAGGCGGAAATGGCTCCGGTGGGCCGATGGTCGGATGGTTCTTCGTACTGGCCCTGGCTTGGGTGGCTTCGCGACGGATGCCACGGCTCAGGTTTTAGTTTTTAATTTCCGCAGGGGAGTTGAAGTGGTGGGTTGGGACGGAATCGAACCGCCGACACATGCCTTTTCAGGGCATTGCTCTACCGACTGAGCTACCAACCCACACGCAGAGATCGCGTAGAGCCCTGATGGCTATGCGATCTCTGTCAAAAACGCAACGGCTTATTCAGCCGAGCGTGAACCAATCGTGGCCGGGAGATGAAGAACCTCTCCCGAGCGTCGAATTCCCAAAGTCACCCGATCGCCGGCCTTCAGCGAGCGAAGTACGCCCATGAAGTCCTTGAGAGTCGGTGTCGAGATTTTGGCGCCTTCGGCTGTCGCAATCTCAAACAGGATGTCCCCGGCTTTCACTCCGGCCTTTTCCGCGGGACTGTCTGCGCGAGCTCCGGAGAGCAGGACTCCGCCCTGCGAAGCGTCTCCTCCGGGTCCGGAGGGAGACGTCATCTGGGCATAATCCGGAATGGTTCCGAGAAAGGCGCTTCCGCTCCGCGCCTGCATGCCGCTGGTCTTCACGGTTCCGTCGGGGTTCACGGCCATCATCGGGGCGCTGGCGGGCTTCTGGTACTTCAGTGCTTTCGGATGGGCCTGCACTCGAAGCGCAAGTCTCGAAATCAGCTCCGCAACCTGGACGCCACCGGTGGCATTGACCTTCTCCCACGTGTCCGAAACCCGGTGGTAGTCGGCGTGAGGGCCGGAGAAGAGGTGCACGACCGGAATGCCCTTGGCGTAGAAGGGCATGTGGTCGCTCGGCCCGTAGCCGTCGCCGCCACCCGGGCAGTCGAGAGCGACATTTCCACACTCCTCAGCGACCCACGGCTTCCATTCAGCAGCCGAATCGGTTCCGAAGATGATCAGCTTGTTGCTGGTCAGGCGTCCGACCATGTCCATGTTCAGCATCGCCTTGACGGGAACCTGAAGCGACTGCAGCAGCTCGACGGCGCGGGCTGATCCGGCAACGCCCGACTCCTCGCCCGTAAATGCAGCGAAGATGAAGCAGGACTTTTTAGCGAGCTTGGAGCTTTTCGCCAGTTCAGCACCGATCAGGCGCGCGGACTCGATGACTGCCGCGACACCTGATGCATTGTCATCAGCGCCGTGATGGATGCCCTTCTTCCTGGACTCCAGTGAAGACGCATGGGCCAGGCCGAGATGGTCCAAGTGTGCGCCGATGACGATCGCCGGAGCACTCTTCGAGCACCCTTCGCCCAAGGTGCCGAGGACGTTGTTTCCGGGCACGAGAATCGGAGCAGCGGGCGCTGCAACCGGTGTCACCGTGCTCTTCTTTTCGGACGGTTCCTCAAGCGGACGGATCTTCACCGGGTGCTTGAAGCGTTCGCCAAACGGGCCCTCTCCGGCCTGGATCTTCTTCACTGCTGCGCCCTTGAAAGTTTCGAAGAACGGCTTGAGCCCTGCGCGCTCGAAGTAATTGGCCGTCAGCTCTTCAGCCTGCGCCATTTCCTTCGTGCCCACGCCGCGTCCGGCGAATTCCGGAGCGCTCAATGCCTTGACGATGCCGAGGTAGCGATCACTCGGTCGCGAATCCTCAAGAGCGAGGTCCTCTTCCGGATTCTCGATCCAGTCGGCGACAAAAACGTTCGTTTCGCGAGGCGCACGGGCGTTGCGGTTCGATCCGAACGCGATCTTCTTGCCATCAGGCGAGAACATCGGAAATCCATCGAACACTCCGGAAGAGATGACCTTTTCGAGTCCGGTGCCGTTGGTGCGGATCGAGTAGATCGCGAAGGAGCGGCCCTTCGGGTCTTCGAAGTTGCTCGAGAAGAGGATGCGATCCGCTTTCGGGGTGAAGTAGGGCGCAAAGCTTGCGGCATTCAGCTTTGTGACCTGACGTGCGTTGGTGCCATCGGCGTTGGCCGTCCAGATCTCGAGCTTGCTCGGGCGAACCAGGTGCTGCTTGAGCAGCTCCTGGTATTCCTGCAGCTCCTTGCCGGGTTTCGGACGTGATGCGCGCCAGACAAGTTTCGTGCAGTCCTGCGAGAAGAATGCGCCGCCATCGTAACCTGGAATGTTCGTCACGCGCTTGATGCTGGTCATCGTGCCGAACGAGTCGATCTTTCCGACGTAGAGGTCGAGATCTCCATCGCGATCGCTCGTGAAAACGACCTTGCCGTCCTTGCAGGTGACGGCTTCCGCATTGTAGGCGCGCGGCTCTGCAGGTTCGAAAGGGAGGATCGAGTCGGGTTTTCCGGGCTCAACGGTGTACGCGCGATAAGTGTTGTAGATCGGCCAGACGTAACCCTTGCTGCGATCCGGTTCGGCCGGACAGTTGGCGTCGGACTCATGGGTGCTGGCGTACAGAATGCGCTTGTCGCCAGGCAGGTAGAAGGAACAGGTGGTGCGGCCCTTGCCGGTGGAGACCAGCTCCGCCTCGGTTCCGTCCCAGCGCATGCGGTAGATCTGGTCGCATTCGGGCTTCGAATTCGGGAGTCCGGGGATGCCGCCGCCCTTGGCCTGGAAGGTCAGCCACTGGCCGTCGTACGACCAATAGGCCTCCGCGTTTGTGCCCCCAAAGGTGAGCTGTCGAATGTTTTTCAGGTGCTTTTCTCCCGGAAAAAGCAGCTGGTCATTGGGCTTGGCCGCCTGCTGGTGGCGCATCGCGGTAGAGCAGCCTGTCAGAAGCAGGGCGGCATAAAGGGCTGGGATGGAGGCCTGAGTCAGGCGGGAAAGACCGGGAAGACAAAACTGCGAGAAACCCATGGTGAAGTCCCCTCTCAAAAGAAAATTCCGGATGTTTTGCCGCTACTTACCGCAAATTTGCGAGGAGCCCAAGTTGACAATTTCAGGGGGGTGACCAATATACGGACAGTCTTTCAAAATAGGAGGTTATTGACCATGCAAGTACGTCCGCTTCATGACCGTGTTCTCGTCAAGCGCTTCAATGAAGAAGAGCGCTCCAAGGGGGGAATCATCATCCCCGACACCGCCAAGGAAAAGCCCATTCAGGGCGAAATCATCGCAGTCGGCCAGGGCCGCATTGCGGAAGACGGCAAGATCCGTCCGCTGGACGTCAAGAAGGGCGATCGCGTCCTTTTCGGCAAGTACGCCGGAACCGAGATCAAGATCGACGGCGAAGAATTCCTGATGATGCGCGAGGAAGACATCCTCGGCGTCCTGAACTGATTCATTCAAGGAGGCATTCACAATGTCTGCAAAAGAACTGCGTTTCTCTGAAAGTGCCCGTGCGGCGATTCTGAACGGGGTCAACATCCTGGCTGATGCCGTGAAAGTGACCCTCGGTCCCAAGGGCCGCAATGTGGTGATTGAAAAGTCGTTCGGCGCTCCGAACGTCACCAAGGACGGCGTGACCGTCGCCAAGGAAATCGAACTGGCTGACAAGTTCGAGAACATGGGCGCCCAGATGGTCCGCGAAGTCGCTTCCAAGACCAACGATGACGCCGGCGATGGCACCACCACCGCAACCGTCCTGGCCCAGGCCATCTTCCGCGAAGGCGCGAAGATCGTCGCCGCCGGCCACAACCCGATGGAGCTCAAGCGCGGCATCGACAAGGCTGTGGAAGCCGTCATCGCCGAGCTGAAGAAGATCTCCAAGCCGATCAAGGACCAGAAGGAGGTGGCCCAGGTCGGAACGATCTCGGCCAACAACGATCCGGAAATCGGCAAGATCATCGCTGAAGCGATGGACAAGGTCGGCAAGGAAGGCGTGATCACGGTCGAAGAAAGCAAGACCGCTGAAACCACCCTCGACGTCGTCGAAGGCATGCAGTTCGACCGCGGCTACCTCTCTCCGTACTTCGTCACGAACCCGGAGAAGATGGAAGCTTCGCTCGATAACCCCTACATCCTGATCTATGACAAGAAGGTCAGCAGCATGAAGGACCTCCTGCCGGTCCTCGAAAAGGTCGTCCAGCGCTCCAAGCCGCTGGTGATCATCGCTGAAGAAGTCGAAGGCGAAGCCCTGGCCACCCTCGTGGTCAACAAGCTCCGCGGCACGCTCCAGGTTGCAGCCGTCAAGGCCCCGGGCTTTGGCGACCGCCGCAAGGAAATGCTCGCCGACATCGCCACCCTCACGGGCGGCAAGGTCATCTCCGAAGACATGGGCCACAAGCTCGAAGCCACCAAGCTCGAGGACCTGGGCACTGCCAAGAAGATCACCATCGACAAGGACAACACGACGATCGTTGACGGAGCCGGCAAGAAGGCTGAAGTCGACGCCCGCGTGAAGCAGATCCGTGGACAGATCGAGGAAACGACCTCCGACTACGATCGCGAAAAGCTCCAGGAGCGCCTCGCGAAGCTCGTCGGCGGCGTGGCCGTCGTCAACGTCGGTGCTGCTACCGAAGTCGAAATGAAGGAAAAGAAGGCCCGCGTCGAAGACGCCCTGAACGCCACCCGCGCTGCGGTGGAAGAAGGCATCGTCCCCGGCGGCGGTACGGCTCTCCTTCGCGCCTCGAAGGTCCTCGCCGACCTCAAGGGTGTGAACGCCGAACAGCAGGCAGGCATTGCCATCATCAAGCGCGCCATCGAAGAACCGCTTCGCCAGATCGCCGGAAACGCCGGTCACGAAGGTTCGATCGTGGTCGACAAGGTGATGAGCAACCCAAGCGCCACCTGGGGCTTCAACGCCCTGACCGAGAAGTATGAAGACCTTCTCGCTGCTGGCGTGATCGATCCGGCAAAGGTCGGCCGTTGCGCCCTCCAGAACGCCGCTTCGGTTGCGAGCCTGATGCTCACCACCGAAACCCTGATCGCCGAGAAGCCCAAGAAGGAGGCTGCCCCGATGGGCGGCGCTCCGGGAATGGGCGGCATGGGCGGCATGGGCGGTTACGACATGTAATCGTTTCGCCACTCGCGAAAACGAGAAGCCCCCGGGAGAAATCCCGGGGGCTTTTTTTTGAGTCTATTTCGAGGACTGCTGGATCAGGGTGCGAATGATCGCCCCCATGGTCTCGACTTTGGCGCTGGAACGCTGGATCGCGGGACGCCAGTCCGGAGGAATTGTGCCGCCGCTCCACTCCGGAAAATGAAGTTCCTCGTCCGCGCGTGAGAGCGGAAACGGCTGACGATTGAGAACCCAGGCAAAATCGGGGCGCTCCTTGCTGAGCCATTCGCCTCCGATCAGATTCATGAAGCCGTCGAGTTCCAGCTCGTAGGTGTAAACTCGTTTCACCGGAGTTGCGGGCTGAGGCCCGCTCGTGGAACGAGCTGATCCTCCTGCAGTGGAGATGGTCATTTCCACCCCGACGATGAACTCCGTCGACGGTGTTCGTGAAAGGGAGCGAGGGTCGTCTCTAAAGTCCGATCTACGCACCAGTGCTTGCTCGAGGCTGCCGACTATTTTCGAGTTTCGGACGTCAAAGTATTCGAATGAGTAAGAAATGACGGGTGTATTCCAGACCTCGAGGTTGGGCGAGGTGTCGATGAACAGCGGGCTCTGTTTGATTCCATTGAAGAAGAGAATGGAGCGGTGCCAGGACGCGGGATTCAGCGACTCGCAGGAGGGGGATTCTCCGGGTGAGGGAAGGGCGCTGCTGCCGCGTTCGCATCGGCCGCCTACGATCGAGGTCTTCACGACGTACTCGGAGTAATGCAGGGCCGCGAGGGCCTTGATATCCGAGGCGTACAATGTGAACTCATTTCCGAAAATCGGGTCACGCAGCACCAGATCGCGGATCGGTTCTGGAGTCAGGGCGGATGCAGCCGCTGAGCCGTCACAAATGCCGACCCAATGAGCGATTTCGCCGTCGCTTTCGTATCGGCTTCCCTCATTCCAGATGGCCTGGGTCAGCGTGCCTGAAAGATCTCCTGCCAGAAGGTCGTACTTTTCAGCGGGCGAGAGTTGGTCGAGCGAGCGTCGTTTGGAAAACCAGGAGTCTCCCCTGGCAATGGCTTCCAAAGGACGATTGCGGACATAGGCTTTTCGGGAGGCGAAATTGCCCTGAGATCGAAATCCGCGATCGAGGTACCTTGCTGCAATCATTCCCTCCCTCATCGAAAAAGGAAATCCAGCCCACGGGCGGACTCCCAGTTTGGACTTGGGGGCTGACTGGTCCAGAAGCCTTAAATTCAAAGGAATGCTCGCTGTTGACCCGGTTTCCAATGGAGTCAGTGAGTCGTTCCTCCCGGCGCTTCGATAAATGCCGCGTGAGGCATGGCGAACGCTGTCGAGCACTGGGCTGGCAACAGCGGATTCGTGCGCCCACAGGGCCAGAACTGGCAAGGTCATCCGCATGGAGTCGGACCATTTCATGATCATGGCGCCTCTCCCTTGATGATTCTGTCCACGACATCCGAGTGGACGTAGGGGTTGAAGCTCTGCCGGGATCCAGACCCCGAAACGGATGCCGTCAGGAAGTAGTCCGGATGGTCCTTCCGCGAGTCGACTCCATTGGAGCCCTTGATCCACACCCCGGAGTGGATCTCCAGGCTGCCATCGGGAAGTGGGTCACCAAAAAGAATGTAATGGTATTCGCGGATGGTTTCTTTGGTGCCGACGAAGTCCATTTCAGACTTTTGCGTCGAAGTCGCAGAGTAGAGCCACATCCTCACCTGGATGGCGTGCGGCATGCCTTCCACTGGGCCCATCGAGTAGTTTGCCTTGTAGACAGGAACGTTCCAGATCTCGACTGCTGCATCGTGATCCATGATGAAGGGCATCCTGCGGTCGAATAGCTGCACTTCAATGAAACGATGGAACTGGTCTGGAAAAATGTCGGGATGGACCCAGCCTTCGTGGTTGCCCGTGAACTTCTGGCCGTAGACCTGAACCTCCCGGTCGGACAGGCCTTCGAAGGTCTTCAGAAGAAGGGCCTTCTGGTCGCCAACGGAAAAGGTGATTTCACGTTTTCCAATCTGGAAGGAGCGCGCAATCTTCGGCTCCGGAGCAAGGATCGAGGCGAGTGACCACGCATTGCACATTCCTTCCCACGCGAGGGCGCGCGGGTCATGCTTCCGTGCCTCGAAGGCGGCTGCGCCGGTGCCTTCCGGGCGCCGAGACTTGAAATGGGCATCCCGATACACGTCGAGCTTTTCGAGCGGCGAGATGCCTCCCGGCGTGGAGAAAAGGGTGTCCTCGAACTTCGGATACCACCACGAGGACCACGGCTTGACTCCTGCCTCTGCGATCGGCGAACGAACCAGCGTCGCAGGCGGTTGAATCTTGGAACGTCCGAAGTCGCGCGTGATCCTGGTCAGTGAAGGATCCTCGAATTGGTCGCCACGAAGCGCCTGAGCTGAGCGAGCGATGTCGGCATTGTCGACCCCGGAAGCATGAGCGGCACTTTGAATTTGGCCGGTGAGCAGGGCTTGAACTTCCAGCGTTTGATCGTGAAGCGCCAGGTGCAGGCGTCGCTCGGGTCCGCAGCTGCTGAGCGCTGCCAGGACACAACAGAGAGCCATGGATTTCAGGGGGGAGATCATGGGCATTTGGTCCGTGGGGTGATGAGGTTCGATGTGGTTCGGGAGATCCGCGGACTTTCACCTGCGAATCTCCCGAACCCATCATGGTTGATGGCGGAGAGGATTATCGAATCGTGCGCTGACCGCGGCCAGGAAGGGGGCCTTGGGTGCGCTGGCCACGCTGTTCACGGCCTTCTTCGGTCTTCTCGCAGAGTGAGATCACGTTTTCAGTCGCGGTGACGCTGATCGCTTCCGGGTTGACGGCACGCATCTCGTTGATCTGGTTGAGGCAGAACTCCGTCGCCGTTCCTTGAAACGAAAGCAGCTCCTGGCAGCTCACGCCACGGGTCAGGCTCAGATTCTCGATCACCTTGGTGAACTTGGGGCATTCGACTGCCGTGTCCGCCATTTTGACTTCAGCCGCCATGGCCGACATGGAATACTTGTCGGAGGCCATCGAGGTCGTCACGCTTCGCGAGACCGGTAGGGTGACGCTTCCAGAAGCTGCAGGCACGTACTTCGAGAGGCTGTCCTGGCAAGAGATTTCGATATTCTTTGGGGCGTTCTGATTGTGGAATCGTGCTGGATTTTGGCAGGCCTCCTTCAGTTGGTCGAAATTGATGCTCGTGGGTGCAGCC
>JBIIXZ010000179.1:0-5448 GCA_044347055.1 Bdellovibrionia bacterium | reverse complement strand
GGACGATCACACGGTGTCGCCGGGGTCATCCGACTGGGTGGAGTCCGACGATGGTGCCGTCTTTTCGCATCATTCGGGAGCCTCTCAACGCATGGTGGTCGAAATGTCTCGGCCGCCGCGCGTGTATTGGTCGCTGCCTGGAGCAAATCGCCCATCCGCTTCGCCGCTTGAGAAAGAAAAAGCAGGCAGCCCGGACCGCCAGGCCTGGGCTGCCTGCCAACTGAAGGAGCTTACCAGCTGGAGCAATTGACCCGGTAGTTGTGAGGAAAGTCCACGAAGGCCACGGACTGGTACCCTTCGTAGATGATCCTCGAGTACTGGACCGAGTGGAGCATCGACTCATAGTCGCGAAGCATTCTTGAGATGTCGAGTTGCGAGCAGGAGCGAGTGCGACAGGCCATCTCGGCGAGGCTCTTGAGTTCCAGCAGGTCGCGGTTGAAGGCTTCCTTCTGGGAGCCCACTTCGAAGCGGTCGAGAATGCCTTCGCAGCGCATGAAGCCATCCGCCCTGCGGTAGCCGCATTCGCCGCGAGCCAGGCGATCGCGCCGCATGCTCAGGCGCTGCAGCTTGGTGTCGAAGTCGATCGTGGAGCAGCTGGGGGTTCCCGGATAGCCAGGATGGCCGGGATTGCCAGGATAGCCGGGATGACCTGGATTTCCGGGGTGACCGGGATATCCCGGACGAGTGGTTGCAGCGCCACACTGAATCGTGATGCTGCCGAAACGATCCTGCGTCGTGTAGCTTTCTCCCCAATTGAGCTGAACTGAGCGATTGTGGCTGGCAACCGCGAACGAGGTTGCAGAGACCACGGCCACGGAAGCAGTGATGATCGAAAGACGCCAAAGACGAGACCTATGAGCCATTTGAGAACTCCCCCTGTTGAAACGGCATGACAGCAAGCGGTGTGCCCGTCTTTTCGATGTCTTTTGTGCGAATTCCGGGGTCAGAGTGGCACCTGAGTTCAGGTTTTGGTGTCGGAATGATCCCAAAAGAACAAGAGGCTCTTTCACCTGATGGTGGGATTTTGTAATGAGGACTCATGAGCTCCGAAGATCTGGTGAAAAAGCTCCGCGATTCGATTGAAGAGGGCGAGTGGTCGTGGCTTGCGCCGCACCATGCACGCGGTGCGGTGGTGATCGTGTCGCCGGAGCTGGATCTCGCCGAGGTCGGTTCGGCAGTGGCGCGTGACGATGTTGCGGAGGTGGGGCCGTGGCTCCAGCAGGGACATCTGGCCAAGCCCACGACTCAGCAGGCTGAGTCCTGGGATGCTACTGCCGGGCAGAAGTTTCGATTCCTGATCGTCCAGCCCTATGTGCTGATCCAGTCGCTTGCCCACTAGGCTCGATGATGGCCTTTGGCCCAAGCCGCAGCGCTTTTTCCTGCAGCGATGCCGAGAGCGACGCTGGCCTGGATCAGAAATCCTCCGGTCGGTGCATCCCAGTCGATCATTTCTCCGGCGGCAAAGAATCCTGGAAATTTCCGGAGCATCAGCTGCTCATCGAGTTCCGACCAGTCGAGTCCTCCTGAGGAGGAAATGGCCTCCTCGAGAGGGCGGGGCGCTTGGAGAACAAGCGGAAAGTCCTGGACGACAGCGGCAAGCCGGCGAAGGTCGCCGTGAACCTCGCGTCTCTGGTTTTCCGGGATGAGATGGAAAACCAGAGCGAGAGCCGCCTCGCTGAGCCCGCCGAGTTTTTTCAATCGCCGCAGAGGAGAAAGATTTTCTCTCAGTGGCCGCGAGAGCTGCTTCAGGTAGTCCTCCGGTGAAATTCCCGGGCGCAGGTTCAAGCGCGCTTCTCCCACGGTGCCGACAAAGTAGGCGGGTGTACCCTCGATGCCATAGCGGGTGATCACGAGTTCTCCCTGCTTTTCTCCCAACCGGGTCTTCAGGACGCAGTTCTTGATGGGCTTGCCTTCAGCCTCGCGGACGAACGCTTCAGGAAACTCGACCTCATACCCGACATTCGAAGGCTGAAAGTCCTTCACCCGCAGTTCATGCTTGCGGAAGATCGCGGGCCACTCGGGTGGAGGAGATTCCCAGCTTCCTCCTCCCAGCGCAAAGATCACGGCATCGAATTGCTCGCGGATCGGCGAGCTCTCCGGTCCCGAAAGAAGGATCAGCGGACCTGCGCCCGCTTCGAATCCTCGAAGCTCGTGCTCGGAATGGAGGATGCCGCCCTTGCTTTCGATTTCAGCCGTCCAGCTCGCCAGCAGCCTGGAGGCTTTCATCTCGCGGACAAACCAGCGTCGAGAGGTTCCGACGAAGACTTCATGTCCGAGAGACCGAAGGAAATCGAGCCATGATTCGGGTGGGTAGTCGTGGAGGATCGGCCGGAGCCGCTCGACGGACTTCGGATCGCGGACGCGATAAAACTCCAGGAAATCTGCGATCGGAGCGTCGTGCGAGACATTGAGGCCGGAGCTGCCGGCGATCAGGAGCTTGCGTCCCAGGCCCTTGCGCCGCTCATAGACATGGACCTCGGCGCCGGAGCGAAGTGCTTCGGTGGCTGCCATGAGGCCTGCGGGTCCGGTGCCGATGACGGCAATCCTAAGGCGTTGAGTCGACACCCGGCCATCGTATCATGCCCGGCGCTCGTGCGTGAACGGCGCCTCGGTCGCGGCGATGAGCTCCTCCTGCCGCAGGTGCGCGATGCCAGCCAGCCGCGAGCTGTCGTTTCCGAGGGAGTGTTTCAGGAAGGGGAGAATGCGATGCTCCTCATCGAGAAAGTGGAGGCGAACGGTGGTCTCCAGCTCGCCGAGAAGCGAACCGAGGTCTTCAGCATGGGGCGATCGCAGGCGTGCCTGGGAGACCAGTTCCTCGATATCGGCATGCCGGTCGAGACCGTCTTCAAGCGAAGCCAGCGCCTCGCGTTCCTTTTCCGAATTTTCCTCGTCGGCTGCACTTCGAACAGCTGGATACAGGATCTCTCGCTCGATGGTGGTGTGGATCTCGAGCTGCCGGCACAGCTCCTCGATTGCCAGCGGCTTGAGATCCTGGGCCTGGTCTCGAAGTCGAATTTCAGCTGACCGGATCTGCTGGAACAGTCCATGGATTCGTCGATGCTTGTCGGAAATGAACTGCTCGATGGAGGTTGCCGGGTGCATGCCGCCATTCGAGTGCAAGACCCGTTCAGGTCACCCGATCGGACGAAGATCCGCCATCCGGAGGACTGCACGAGCCTCTTCGCGCGAACGGGTGAGGTCGACTTCGAAGCAGGCCACCCAATCGTGGTGTCCCTGCTCGTCGATCAGGACCTGCTCGGCACGCCAATAATCCGAGGAGTCTTCGAAGAATTGAAGGTGCATCGGAGAGCGCGCTCGTTGATCGGTCAGGATCCGGCGATGCTCGGAAAGATAATCGGCCATGCGCGCCTGGAGGGCGTCCATCGTCCAGCCCAGTTCGGTGGTGAGCTCCTGCCAGGCTTCCGGCCAGCGATCCAGGCTGCCTGCTGCCAGCAAGCGTACCCTGCGAAAGATTTCATTCCGAATGAGGATTCGAAACTCCTTCTTCCTTCGGGTGATGTCGACCGGTCCTGCCGACGAAGCTTCACCATCGGTCAGGTGCGTGCGTTCCGGCGCCAGGGCGGGATCGCGGAGGCGCTCCCACTCTTCCAGCAGGCTCGAGTCGGTCTGCCGAATCATCTCGCGAAAGTAATCCGTCATGGCAAAAAGCTCTTCGTTCTTGGCCAGTTCCGGAACGTTCTGAAGCAGCGTCTTATAGACTTCGGATAGGTATCGAAGCAGGAGTCCTTCCGAGCGCTGCAGTCCGTAGTCGCGAATGTATTCCGCGAAGGACTGGAAGTTCTCGTACATCTCGCGGGCAATCGATTTCGGGTGGATGGTGTCCTGAGTCACCCACGGATGAACTTCGGCGAAGGCATTGAAGGTCGTGTAGATGAACGCCGCATTGGGCTTCGGATGTTCGATCTTCTCCAGCTCTTCCATGCGCTGGTCATAATCCACGCCCTCCATCTTGAGCTCGGCGAGCTTCTCGGTCTTCAGCCGATCGACCTGCTTGCGCAGGATGGCGTCCGGGTTTTCGATGATGGATTCGACCAGTGTCAGCACGTCCAGCGAGTAGGTCTCGTGGGACGGGTCGAGCGCCTCGATTGCATCGAGGATGTAGAGCGATAGCGCGTGGTTGAGCGAGAAGTCTTCCTGCAGGTCGACATTCAGGCGCAGCGGGTTGAAGCTGACGATCTTTCGATCGACCAGCGCCCGGAAAAGCTCAAAGGCGCGCGCACGCAGCCGTTTTTTCGTGCTGTCGGATTCGTGCGAGCTCCGAATGATGGCAGCCATGTCGCGGCAGCAGTCCACTTCGGAGGACTTTCCGCGGCTCAGCACATGAAGAAGCATGGCGTGCGAGACGTGGAATCGCGAGGTCAGCGCCTCGGGTTCTCCGTTCACGAGCTTCTCGAAGGTGGTTTTGTCCCAGTGGACATAGCCCTTGGGGGGCGGCCCCTTCCTCACGATCTTTTTGAGCTTCTTCGGATCATTTCCCGCCTTCGCTTCATTCCGGAGGTTCTCGATGACATGCTCGGGGGCCTGGACGACGACCAGTCCCTCGTCGTCGAACCCCTTTCGACCGGCCCGGCCGGCGATCTGTTTGAAGTCACGAACACTGAGGAGTGACGTCTTCTCTCCATCGAACTTGCAGAGCTTGGTGAACACCACCGTTCGGATCGGAACGTTCACTCCGACGCCCAGCGTGTCGGTTCCGAGGATGATCTTGAGAAGGCCTTTCTGCGCGAGCTTTTCAACCAGAATTCGGTAGCGCGGAAGGAGTCCTGCGTGGTGGATGCCGAGCCCGTGCCGGATCAGCCTTGAAAAATCCTTTCCGTAGGGTGATTTGAAATCCTCTCCGGAGAGCTCCTCGGCAATGCGTCGTTTTTCATCCTTGGAGCAAAAATCGATGCTGAGAAAATCCTGCGCGCGCTCGGCGCACTCGCGCTGGGTGAAGTTGACGAGATAGACCGGCGCACGTCCGCTTTCGACGAGCCTGCGGGCCACTTCATGGAGCGGTTCTTCGCTGTATTTGAATTCCAGTGGCACGGGCCTCTGGGCGGATTTCACGACAACGGTGTCACGACCGTTGAGCTCGGTGAGTCCTTTTTCAAAACGGGTGGTGTCGCCGAGCGTTGCTGACATCAGCAGGAACCGCGTCTTCGGCAGGGTCAGCAGCGGCACCTGCCACGCCCAGCCGCGGTCGCGGTCCGAGTAGTAATGAAACTCGTCCATGATGACATCGCCGATGGGCGCGTTCGCCCCGTAGCGGAGCGCATCGATGGCGAGGATTTCTGCCGTGCAGCACAGAATCGGTGCATCCGGATTGACGGACGCATCTCCGGTGATCATTCCCACCTGCTCCGGACCGAAATCGCGGCACAGCGATAGAAACTTCTCATTGACGAGGGCTTTGATCGGGCAGGTGTATACCGAGCGGCGGCCTTC
>JBIIXZ010000032.1:0-17552 GCA_044347055.1 Bdellovibrionia bacterium | reverse complement strand
TCGAAGCATTGAAAATGACGGCCCCCCAGGGACGGTCCAAATGGTACGCCGTTCGAGAGCTGAACGGAAAGTGGACACTCGCTTCGCCGCGCCTCAAGGGAACGCGGGCGGTCGATCTGAAAAAGGACTCCGATCAGGATCCGGAGCTGATGCTGAAGATCGTTCGTGACGAGGCCGCAGTTCTCGGTGAGCTGCACTCGCGGGGAACTTCAGGGTTCGCCTCCTATCTTCGCGCGATTCGCGATCTCCAGTCGCAGGATTGGGAACAGGCACTGAACGCCATGGAGTCCGCGCTGGAACGCATCCGAAAGCGGCCCTGAAAAGAGTCGGTCGCGAAGCGATCGACCAAAAACAAAAAGGCCGCCCCGTATCCGGAGCGGCCTCTTTAGAAAAATTCAGCCAAGAATGCTTACTTGATGGCGTCCTTGAATTCACGTCCCGGACGGAACTTCGGCACGGTCATCGCCGGAATCTTGATTTCCTTGCCGGTCTGCGGATTGCGTCCGGTGCGAGCCTTGCGCTTGGACTTGGTGAAGGTTCCGAAGCCGATCAGGGTGACGTCTTCGCCCTTCTTGACGGACTTCTTGATCGAATCGAGGGCGGCATTCACGACATTTTCTGCATCAACCTTCGTGACATTGGCTGCCTTGGCGACGACTTCGATCAACTGGGCCTTGTTCATCTGCGAATTCCTCTTCTGCTTTCTGCGGTTGGGTTGAACAACATTTACTTGCAAACTTGTCGATGACCGACGGGGATCGATCTTATGTTCAAAAAGTTGCGAGGTGTCAATTCTCTCGGAATGAAAAATGATGCGAAATAAAATCCATCACGTTTTTCAGGCAGATCTTCGTACTTTCGTGCTCGAGAAAAATTTCCGCTTGACGAAGATCCACCCACTTGAAGTCGACGTGCTCGTGCGAATCGATCAAGATCCGACCTGAATCACGAACACTCGCCAGGAATACTTCCTCTCGCACCCGACCTCCCCAGCGACTCTCGAACTCGAATGCATGGCCGACCGCTCGCAGGGCCCCGGGAGCAACGGATAGGCCCGTCTCCTCGCGAAGCTCACGCGCTGCCGCAGACGGAAGGTCCTCGCCGGACTCCACCGAGCCCGTCACCGGCTGCCAGAACCCTCCGCGCTCGGGCGTCGTCCTGAGCAGCAGCGCCTCCGGCGCGCCCCGGCTACCTTGGCGAATCAACCAGACCTGTACCTTGAGCCCCATTTCCAAATTCTCCTTGCGAATTTCCGGCCCCCGCCGCTATACGACAGTCTCCACCAAGTGGCAGCGCCGATGTAGCTCAGTCGGTAGAGCAACGCTTTCGTAAAGCGTAGGTCAGCGGTTCAAGTCCGCTCATCGGCTCCACTTTTTCTCGATTGGCGAAGATGGCCTGCTTCACGTTACACTCTTCGTCATGCAGATCCTTCTTTTCATTGCCGCCGCCGTCACCCTTTCAGCCTGTGCGAACCCCTACAAGGTCCGAGAGCTCGATGAATCGAAGCTCGAGAAGAAGGGCGAAATCCAGGGAGCGGTGATCGGCATCAACGAAAACCGCGAAGTCGTGATCGAGCAGAAAAGCGATGCCGATTCCGAACTTCGCAAGCTGGGAGCGACCGCCTATGACCTCGAGGTACGGCTGGCTCGTTCACACGAGGATTTGTCTCGCTGCCGCGAGGAGCTTTCCGACCCGCGCCTCGGCGGCAGCGGCAGGATCGTCGAAATTCCCGAGATCGACCAGCTCAAGCCGGCCGGCGAGGTCAAGGAAGAGTTCGGAATCACCAAGGAAGGCAAGCTGAGCTTCGTCCGAAAGGAAATGTTCCTGGATCGATTGCAGGGACAGCGCAAGTACAACGACACGCTTCGCGAGCAGCTCAAGCTCATGGAAAAGCACCAAAGAGACTGCGCTCGCGACATGCGCGCGGCCCGGGTGAAGAACGGCCTTCCCGGCGAACGCTACAGCGGTCAGGGACAGTACGTGAACGGCAGGTATGTCCAGACGCGCCGGGCGGAGAAGAACCTGGACGACGCCTTTGCGATCGCTTCCGAAGAAGCGGCGAAGGCATCCACGAGCAAATCCAGCGCCGAGTGAATTCGGCTGGCTCGCGCCGGCTGAAAGAAATCAGGCTCGCGCCAGCCCTGCATCAGGAGGCTCTTTTGGTCTCCTGCTTCGCCTGAAGGCGGAGCCAGTCCATGATCTTCGCGGCAATCCTCTCCAGCCTGACCACCTGATCGACGGCCCCGAGGTCAATCGCCGCCTTGGGCATCCCAAAAACCACGGATGATTTCTCATCCTGGACCATCGTCGATGCTCCGGCCTTTTTCATCGAGAGCAGGCCTGCTGCTCCATCGCGCCCCATTCCGGTCAGGATCACCCCCAGTGCGTGTGCACCATGGGTCTTGGCCACCGATTCAAACAGGTAATCGGCCGCGGGACGAACCCCGTGAAGCATGGCCTCCTGGTGCAGCCGGATTCGAAGGCCGCCGCGTCGCTGGACTTCCATGTGGAAATCTCCGGGCGCCAGCAGCAGCTGGCCCGGCTTGACGAGGTCGCCGTCCTTCGCCTCGCGAACCTGGAAGGGGCAGATCTCCTGCAGGTGCCCCGCGTACTGCGCCGTAAACATCGGTGGCATGTGCTGCACCACCACGATCGGCGGCACCTCGGCCGGAAGCTCCTTGAGCACGACCTTCAGTGCCTCCGTTCCACCCGTGGAGCTTGCGATCGCAATGATCTTTCGATCCAGCACCGACTCAGGAACCGACGGCTCGGAAGCGAGGTTCCGAACCTGGGCCTGCTGCACGGCCTTCGCGCCGGGACTGCCCTGGAACTTCGCCGAACCTCGGGCCTTGCCGGCCTCAAGGACCGCGGCGCAAATATCCGCAGACGCCTCCTGGAGAGAACGGCCACCCTGAACTTTGGGCTTTTCGACCGCACGAATCGCTCCGGCAGCGAGGGCGCTCTTCTCCACCTCCGAACCCTTGATCGCGCGTGCGCTCACGACGACGGTGGGAACCGGAAAGTGCTTCATGACCTTCTCGAGGAACGCGATTCCATCGAGCCTCGGCATGTCGATGTCGAGCGTCATCACGTCCGGCGCGAGCTGGACGAGCTTTTCGCGAGCCTCGAAGGCATCGGATGCCGTGCCGATCACCTCGACCTCCGGCATTGCGGCAAGCATGCGCGATATCAGGGCCTGCATCACGGAAGAATCATCCACCACCAAAACCCGAAGTTTTCGGACGATCGTCATCGCGAGCCTCCCTTCTTGCGGTAGGCTGCGTGCGAAATCGTCTCGAACTCCGAATGCCTCATCGAACCAGATTCGGAATGTCCCAGAAAAAGATAGCCTCCCGGGCGGAGAACTTTGCCGAGATTCGACACGACCTGCTCGGCGGTCTCGCGGTCAAAATAAATCAGGACGTTCCGGCAGAAGACGACATCAAAAAGCCTCTGCATCGGATAGGGCTGCGAGGTGAGGTTGATCTCCGTGAAGGTGACCTTCTTGGCGAGCCCGGGATGGATCATGTATTTCTTCCCGACCTGCGGATCGACGCGTGGAACAAAGTACTTCTTCAGGTACTCCGGTGGCACGCCCTCGATCTCCTGCTGCAGGTAAATCCCTGAAGCGGCCTTTCGCAGCGATGGTCGATCGATGTCGCTGGCCAGAAGCTTCAGGTGCCACTGCTTCTTGGGCGAGATCCGAACCAGCTCGTCCTGCACGACCATGGCGAGCGTGTAGGGTTCCTGCCCCGTGCTCGAGGCAGCGCACCAGATCCGGATCTCCGAGGCATCCG
The DNA here is from genome assembly GCA_044347055.1 of Bdellovibrionia bacterium. Lineage (GTDB taxonomy): Bacteria > Bdellovibrionota > UBA1018 > UBA1018 > UBA1018 > CAIOHW01. The sequence continues at coordinate 13,755 of JBIIXZ010000032.1, read as the reverse complement.
CGCCGTGCATCTTGTCCTTCTGCTCGATGATCTTGGGCAGGATGGCCTGAAGCTGGCGAAAATGCGCCGACTCTCGAAAGAACCGGGTCGTGTTCGTCGTCATGGACGAGACGAACTGGCCGATTTCCGGAGAATCCGGAGGCGTTCCGCGGAGGAAGTTGTAGTACTCGTTCAGCGATCCGATGCCGCGCGCGCGCAGGATCGATGCGATTCGGCTGACCAGCAGCGATCGATTCTTCGGCGAGTCATTGAGATAGATGCCCGTGAGCTCCTTCAGGAGCACGGCGAGACGGTGAAAACCGATGCCATCCGATGACAGCTTCTCGAGGTCTCGCTGCTGCTCGACCAGGGCCGACGCGCTCGGCACGACGAGTTTGGGTGATGCGCTCATGCGGCCACCTCCATTCTTCGCTGCTCCGTGCGGCAGACCGCCTCATTTCCGGCCATTGTCTGTTCGGCCGCGGCCTGGCTGATTCCGGCGGTGTCGAGCACCAGGGCCACCTTTCCATCTCCCAGGATGGCCGCACCCGAAACTCCACGACAGGCGCGAAGCCGGTCATCGAGGCTCTTGAGCACGACCTGGCTCTGTCCCGCAACTCCGGATAGGAGAAGCGCCACCTCGCGCCCGCCGCCATCCACGATGGCCACGAGCTTCGGCCGACCAAATCGACCCGACTGGAAGCCGCCCTGCATGTCGACCACCGGATACAGCTTGTCACGATGGCGCCAGGCGCTTTTTCCGGTCACGACTTCGACGATCTGGCTTTCATCGAGGTCGACGAGCTCACGAATGTTTTCCATCGGCAGGATGAAGGGCTCCTCGCCCAGCTTCACGAGCATGCCGTCGAGAATGGACGTCGTCATCGGCAGCGAGAGCCGGATCAGGGTGCCGACTCCCGGCATCGACTCCAGATCAATGCTTCCTTTGAGCTTCTCGACCTGCGTCTTGACCACATCCATGCCGACGCCGCGGCCTGAAACATCCGTGACCTGCTCCGCGGTCGAAAATCCCGCGGCGAAGATCAGCGACTGAACCTGCCGATCACTCATCTCCTGAGCGGCGGCTGCACTCACGATGCCGCGCTCCAGGGCCTTGGAGAGAATCTTCTCGCGCTGGAGTCCCTTGCCATCATCGGAAAGCTCGATCAGGATTCGACCCCCGCGCTGGTAGGCGCGAAGATAGATCATTCCTTTTTCCGGCTTGGCTGCGGCCTGTCGTCCAGCGGCGTTCTCGATTCCGTGATCGAGCGAGTTGCGCGCCAGGTGCATCAGCGGGTCGGCGAGCGCATCGACCATGCCGCGATCGATTTCCGTCTCCTCGCCTTCCATCACGAACTCGACCGGCTTGCCCAGCTTCAGCGCGAGGTCGCGGACCACGCGCTGGGTCTTCAGAAAGAGGTTCTTGAGCGGAGTCACCCGCATGCTGAGGGTCTTGTCCTGCAGCTCACGGATGGTCTTGTCCACGAGCGAAACCAGCTGGTTCAGCTGCGGGTCGGCGCCCGAGCACTTGTTGATGAGCTGGCTTTTCAAAACCACGAGCTCGCCCACCAGGTTCAGCACCGATTCCACGCGCTCGGAATCAATCTTCAGGACTTCACGCTTCGAAGATGCCGAAGCCGAGGCGGGTGCGGCAGTGGAAGCGGCAGCAGGCGCGGCGGCGGAGGGAGACTTGTTCTCCACGACTTTCACGATTCCGGCACGGGCTTCCGCAGCCAGCGCTTCCCACGCGGCATCATTTGAAATCGATTCGGGATGCAATTCGGCAGCAGGCATCTCCACTACCGGAACCGCCTCAACGGACACGGACTGCGCCGGATCGGCTCTTTCGCCCTGAAGCTTGCGCAGCATCGACTGCACCTCGGCTTCAAGGGCGCTCACGTTCCACGGAGCCGAATCCTTGCGCTTCAGCTGGTCGATCCGAATCTTGAAGGCATCGCCGCAGCGAAGCAGCAGGGTCACCACTTCAGTGGAGACGAGCGCGGTATTGTTCCGGAGCACCGTCAGGCAGTCCTCGACCTTGTGGGCGAACTCGGCAAGATCGGTGAAGCCCACGGCTGCGCCCGTTCCTTTCATCGAGTGCGCCATCCGAAAGATCTTTCCGAGCTCTTCGTCGCGAAGCTCGGGTGTTTCGAGCTTCAGGTACGATTCCTCGCACTGATCGAGCAGGAAGGTGACTTCACCGAGGAAATCCCTCTGCAACTCTTCCATGAAATCCAGATCGCTTTGAGATTCAGCCATTCAATCACCCATCGGAGACGCGGCCTCTCTTCTTGATGAAATCCTTTTGACGCTTCAAAGCCCAAGCCGGCGCAACCATTCGAAAATTTCCACAAATTCTTTGCAAATCCGGCGCGACCGAGAACTCAAGGTTCACCTGATGACAACCGATGCGCCCTCCAGAAGGAAACGGAGACATGACCCCGATGACCCCATCCCAGACCGCATCCCCTCAGTCCGGAACCACCGGCCTTGCCAAGCCCGGCCAGTACCTGACCTTCCAGCTGGGTCCACGCACTTACGGGGTGGCAGTGAAATCCGTGCGGGAGATCAATCCGATGACGGACATCACGCCCGTGCCCAAGACGGCTCACTTCGTCGCCGGCGTCATGAACCTTCGAGGCAAGATCATTCCGGTCATCGACCTGAGATTGAAGCTCAGCCTCGATGCCACCGCCCACACCCGGTCCACCTGCATCGTCGTGGTGGAAACCGAAGAAGATTCGCAGGGTAACCATTTCATGGGTGTCATCGTCGACGCCGTCAACAGCGTCATCGAGCTCCAGAGCGCCCAGATCGAACCCCCCCCTGTTCTGGGTGAAACCGCGCGCCTCAAGTTCGTGGTCGGGATGGGCAAGGTCGACTCGCAGGTCATCATCCTTTTGGACGTGGCCGCGACCCTGTCGGCCCAGGAGCTGGAAGTCGCCCAATCGCTGGCAGCCTGACCCTCGGAAAGCCTGACCCTCTTGCATAAGGCCCCCCGCTTTGGTTGAAAGGGGGCATGATCTCAAGATCCGCGTGTGGTGTGGCACTCCTGTCGATCGTCCTTTGCTCCTCCTCGTTCGCTGCTTCGATTTCTTCTTCGCCGCGAAATGACGGACATGCTCCTCGGGCGGGCATGCTGCCCGAACATTGGACCAGCGGCATCAAGCAGGGTTTCGGAACCGCCTACGAAGCCTATGATTCGAAGGGCCATTATTCCGCTCAATCGCCCACCGCTCCGATTTCCAAGGTCTGGTTCACCTTGGCCCAAGGAATTGTGACCGAAGTCTACTGGCCGCTGCTGGATCGCCCCCAGATTCGCGACCTGCAGTTCCTCGTGACGGATGGACGCACGTTTTTCTGGGAAGAACGGCGCGACGCCTTGAATGAAGTTCGCTGGCTCAAGCAGGGCGTACCGGCATTCGAAGTCACCACGCGCGACCTCTCCGGTCGCTTCCAGATCGAAAAGACCGTCTTTACGGATCCGGATCGACAGGCGCTGCGGATGAAAGTTCGTTTCACCAGCAGCCAGTCCGGTCTCAAGCTGTACGTGCTCTACAACCCGACCGCCGGCGGAACGCCGATGAGCAACCACGCCATCTCGAGCGCTTCGACGCTGGCGCCTGGAGCAGGGCTTTTTGCGTGGGATGGACAGGAGGCTCAGGCCCTGGTCGCCTCCGTGCCGTTCGTGAGGAGCTCGGTCGCGTTCTCGGGGCCGTATGATCTGTACCAGGACCTGGCACGTGACCTGCGCATGGACTTCCGCTTCTCGGAAGCCCACGACGGAAATGTAGTGGCCGGAGCCGAACTGGATTTGTCACAGGGAGGCGAATTCGAGCTCGCTCTCGGATTTGCGCCGAGCATTGCTCGCGCCCACGAGATGGCACTTGCCTCCCTGAACGATCCTTTTCAAGCCGCCCTCGACACCTATTCCTCGCAGTGGACCGGCTACCAATCCTCGCTCGTCGATCTCTCTTCCGAGTCGCTGGATGGCGGCGATCGCTTCCGCGCTTCGACGGCGATGATCAAGTCGATGGAGGACAAGACTTTTGCAGGAGCGGTCGTGGCCTCGCCCTCGATTCCTTGGGGACTGCACCAGGTCGACTGGAGCCGGAACGGCGATCCGCTCTGGAAGAAAGTCGGCGGCTACCACCTGATCTGGCCGCGCGACCTCTATCAGATGGCCACGACCTGGCTTGCGGTCGGCGACATGGCGTCGGCCCGCGCCGCGTTTGATCGCCTGAGAACTGCCCAGCTCACGGATCGTGACGGATACTGGGAGTACGGTTTCCGTCGCATCTCGCGCGACGGGTCGTTCATGCAGAATTTCTGGATCGACGGCTCGCCGTATTGGCAGGGCCTTCAGATGGATGAGACGGCCTTTCCGGTCATCCTGACCTACCGTCTCTGGAAGGCCGGCGAAGTCTCGCTCGCGGATACCTGGGACATGGTCCGACGAGCAGCGGATTTTCTCACGAATTTCGGCCCGTGGACGGGACAGGAGCGCTGGGAGGAAAACTTCGGCGCATCGCCATCGACGATCGCCTCCGAAATCGCGGCGCTCTACTGCGCCTCAGAGATTGCTCACGCCCAAGGCGATGACCAGCGGGCGCAGCGCTATCTCCGGACGGCCGATGCCTGGAGCTCGAAGCCCGGCGACAACGTCGAAGCATGGACTTTCACCAGCACCGGCGGACTCGGCAATGGTCGGTATTTCACCCGCATCGAGGCCGCCCAGCGCTTCGACCAGTTCTGGAATCCGAATGACAATGGGCTGATCACGATCGCCAACGGTGGCCCCGCCCTCCGCGAAAAGGACGTGCTCGATGGCGGGTTTCTGGAGCTCGTGCGCCTGGGGGTTCGTGACGCGTTGGACCCGTTCATCGTCGAGACGATGCCGGAGTATGACGCTCACCTTCGGGTCACTATTCCTGGAAAGGGTCCGAGCTACTACCGATACACTGCCGACCGTTACAACTATGACGACACCAGCGGGCGACAGACCCATGGCATGCTCTGGCCGCTCCTGACGGGCGAACGCGGGCACTATGAGCTTGCTGTTGCAGCGGCTCGTGGAGGATCCAAGGCCGAGCGTGACCGAGCGATCGTTCCCTACATTGCCGCCATGGAAGCCTTTGCCGGACCTTCGCTCATGATTCCCGAGCAGGTTTGGGACGGCGGACCGGCTGCGGGCCTGTCGACCGGATCAGCCACTCCGCTGGGCTGGAGCCACGCCGAGTACCTGAAGCTGCTCCGGTCGAGGAAGGATGGACAAGTGTTTGACGTCCTGCCTGCCGTACAGGAGCGCTCTCAGCAGCTGTCGATTACGCGACGCATCGAAAGCCAGCAGAGCACGGGTCCGATCCGGCACTGAGCTCGACAGGGTACTAGGCAAACTCTCGCCGTTGCGCTTGACCGGGCTCGGGGGCCATCCTAAAAGGGTAGCCAAATTCCCTGAATCAAACGGTTTTTCTCATCGCGGGAGATCGCCTTGCTGTCCAACAGCTTCAAGTTCACTTACCTGTCCGCCCAGAACGCCGAGTACATCGAGGAACAGTTCCAGAACTACCTGAAGAGTCCTGGCGCTGCGGAGCCTACCTTCCGCGCGCTCTTCGAGGGCATGGAGCTCGGCCATGAATTTGCCGCGCGCGAATTCGCAGAGCACGCACCTGCTCCGGTGGTGATGGAGGGCGGCGTGTCGCTCGACTGGGAATCCGAGCTCAAGGTCGTTCGCCTGATCGATGGATATCGCTCGTTCGGTCGCGCACTCGCATCGATCGATCCACTGCATCCCGCGCCGAAGTCGCATCCTGCGCTCGAGCTTTCCGCGTTCGGACTTTCGTCGGCGGATCTGGCTCGCCCCTTCCGCGCCGCAGGGCTGATCGGCCTTGCTGCGCCTTCTGCGCTCTCGCAGATCATCGAGAAACTGAAGTCGATCTACTGCTCCACGGTCGCCTTCGAAATCGACCACATCGCCGACCGCAATGCCCGCGAGTGGCTGCGTTCCAAGATCGAATCCGGCTCGGCGACGAAGCCCAATCTTTCTCCAGCAGACCACAAGCGCATCTTCCAGCGCCTCCTCGAGAGCGAATCGCTCGAACGTTTCCTTGGGCTCAAGTTCGTCGCTGCCAAGCGCTTCTCGATCGAAGGGGGCGAAGCCCTGATTCCCGCTCTCGATGAAACGATCGAGATCGGCGCTGATCTCGGCATCCAGGAAATCGTGATGGGAATGGCCCATCGCGGACGCCTGAACGTGCTCGTGAACCTATTTGGAAAAAAGCCCGAGTACCTCTTCACGGAATTCGAAGGCAATTACACCGTTGATCCTTCCGAAGGCGAAGGCGACGTGAAGTACCACAAGGGCTACTCACGCGACTGGAACACGCGCGGCGGCAAGTCCGTGCATCTGTCGCTGGCCAACAATCCGAGCCATCTCGAATTCGTGGGGGCCGTCGTGACCGGCATGGCCCGAGCGAAGCAGGAGCTTCGTGCCGACAAAACGCGCACGCAGGTGCTTCCGATCGTCATTCATGGCGACGCCGCCATGGCAGGCCAGGGCGTGGTTTACGAGACGATGAACTTCGTCGGTCTCGAGGGCTACTCGACGGGCGGCACGCTCCACATCACGATCAACAACCAGGTCGGCTTCACCACCGATCCGAAGGACTCGCGCTCGACGCCTTACTGCACGGACATCGGCAAGATGCTCGATGCGCCGATCTTCCACGTCAACGGCGACGATGCCGAAGCGATGATTGCGGTCAGCCGGCTCGCCATCGAGTATCGCCAGAAGTTCCACGCGGACGTGTTCATCGACCTCGTCTGCTACCGCAAGCACGGCCACAACGAAGGCGACGAGCCCCAGTTCACCCAGCCCGTGCTCTACAAGCAGATCAAGGCGCATGACTCTCCTCGCGAAGTCTACGGCAAGAAGCTCGCCGCCTCGGGCAAGCTTTCGGAAGCCGAGCAGTCCGCGATTTCCGAAGCACGAATGGAGCAGCTCAATGCTGCACTCGCAATCGCGAAGAAGGACGCTCCGCATCCGCACGCCGACACGCTCCACGGTCGCTGGCAGGGACTGAAGCGGGGAACCGAAGCCGACATCCTCGAATCCAGGCCGAAGACCTCGGTCGATGCGGCAACGCTGCAGATGGTGGCGGAGAAGACGAACTCCGTTCCGGCAGGGTTCAAGCCGCATTCGAAGCTCGTGCGCTTCCTCGAAGAGCGCCTGAAGTCCGTTCAGGAAGGCAAGGGCATTGCCTGGAGCACGGGCGAGTCGCTCGCCTTCGGATCGCTGCTGCTCGAAGGACATCCAATCCGCCTCTCGGGTCAGGATGCCGAACGCGGCACGTTCACCCACCGCCATGCCGTGCTGAGCGATTTCGAAACCGGCCAGAAGATCTGCATGCTGAACCAGATGAAGCAGGGCCAGGCCCGGCTGAACGTGCACAACAGCCACCTTTCCGAAACGGGCGTGCTGGGTTTTGAGTACGGGTATTCTTCCGTGGATCCGAACGCGCTGACCATCTGGGAAGCGCAGTTCGGCGACTTCGCAAACGGCGCCCAGGTCATCATCGATCAGTTTATTTCCACGGGTGAGTCCAAGTGGTCGCGCATGAGCGGCCTCGTCATGCTCCTGCCCCATGGCTTCGAAGGCCAGGGCCCCGAGCATTCGAGCGCGCGCCTGGAACGCTTCCTCCAGCTTTCCGGTCGCGGCAACTGGACGGTCTGCAATTTCACCACTCCGGCGCAGATCTTTCACGCGCTTCGCCGCCAGGTGAAGTGGAACTTCCGCAAGCCGATGGTCATCATGAGCCCGAAGAGCCTGCTTCGCCATCCGATGGCGATCTCGACTCTCGACGACTTCACGAAGGGTGCTTTCCACGAGGTGCTCGACGACGCACTGGCCGCCGCAAATCCGAAGGCGATCGAGCGCGTGGTGCTCTGCTCGGGCAAGGTCTTCTACGACCTGCTCGCCGAGAAGCAGAACCGCAAGCTCGAGAATGTCGCGCTTCTCCGCGTGGAGCAGCTCTATCCGTGGCCGGAAGCCCGGCTGGCCGAGATCCTCAAGCAGTACCCGAATGCCCGCGAGTTCGTGTGGACGCAGGAAGAGCCCAAGAACATGGGCGCCTTCTGGTACGTCTGCCAGCAGGACACGAAGCTCTGGGGCGGAAAGCCGCTGCGCTACGCCGGCCGCGCCTGGGCCGCCTCTCCCGCCGTCGGTTCGCCGAAGGTGCATGAGGCCGAACAGAAAGCTTTGATCGAAGAAACTCTTGCGAGGAAATCATGAAGCATAACGTCGTTGCTCCAAGCGTCGGAGAATCCATCACCGAAGTCAGCATCCTGAAGTGGCTGAAGTCCAATGGCCAGCAGGTCAAGAACGGTGAAGTGCTGCTCGAGATTGAATCCGACAAGGCCACCGTCGAAGTCGCTGCAGAAGCCACGGGCGCACTGACGATCCTGAAGCAGGCCGGCGAGCGAATGAACGTCGGTTCGGTGATCGGCATGATCGATGACGCCGTGACGGGCACCGCGGGCGCAGAGCCGGCGAAGTCCGCTGCTCCGAGCTCCAGCGCCTCAGCACCAGCGGCCCGCGCCGCTGCAGAAACAGCAGCACCTGCAGCTTCCGGCAACGGCGGACGTCCTAGCGGAACGCAGCCTTCCGGCCCTGCCCTCTCGCAGATGGCGGGCGGACCCGGATCGAGCCCCGTGCGAGGACATGCCGGCTCTGGCGCGACTGCTTCCGGCGCTGGCGCGACTGCCGCTGGAATGGCCACTACCACGACTCAGGTTGCACGCCAGGCTCCGGCTCAGCCCGCAGGCCCGCAGTATGTCGAACAGCCCGGAGACCGCCGAGTTCCGATGTCGATGCTCCGCCAGCGCATCGCCGAACGCCTGAAGGCAGCACAAAACACGGCAGCGATCCTCACGACTTTCAATGAAGTGGACATGACCGCCGTCATGGCGCTCCGGAACAAGTACAAGGATGAGTTCAAGGCGAAGCACGGCGTGCCTCTCTCGTTCATGTCGTTCTTCACGCGCGCTTCAGTCGAAGCCCTCAAGGCCATTCCGGACGTGAATGCCTCGATCGACGGCAAGGACGTCATCTTCCACGACTACATCGACATCGGCATCGCCGTCGGGACGGAACGCGGACTCGTGGTTCCGGTCATTCGCGGCGCCGAAAAGATGGGCTTCGTCGACATCGAGAAGAAGATGGCCGAGCTCGCGCTCAAGGCCCGTGACGGCAAGCTCTCGCTCGCGGACCTTGCCGGCGGAACGTTCACGATCTCGAATGGCGGCACCTACGGCTCGCTGCTCTCGACCCCGATCCTGAATCCTCCGCAGAGTGGCATCCTGGGCATGCACAAGATCCAGGAGCGCCCGGTCGCCGTGAACGGAAAGGTCGAGATTCGCCCCATGATGTACCTGGCGCTCTCCTACGACCACCGCATCATCGACGGAAAGGGAGCCGTGACGTTCCTCGTCCAGCTCCGCGACTTCCTCGAAAATCCGGAAAAGCTTTTGTTCAGCTTCTAATAGGAATTCGACATGGAAACTCAATTTGATCTCGTGGTGATTGGCGGCGGTCCTGCCGGATATGTGGCCGCAATTCGCGCAGCCCAGCTGGGCCTCAAGACAGCGTGCGTGGAAATGCGCAAGACCCTCGGCGGCACCTGCCTGAACGTGGGCTGCATTCCCTCGAAGGCACTCCTCGAGTCGAGCGAGCACTTCTACCAGGCGAAGAACAAGTTCCAGAAGCACGGCATCGTCGTCGGCGACCTGAAGCTTGATCTCGAGCAGATGATGAAGCGCAAGGACGCCGTGGTCCGCCAGCTCACGACCGGCATCGCAGGCCTCTTCAAGAAAAACGGCATCACCTTCGTCAACGGCAAGGGTCGTCTCGACGGCACCGACGGCGCGATGAAGAAGGTCGTCGTGAAGACGGCTGAAGGCGAGCAGAAGCTGACCGCGAAGAAGGTGCTTCTTGCCACCGGAAGCGAACCCATTGAGCTTCCGTTCCTGAAGTTCGACGGCCAGAGCGTCGTCAGCTCGACCGAAGCGCTTGAGTTCGCCGAAGTGCCGAAGCACCTCGTGGTGGTCGGCGGTGGCGTCATCGGACTCGAAATGGGTTCGGTCTGGTCTCGACTGGGTGCCAAGGTCACGGTGGTGGAGTTCAATGACTGGATCGCCGGCGGCTCGGATCGCCAGATCTCGAACGAGCTCATGAAGTCGCTCATGAAGCAGGGCCTCGAGTTCAAGCTCGGCCACAAGTGCCTCGGCGCCAAGAAGCAGGGCAACTGGATGATGGTCGAAGTCGAGGACCGCAAGTCCGGCCAGAAGTTCACGCTTGAAGCCGACAAGGTGCTCGTGTCGACGGGCCGCCGCCCCTACTCCGAAGGCCTCGGCCTCGAGACGATGGGCATCGAGCGCGATCCGCAGGGACGCGTTCCGGTCAGCGAACACTATGAAACCTCCGCTGAAGGCGTTCACGCCGTGGGCGACCTGATCGTGGGCGCCATGCTCGCGCACAAGGCCGAAGAAGAAGGCATTGCCGCCGTCGAGTTCATCGCGGGCAAGCACGGCCACGTGAACTACCAGGCCATTCCGAACGTCATCTACACGCACCCCGAGCTTGCTTCGGTCGGCTGGACCGAAGAGGAAGTGAAGGAGCGCGGCGTTCCGTACAAGGTCGGCACCTTTCCGTACATGGCCAACGGCCGCGCGAAGGCAATGGAAGAAGCCGAAGGCATGGTGAAGATCGTGTCGCACGCCCAGACCGACCGTGTGCTCGGCATCCACATCGTGGGCGCACGCGCCGGCGACCTGATTGCCGAAGGAGTGGCCATGATGGAATTCGGCGCCACGTCCGAGGACATCGCGCAGAGCTCGCATGCCCATCCTTCGCTTGCTGAGACGATGAAGGAAGCTGCGCTTGCCGTGAACAAGCGCCAGATCCACCTCTGATCGAGCTCCGCCCTCGCGCTGAAATTTTGCCGAATCGGGATTCCGATTTGCGGAATCGGCGGACTCATGCTCCTTTGAGGACATGATTCAGCAAATCGAACAATGGACTGGTGATTTCGTCGGCCTCGTCTGGGGCATTCCTCTTGTCGTCCTCCTGGTGGGCTCGGGCCTCTTCTTCACCTTCTATTTCGGTTTTCCGCAGCTGAAGTTCTTCAAGCACGCCTGGGACGTGGCGTTCGGCAAGTACGACAAGCCCGAGGACAAGGGCGAGATCTCGCACTTTCAAGCGCTCACGGCGGCACTGTCGGCCACGGTGGGGCTTGGCAATATTGCCGGGGTGGCAGTGGCGATTTCGCTCGGTGGACCGGGCGCCGTATTCTGGCTCTGGGTGGCCGGCTTCATCGGCATGTGCACCAAATTCACCGAAGTCACGCTTTCGCTGAACTACCGTGACGTCACTGAAAAGGGAACCGTCCACGGCGGCCCGATGTTCGTGATCAAGAATGCCCTCTCCAAGAACTTCTATCCCGTCGCCTGGTTTTACGCATTCTTCGTCATCCTCTCCTCTTTCGGAGCAGGAAACATGTTCCAGGCCAACCAGATGGCGGCGGTCATCAAGACTTCCATGGGAATTCCGGAGTGGGCCTCGGGCCTCATCTTCTGCGCCGGAGCTTTCCTGATCTTGATTGGTGGCATCAAGCGCATCGGCAAGGTGACTGAGAAGATGGTTCCCGCAATGGTGGGCCTCTACCTTTTCGGCGCCATTTGGATCCTGGTCGCCCGCTTTGGCGAGATTCCGTCCATGTTTGCCCAGATCTTCGCAGGAGCGTTCGCCGGAACGGCCGCCGTCGGCGGGTTTGCAGGAGCTGCCTTCAAGGACGTAATCATCATGGGCATCCGCCGTGCCACGTTTTCGAACGAAGCCGGAATGGGCTCTTCGGCAATGGCGCACTCTGCAGCAAAGTCGACCCCGATCCAGGAAGGCATCGTGGCGCTCCTTGAGCCCTTCATCGATACGATCGTCGTGTGCACGATCACGGCGGTAGCGCTCCTGTTGACGGGCGCCTGGAGCATGGAAGGCGTGCAGGCCGGTTCAGAAATGACGGCCTATGCCTTTGAGTCCGTGATGGGTCCTGCAGGGCGCTGGATCGTGACGGCCACCGTCACGCTCTTTGCGTTCTCCACGCTGATCTCCTGGAGCTACTATGGCGAGCAGGGAGTCACCTTCCTCTTTGGCGAAAAGTGGCTGCCGATCTACCGCTACATCTTCGTTGCGTTCATCTTCGTGGGAGCAGTGGCAAAGCTGACCATCGTCTTGAACCTCTCGGATGCGGTGTATGGGCTTCTCGCCCTGCCGAACATGATGGCCTGTTACATTCTGTTGCCGAAGGTCAAGCAGCAGCTTGTGGAGTACTCTCGAAAACTCAGCTCGGGAGAAATTCGCCGCACCTCGTGAGGCGATAGAGGATCCATGGGCAAAACTCTCGGACTCAATCGCGCACTCGGAAGCCTCGACGCTTCGGCCCTGGTGGTCGGCACGGTGATCGGCACCGGCGTCTTCTTGAAGACGACGCCGATGGCGCAGATTCTTGGGTCGCCTTCCATGGTCCTCCTGGCCTGGGTGGCGGCCGGCCTCCTCTCGCTCATGGGAGCCCTCGTTTACGCCGAACTCGGCGCCATGTTTCCGGAGGCCGGGGGCGAGTTTGTCTACCTGAAAAAGGGCTACGGAAACGGCATTGCCTTTCTCTACGGCTGGCAGCGTTTCTGGATCGGCGGACCCGGAACGATTGCCGCCTATGCCGTAGGCGCCTCCACCTTTGCCCTGGGCATTTTGCCGCTATCGATCACCGGCCAAAAGATTCTCGCCATTTCGCTGATCGCTGGATTTACCGGCCTCAACTGTCTTGCGGTATCGTTCGGAGGGCGCGTTCAGACGGCGCTGACCATTTTGAAGGCGCTGCTGGTAGCGGGCCTGGCCATCGCCGCCCTGAGCTTTTCATCGACCGGAAACTGGGTGCACCTGGCACACGTCAATTCCGACGTTCGAGTCACGTGGAGCTCGTTCGGCGTCGCGATGATCGCTGCCCTCTGGGCCTTTGACGGATGGAATAATCTTCCGATGGCCGCAGGCGAGGTTCGCCATCCGGAAAAGAATCTTCCGATCGCGCTGACGACCGGCACGATTGCCGTGTTGCTGATTTATGGCGCCGCCAATATCGGCTATTTCTACTCGCTCCCGTTCTCAATGATCGTCCAGCCGGGTGAGCTCTCGGTCGCAGCCCGTGCGGCGGAGACCTTCATGGGCTCCAGTGGAATTCTCTTCCTGTCGGTTGCCTTCGTCATCAGCGCGGTCGGAGCGATGAATGGATCGATCCTGACGAGTGCGCGAGTTCCTTTCGCGATGGCACAAGAGCGGCTGGCCCCGAGCTTCATCGGCAGGGTGCACGCGCAATCACAGGTTCCGGTGACTTCAGTTCTCATTCAGGGGCTCTGGTCCTGTGCGCTCGCCCTTTCGGGCACCTTTGAGACGCTGACCGACTGGGTGGTTTTTTCGTCCTGGATCTTCTACGGTCTCTGCGGCTTTGCCGTGATCCTGCTTCGTCGCAAGTTTCCACGGCTGGCAAGGCCGTATCGAGTGCCTTTCTTTCCGATTCTTCCCGCCTTGTTCTGCGTTCTGGCTCTGGCGCTGCTGGTCAATTCGGTGATCGAGCTTCCCCGGCAGAGCCTCTTTGGCCTTTTGTTCATTTTGGCAGGCGTGCCGGTGTACTGGCTGATTCAAAGGCGGCGCTGAAGACCTGGATCGACATT
>JBIIXZ010000031.1:0-17608 GCA_044347055.1 Bdellovibrionia bacterium | reverse complement strand
GAGCCGGCCTTCCGTGGGCTCGTGGCCCGACTCGCTTCAAAAGATTAGCCGGTGGCGCCGGCGCTCGGACTCTGTCTCGAGTTCCCGCTGGCCCACACCGTCGCCGCCATGATCCTGCGAGCGGGTTCCGGCAGCGCCGGAATGGTGTTGGTCAGCCGCTGGATGACTCGCCTCTGCTCGCCTGAGTCAGGGAAGGCCTGATCGAACTCGCGGAGCTTGCGGTCCAGCTCTTGCTGCTCCCGCCTCTCACGCTCGGATTCGAGCCTCTGGCGTTCCCTCGCGGCCACTTCCCTACTCCGAGCCATGTCGGCTGCCTGTGATGCCTCACGCGCCTTCACGAGCACGCTCTCGATGGCCTTGGCCAGAAACGCCATGGGGCTATGACAGGGCTCTCCGCGCTCTCCGATGCCGTGGGCCTGAACATGGCGCGTGGCGCTCAGAATATAGGCAGGATCAGCAAACGTGCGACCCGACCGATGTGGACTGCCTCAGGCCACGCATACACGGAAGGATCAAAGATGCTTCGCGTCGTTTCGCGAAGCAGTATCGAGGACCTGAGAGTCCGCGGTGAGTAGCGAGGAGCTTCGAGGAATCGGGTTCCGAATTACCGCGCCGGTCTACCCTCGCGAGGTGGGCCTTCGAACCTCGGTCGATATTGGCGATGATTCAGCTTTCGTTTCTTCCGCCGGTAACAGGGAAGCCCCGTTCCGGATGAGAAGGTCTTTCCGCAGGATTGACAGAGATACCTCGAGATCCACTGGCCGTCGGCGCGACGGTAGTAGCGACCTTTCCACTAAGAGCCGCCTAAAAGAAAACAGACCGCGACTAAAAGCCAACTAAAAGATTTTGACCGGCAACTACAAAATCGCTAACTTCTTGCTCCAAAAGGAAAAAAAGTCATGGCCGGTCGCGTAAACCCCTTCAATCCGAACTCTGTGGTGACTCCGGCGCTCTTCGCCGGCCGCTATGAGCAGGTACTTCAGATCCTCAAAAAGCTGACTCAAGTCCGCGAAGGCATGCCGGCCAGCTTCGTGCTCCAAGGTGACCGAGGGATCGGGAAGACGGCGTTGGCCAAGCTCATCATGTACGCCGCCGAGGTCAAGGAGCCCGCGTTTCAGAGCCTCAAGTTCCTGACCAGCTACTACTCGGTCGAGAAAGGCCAGACGTTCGACTCTGTCCTGCAGGCGAGCTTGAATCTCATGACCGATCGCATGCCGGAGAGCGTGATCCAGCGTCTCACTCAGCGCCTCGGCAGCTTCTTCAGGAATGGCAAGTTCACGGTCGGCGAGGTCTGATGTCTCGCCTCTCATCAAGGCCTGCGTGTTCCATGATGAGCTCGAATTCATCCACCCCTTTGAGGACGGAAACGGGCGAATGGGAAGGCTCTGGCAGTCGGTCATCCTCAGCCATTTTCATAAAGCGTTTGAGTACCTGCCGGTCGAGTCGATTGTCCGCGATCGGCAGAGCGCCTACTATGCGGCACTGGAAACTTCCGACAAGAAAGGCGAATGCTCGGCGTTCGTGGAATTTTCTCTCTCCACAATCCGCGACGGACTGAAGGAGTTCATGAAAGAGCTTCAGCCAGAACCTGAAACGCCGGAATCCCGCCTCAAGCTCGCCAAATCGGAGTTCGGTAAAAAGCACTTCTCGAGAAAAGACTACATTCAGTTCTTCAAGACGCTCTCGACAGCCACAGCCAGAAGAGACCTGGCTCTGGGTGTAAGCCAGGGAATACTCATCAGGAGCGGCGCGAAGGCTACGACCCGCTATCGGTTCAAGTAGCACTTCATGCGTATGAAGTGAAAACCCCCGAGAAACCTTGCGGCGTCCCGGGGTTCTCAGAGATACAACTCAGCCCCGGACGGAATCCAAACGAGCATTTCAGAAAATCCTGCTCCTAGATCTCGTTCAGTATCAGCATCTCTGGAGCAGTTGTGAGTGACCGGCTTACTTTATTGACATTTCATGAAATGTCATGAATAATGACCAAACTATGGGTAAAGCCGTTAAATTTGCCTCTCAAATTGATGAAGAAACCCTGAAAGAGCTCAAAACTTTTGTGAAGGAGACGGATCGAAGCATCTCCTCGGTGCTGACGTCTGCTGTCCAAGAGTATCTGTCTCGCGCAAGGCTTCGTCCCGCTTTTCGAAAGGCTGCTCAAGAGGTCTTGGCCGAACATGCTGAATTGCTTCGCCGGTTAGCAAAGTGATGGTGACGGCCTATTACCTCTCCGTTGAGGAGGCGCTGGAGCTGCATCGGATGCTGATTGACGAATTCGGCGGGAGTTCTGGAGTTCGGGATTTAGGACTCGTCGAGAGCGCCATTCATCGACCACAAAGCGGTTATTATGAGACCCTATCCATTCAGGCAGCGGCTCTTTTACAGAGCTTTGCGATGAACCACGCTTTTATCGACGGTAATAAGCGGATTGCGTTTGCTGCGACGGCTGTTTTTTTGAGCGTCAACGGGTTCCGCATTGAAGTCAGCGCGAGCGATGGTGAGAGCTTTATCGTTAAGAACGTGATTCACGAGAAATGTGATCTTAAATCGATCGCGGGCTGGTTGGAAACTCACATGCGCCCAAGAGGATAGTCTTTCTCCTGGCCTCCGGCCGAGCCCCGGGGCGTCCCGGGGCCGACTCAGGCACTACGCGCTTTCGAAGTCCGGAATCACTCGTTTCATGAACTCATCAAACCAGGGGACGGTGAACGCTGTGTCACCGTGAGACGGGCTGTAGATCATGCCTTTCTTGATGAGCTGAGCTCGAATCGGCGCCGCATTTTGAACTTCTCGCCCGAGTTTTTCGGCGATGTCTCCCGACCGATGAGGTCCGGCGCCCAGCTCGGCCATCGCCCGGAGATAGCGCTTCTCGGCAGGGCTCAGTCGATCGAGTCGGACGCGAAAAAAGCTGGCGTCCAAATCTGAAATCGCCAGAGCCGTAGCTGTGTCCACGTCGTCACGCGTGATGGGTGATTGCTTCGCGCAGTGCCAGCTGTGCTTCCCCCACTCCTGAAGAAAGTAAGGATATCCCTTCGTTTGGTGAATGATCTCGTCGAGCGCCTCATCCGTGAACTTTACCCCGCTCTTCTGTGCGGGAGCTTCGAGGGCCTGCCGGGCCGCATCTCGAGGCAGTGGGCCGATGGCGGGATATTCAAAGAGTCGCTCCGCGTACGATTTCGCTCGACCGGCCTGCGCAACGAGCTGCGGGAGGCCAGCCCCGATCATCAGGATCGGCAGCTGAAGCTGTGCGCACTTGTGAAGAGCCATGATTAAAGCAGCGAATTCATTTTCCGCAAGGTACTGGATCTCGTCGATGAATAGCGCAAGAGCGGTGTTCTTTTCCTTTGCCGCCTTGCCGATTTCTACGAAGAGAGCGGTCAGGTCGTGTTCGAGATCGCCGCTATCAGCAACACCGTCCTCCTTGCCGAGGTCGAGTCCGAATTCGACATCCTGGTACTTTACCTTCATGGCGCCAACGAATCCGCCGAGCACCTTCAGAGCGCGTTTGGCCAGGCTGCCGGCCGCAAAAAGGCGATCGAGCTTGAGCAGGGCGGTGCGGAGTGAGGGAATCAGCAGGGCGGGAAGCGAGCGGTCCTCAGGAGTTTCGATGCTGACCACCACGATTCCAGAGGCCTCGGCATTTTGTGCGAGTCGGGCCAGCAGTACCGTTTTTCCGACCCCGCGGAGGCCGACGAGCAACTGACCACGTGCCGCCAGGCCCGCTTTGCAGCGGTCGAGGGCGATCGAGACCTTTTCGATGAGCGGGTTGCGGCCGGCGAGTTCCGGTGGAAGCGTGCCCGCACCGGGGGCATAGGGGTTGAGTCGTGGGTCCATAGGGTGGAAGTTTACCCTAGTTTATAAAAAAAACATAAGATGAGATAAACTCCCTATAAATTATAAAAATCAAACAATTTCAATGGTATGGCTCTGCGCAATGCCGCACTTTGAGCGCCACGAGTATTCAAGCGACCTCAAGCGGTGGTGTTACCAAAGACGCCTGTGCTGAAGACGATTCGAATTCGGGAGAGAGACCCTCACGCCGCAAGAGCTCGCGCACGTCAATCATCAGTACCGGAATCGCTACCTCTACGGCCCCTCCTGGCGAGGCCGACATCAGGGCCGACAGACCGGCAAGAGCGTTTTAGCCAGAGCAGACGGTCTTTTCAAAATCGCTTCACGCGAAGCGCCGATTGAAACCCAGCACGGCGGGCGTCGCTGAATCGGTGCTCGAGTTTCTGGAGCGCGATCCTAGCCCAACTCTCGCCGAGAACTTCGCCAGTTTGTGCCGTTTTACAGGCTCGACGGGGGGCCGTCCCCCTCATCGCCCTCGTCTCCCTCAGTATCGGAAGGCGGGCAAGACCAAGGAAGCCCCCCTTCCGCCACCTCTACCGTCAGCAGCGTACTGGCAGGACTTCCGACGCCCATGGGCTGAGCGCTGTGAGGCAGGCCTGCAAGATGAACGCGTGTCATGAGCTGCTTGATGCTGGAGATCAGATTGATATTAGGTTCGTCAGTATTTTCGTCGACGCCGAGGTTAACTGTCGGAAACATCACGAGCTTGGTGGTATCGAAGCCGAAGGAGTAGGTTCTACCCGGATCCTTCAGCTCGGCCTCCGTGACCACATGAGGCGCGTCGATGTCCTCAGGATCGCACGACGCGATCGGTACCGAGAGCGTCGGAATATGCTGCTGCCCTTGAGTTCCGAAAGGATTGGTCCAATTGACGACGGCGCTATTCATCGTCACAGGGTCATCTGGACGATCGGATGTCAGGTCAGCAAGGCCAGTACCTCCAGATTTGGGCATCCATTTGAAGGTGCCCTCGTGCTTATAAAGGATATCGCCCCCAAGCGCATTCGGATGGGCTCCTTCAGCCATCACGAAGCGCACCGTATGTTCACCGTTCATCGAACCGTTTCCGGTCACGCCGGTAATCGAAAAGGTCGCATCGAGATATCCGAAAAGATAAACGACATCCGAAAAATAGGTGTTTGCAGTGGAAAGATCGCCCGTTCCCCCGCAGCACGAGAGTTCTCCGGAATGTGTCACAGGTTCATCAGCACTGAAGGTAAACGTTGCTGGGCCACCTTCGACATCGGACCACGGCCCGTCCTCAGGGTCGCCAAAGCTCGCCAGCATTCCGCGATGACGATGAGCACTTTTCCAGGAGTGATCGCCCCTGCACTCGCCACTGCACTTGCCACGGAGGCATCCTTCGACTTGCACGAAAGCCCGGTTGCCAGCGCAGAGGAAAGCAGGACGGACATCGCCCAACCACGAACGTGCTGCAGAGACATTTCATCGACTCTCTGACTTTATTGTTGACTGAAATTGTCGGTCTTGTCGACTAAAATCGGTAGGCTCCTCGCCCGGACGACAGTCAGGCCTCGGAGCGCCCCGGCAAGGACCGAAAGGGCCCAGGAACTTCGCCAGTTTGTGCCGTTTTACAGGCCCGTCGAGCCCCCCCCGACAGACCGGCAAGAGCGTTTTAGCCCAAAAGCTCCTGGCAAAAGAGATCGACGCGCAATGGCTCAGAGGGCCCAGGGTTCGGGCTTTTCGGATCTGCGAACGTGATTTTTGACCGCCTTCAGGCGCCGCTCGCGGCGCGCGGGCTAAAATAAAGGGCTCGTTTAGGGTGTTTTTGCGGCCTCTGGACGAGGCTCTGCTTGCGAGATCGATGGAATCAATCCGACGGATGGATAGTGAGGGATTCAGGGGATCAAAACTCTAGGGTCGCTTGCGGCGGCCCTTGCGGTGGCGCCCACCGCGGCAGTGCACTCGAATGCCCCCCGATCCGAAGGCTTTCCCATCGCAACATGATCACTTTTTAGGCGCCGCCGGGGCGCCGGCGCTTCACACGGCCGCTCGCCTGATAGCGCAATGCGTCGCACTGTCGCATCCCGCTATCAGGCCCTCGGTCTTCCTTCCCCGGATACATTTCTCCGCTAGACTGAAGACACCCCAGGGAGAATCCGCATGGATCCGATCCAGCAGCGAAATCCGTCGGTGGGAGGCAGCCAAAGCTACCTTCTGACGAACGATGAAATCCGAGCCCGAGAGGAACGCCGCCTTCGCTTTCAGGCCGAGGCGCTCTTTCCGATCGAGCTGACGCACCTCCGGCACGCGGGACTTCAGGATCAGGTTCGAATTCTCGAGCTGGGCTGTGGCACGGGAGAGTTCCTTGCCCAGATTCGGGATGCCTTTCCGCGGGCTCACCTCCTGGGAATGGACCGAAACGAACTGCTCCTCGAAAAGGCCCGAGAGCGCCTTCCACATGGCGCCTGGTTTTGCGGCAATCTCCACGACACCGCCGCCTTGGAAAACCTGTTCGCCACTTTTCAACCCGACTTCATCCTCGTTCGCTACGTGCTGCAGCACATGAACCGTGAGGACGCGCGTTCTGTTCTTCAATCCGTTCGCAAGCTCAAGCCACGTGGCTGCCGGGTCATCGCCATCGACGCAGCCGATTCGGAAGTCCGATTCGAGCCCGCCTGCCCTGCCCTCGAGTCGCTCTCTCGAAAGAAGATTGAACTTCAGCAGTCGCGCGGAGGCGATCGCACGATCGGCTCTCAGCTGGCATCCCTCTTTGAAGAAGCTGGTTTCGATTCCGTTCGAGAGCAGAAAGTCGTCTTTGATACGGGCAGGATCGGATGGAGTGCCTTCGAAGCCGTCTTCCTTCCCATCTTTCTTTCTGCGCTGGGCGAAAGCCCATCGGCAGAAGAGCTGCTGTTGAAGCAATCGGCCGAGCACTGGTTCCAGACGGAACGCGCGCATCCCTCGGCATTGGCGGCATTCACCACCTACCATGTCGACGGAATCTAGAACCGAGGTCCGATCGCCGCAGGAAGGGATGAGCGGCGTCGGTGCGCTGGTGCTCGCGACGATCCTCAACGTCCTGGGCCTTGCCGCTCTTCGCTGGCGGGGCGTTTCGTCCGAGAGCGCACTGGCCTGCCTTTCGGTTGCCTACCTGGTTTCAGGAATCCTCTCTGCCGGATGGGCCCGCCGCGATCGCGCACCTCGTGCGTCGATCCTGCACGCGCTTGCGTGGGCCCTGGCGCTCACGCTGATCTATGTCCAGTTTCTCGTCGTCGAAGAAAGGGCATCCCTGGCCCAGCTCATCATCCTGCAGGCACTGGCGCCTCTTCTTTCCGGCTTTTTCTCGCGCGAAGTCCGCGGCTTCTCGAAGGACGAGTTGATGTACCAAGGCGGCGCCTTCGTCATTCTTCTTTTTCTGGCACGCATCGAGTCGGCTGCCGGCTCAGGCAGCCCGGGCGCCGGCTGGACGGGACTCGCCCTGCTTCTCGCCGCTTACGTCGCTTCTCAATCCGTCCTGCGTTCCGTGGTACGGGCCGGGCAAAGTCGATCGAAACTGCTGGCGGAGGGCTGTCTGATCGCCAGCGCCCTTCTGGGCGGACTGGCCCTGTTCCGCGGTGTTCGATTCGACTCGCTTCGCGGAGATGCCCTTTTTGGCGGAGCGTTCGGGCTCGTTCTCCTGATCATCCAACTGCTGTACGTCGAGGGCATTCGACGCGCGCGCGGTGTTCTGGGAAATCTGGCGCTCAGTGGCGCCGTACCGATCTCACTCCTGGTCAACAGCCTGATCACGCAACGAACCAACGGCCTGGGCGCGCTGCTCTCGCTGGCTTATTGCGGACTACTGGTGGCGTCCACTTCGCTCCGGCAGCGGCGTGCCAGGCCCGTCTAGGCACTCTCCAGAGTCGGCTCCCGATCATCCTCCTCGACCGCTGCCTGATCCGCTACCGGAGGAGGATTCAGGTAGCTGAAGATGAACTCCGAGGTTCCGTTCACTCGCTGCTCGAGCTGTTCCCAATCCGGGTGATTGCGGTCGAACGCCGTCGAACTCGCCGCAAAAAGCCAGCCATCCTTCGGCTTGCAGGCCTGTTCGAGCTTTGAGACGGAAGCCATGGCGCCACCGACGATCATCCAGTTCTTGGTGTAGCCGCACTGGACATCTCGAGTGATGTCTCCATGGGTCAGGCAGAATCGCACCCGCTTCTTTTCGCCTTCCGGAATCAGCAGAGGAAACTCGCCCTTGCACTCCTGATCGATGATCCGGTGGATCTCTCTGCAGAGATCCACGACTCGATGCACTTCCTCGGGCTCGGGCTTCAACGGACGAGTAAAACAGAACGCATCCCAGATGACGGACTGAAGCTGGTAGCCCCTTTCGGATGCGACCCGTTCGATCGATGGAGTCAGCCGTGCAATGAATCGATTCCACCGATCCGCGCCGATGGACCGCGAGATTTTGGTGCTGTCCTTCACATCGGCCATGAGCAGGTATCCCTGCTCCTCCTGCCGGACCTCCTGGCCGGAGATCAGCCTCTCGAGCACGGCCTGCGGCACGAATCCGGCGAGCGCCTCCTTGGCGCGCGAATGAAGGCCGAGCAGTTCATGGTGATGCAGGATCGATTCGACGGCGCTGCGAAGCGCTTCCAATCCTGCTTCCATCCGGGGAAGAAAAGCTCCGGCTTTCGGGCTCTCGAACCAGAGGACACCCCAGACGGGCGCCTCTCCCCGATCCGCCCCCGCTTTCGCGAGGCTCGGTGCACCCAGAATCGGAATCGCCGCGCAGCTCTGAATGCCCGAAGCATCAAATATCTCCAGGGTCACGGGGTGCAGGACCCCACGAATCCAGCCGATCTCTCCGAGCGTCATGGTTCTTCGTCGATTCACGGCAAGTGCCAGCGGGCCCTGCTCATTATGGCTGACGGCGTAGAACTCCACCTTTTGATACAGGCGGGTCACTTCGTCGGAGTGCCCGGAAAGCGCCTGAATATGGATCCTTCTCGAAACCTGGTCGAGACGTCCGATATACACGCCGACCCCGAGTCTGGCGGCAAGGATATCGGTGATCCGACGACTGACTTCTGACATGTCGAGATGGGTGCCATCGCTTGCCAGTTCGTTCTTCAACTCCAAAAGCAGGTTCGCGGCCGAGGAGCAGAGTTCTCCCCATTGTTTTTCCTGATTCGCCGACTGATGCCCCACTCGCGCCGTCAGCAGTGGCGTCAGGAGGTTGGCTACGGTGTTCAACTCCAGTCGCGCGAGCTCGGACTTCGCGTATCTTTCGGGATAATTGGTGAAGGAAATGGCACCGACCGGCACTTCGCCCTGGAGAAGCGGAAGGATCGTGAAGTAGCGTCCTTCATAGGAATACTTTCGCGCCTCTCCCTTCCTCAGGTTCACCGAGAAAAGAGATCCATCCTCGATGTGCCAGAGAGCCTCGCGCGAGGCCAGCGAGTGCGAGAACATCGGCGGCACGACGTCGCGAAAGAGCTGTTCCACCTGCCAGGCGCGGCC
This sequence comes from Bdellovibrionia bacterium, assembly GCA_044347055.1. Taxonomy (GTDB): domain Bacteria; phylum Bdellovibrionota; class UBA1018; order UBA1018; family UBA1018; genus CAIOHW01. The sequence goes on along the minus strand of JBIIXZ010000031.1, from coordinate 8,284 downwards.
CTTCCTCGTCAGCATGAGGATCTCGCAGTTGCCACCGGACTGCGGCAGCAGAAGACTGATTCTTCCGATTTCGAAACGTTCCGCAAAACTTTGAAGAAACGATGCCACGCTCTGGTCCTGGTCGAGTGTCTCGACCTGATCATGGCTCCAGCGCAGGGCGGAAACAAAACTGGCTCCGCGCTTGGATCTCTGCAGGAACGACTCGGTCATGGCCAGGAGCGTGAAGATGAGCGTCAGATACGAGGTCGGAAGAAAAGGAACCATGAAGAGCTTCAGCGAGTCGAGAAGCTGCGCGAGGCCGAAGACTGCAAGAAACACGTCGCGGTTGACGACCCCGAAGAGCAATACCGTGAAGCCCACGACCGTGAACAGCGGAGCCAGCGCGCGCGCGAAATACGGACTCAGCGCATAGCCTGCGAGAACCAGCGACAAGTAGCTCAGTCCGGGAATCCATCGCAGAAAGGAAGCCCAAGGAGAGGAAACCAGAGGAGAGGAAACCAGAAACGAGGCAAGCTCGCGGATTTTCAAAATATCCCGTCTGCACCTGGAAATTCCGTAAATTCCCGGACCAAAGTGAGCCAGCACACTGCAAAAATTCGAGAGACGCGTGACGAAGAAGGATCCGGAGACAATGGGCAGTAGCGTCTGCGCCATTCCGCTGAAGATCAGCATGAATCCGATCCAGGCGGAATCGAACCTCTCCACCAGGGTCAAGGCCGTGTGCTGGTCCATCAGTCGGCGAATCACGCGGTTGAAGATCGCCACCACCACGAAGAGCGACGACAGCAGCAGCAGGAGCTGCGTGCGGAAGAATTCCACGAACGTCTTGATCCTCTCCACGCTCTCGCGACTTCCGACGACCATCGGAGCATCGATGAGTCCATAACGTCGGTAGGACTCAGGCGACCAGACGCGGACCAGAAAATCCCCCGGGCACTGCAGCGCCTGGAGTGGAACCGTCTGGTAGACATTCAAAAAATCGAGCGTCCTTCCCGCTCGAGCCGGATCGCCAAAGCCGAGCTGAGCCCGAAATGAATCGGCGCATCCGATCTCGGTGGCATGAAGGATGACTCCGAGCCCCCAGGTGGAGTCCGTCGAAGCGCCCTCGAAGAGAGCACGAGGCACCCGGTAAGCCACCCTGCAGGCAACACCCTCGAGCGCGGGGGCATCACAGGGAACCTCGTAGTTCGACAGGCGCGGCAGCACCCTGGTCGACCCACCCGAGAACAGCGAGACGTAGTGCGGCCCCCACTCGCTGGAGTACGATATTCCGACTGCTGCAAGGAAGAACAGTAGGTACTTATTCATGCGAGTCGAAGAATTTCAGGATGCCGGGATGGCCAAGCGTCCAGCGCATCTGCTTGGCGGCTCCGGCGGTTTCCACGCCAGTGCGTGGTTCGACGACCAGTATTCCAGGAAAGGAATAACCGGCCTGGATTCCGAGATCCTGGGAAGCCTCGACGAGCGCCTGGATCTCCTGCGGATTCGAGGAGAAGGCTCCGGAAACGGGCAAAGGAATGAGCCAGGGAACATTGAGCGTGTCCTGCGGACTCGATCCGTTCGGAAAAGCATGAAAAATGACCAGAGCACGGACTGCCTTCTCTTCCAGCAGAAAATAGCGGCGATCGAGCGATCGTCCTGCCGGCTGGAGAATCCGCGAGAGGCTCGGTGAACCAAAACGGTCGATATCGAAATCCAGGGCCTGAACGATCTGCCGCAGCTCCGGCGCGATCGTCAGTTTTTCCAGCTCGCGCTGGATCTCGAGGATCGACTCAAAATCAAACGCCCGGATTTCGCGGTAATGATTCCTCCTCGATGAGGAGGCCTCTCGCACCTTCGAATACGGCAGTCGAAAATACTGCGTGTGCACCACTGCAGACCGACTTGCTCCGTGGTGCTGCTCGATGAAATTCTCAAAGGCGCGCCAGTAAGGATGGCCAGCCTTCCAGCCAATCAGAATTCGGGGACAGGGCCTCGTGTGCAGACAGTACTCGAGGAAGCTGGAAAAGAACGCGGGAATGAACTTGCGCGAGACCTTCCGGTTCTCTTCGATCATTCCGGCGATGTCGCCCAGGTGCCAGAGATTATCGGCAACTCGAACCGCGCTGATATGTCCGCGAATTTCTCCGGAGTCCGTGCGTTCGATCCAGCGATGGATCCACGGCTCGTCCGCAAGTCCTCCACCACCCAGCGCGGCCTCGAAGGCCTCGGCGACGGTCCGGGTGTTCTTCAAATATCCGACCGCAAGGGCTCCGGACTCGCAGAACAGATCCATGATCTCCGCACCAAACGCCGACTTTCCCGAGACCTGCGGATGAAGGTACGGAGTCAGGCGCTTGAGCCAGGCGAGCCGATCCTCCGGCCCTCCTCCCGTGATCTGGAAACGGAGCTCGCGTCCATCGATCGACACCAGCAGCGCCTGAAGCGCTCCTTCTCCGACACTCACACTGCAGCCGGCCGGCAGCAGTTTTGCGTCGACCGCCTCGCGGAGCATGCCCCGAAATCCCGATGCTCCTGCGTCGGTCACCTGGAACGAAATGAGGTGTCCCGAATGCAGGGGCGAAACCAGGTTGAGATCGAAATCCGCTGGGATGCGGGAACTGCGCCGGCGTTCCGGATTCTTTTGGATTTTCGTTTCTTCGACAGGAGGAGCATCGACCACACCCGCCTCAGCGGAGTCGAGCCGAATTCCCACTCGATAGAGAAAATCGGGAGGGGTCGACAGCGTGGGCCCGATCAACTGGACCTGAACGACGGAACCACGGATCGACAGCGAGCCGGAAGGCAGCGAGAGTCGCCCATGGATAGGGCTGTCGCGCAGAAGCGGAAGTTCCTTCGGACATTGAAGAACTCCCCCTGCTCCATAGCGCGACACGTCCTCGAGCTGAAATTTTCCCAGCGAATGCATCCCGCCTCCCTGGACGGTGACGGTGGCGAAGGACGGGTCGGAAAGCGGCTTCAGTCGCTCATGCCTTCGCGAATTGAGCAGCGTCAAAGACGGTGGAATCGCGCCTTCAAACTGTCCGTCCGATCGTCGCGAGAGCGTCCCCTCCCAGAGCGCGAGGAACTGCGGAAAACGGCATTTGAACTGAAACGTGGTACCGCTGGCTTCCGGCTCATTCGTGCATGGAGTCAGGACGAGCATCGTCTCCGGTCCGGGATCGCGCTGGTCGCCATGGGGAATATCGGTGATCAGGAATTCGATGGCCTCGGATGCCTCGGATGCCTCGGAGGAGATTCCGATCACTTCCACTCGTCGCGACTGGAAGAGCGCTTCGCGAAAGAATCCGAGGATGATCTTCGGATCTTCGAGCACCCGCTTCGAGCTGGAAGAGTAAGGTTCGTTCATCAGCCCTTCCCTGGAAAGAAGGCCGATAGATAGATCTCCTCGCCGAGCGCTCGTGCCTGGAGCCCCCGACGCGCCTGCTCGAGTGGTGCGGGATCCTGCGCCACCACGCCGCTTCGCACGGCATCCCACCACTTCCGGCGCGCCTCGCCGATCGACGGAACCGGCCCATCCTGCGAGAGCTGCGAATGCGTGAGTCCGAGGCGAAGGGCAGCGACCGCAAGGATCTCGCGCGCGCCCCGCTGCGCGGGATCTGCCCGAAATTCGAGTGTTCCAAAGAGCTTCGGACGAATGATCTGAAGATCACGAACCGCCGAGATGAATTCGCTCCAGTTCTCGAACGGATTCTCAGGATAAGACTTCATGCAAAGCCCGGCCCAGGGATCCGAAGGACCACCGGCAAGCGGTGAATCCAGGAGCGCTTCGCACCAGGCGTCCAAGGTCCACCCTTCCAGATCCGGAAATCCCACGAGGGGATGTCCCTGAAAGACGGCGTCGTATCCCCTCCAGCGAAACTTCAGGAGCTCTTCGATCGAGACTCCCGGCTCGAGCGCCAGCGCGGAAGTCCACGCCAGGAGCGCAGGCTCGAGCGCATAAAGCCTGGAAATGAGCTCCGGGGACTTCCACCACGAAGTTCCTCCGATATGCGTCTGTGTTGCCGCGATGACTGCTGCGTAATTGGCGAACTCCGGATCCACGGACTGGTTCCGGCGGCGAAGCAGCAGGCTTCGGTAGTGTCGAAGCGCCTGGTATTCGGGGCGATCACTCACCACTCGCGGATCCGATGCCGACAGCGACAGGTTCGCATTATTCGAGACCTTCGCACCCACCATTTCGGCGGCCCGGGTCACCGCTCGGAGCGTCTCCTCGACCTGCCGGTTCAGCCGATGCAGATCATTTTCGTAGGCAAAGGCAATTTCAAAGAGATGAGGATGATGATCGTATTTGACGGCCGTGAACCGGCCCTGGTCATCATCCAGTGACACGCGCTGGACGAAGCCCGGCTCCTGCTCACGGATGTACCAGTCCGAATCCTTTGCCAGTTCGCACAAGAAGGCCTGGCCCTGCTCATGAGAGACCGGCTCGCCTCCCGGAGCAATCAGAAAGAATTCATGCTCGACGCCGACCGTCAGCGCAGATGCCTGCGTGCGTGCAGTCGATCGGGCCGGAAATGATTCCAAACGCTCCAGCAGAAAGCGTTTGAGTTCCTCTTTCATGGGGCTACCTCTCTTTAAAGCATCGGAGAGTTCCGCCACGCGCTTGAAAGGCGTCCTCAAAGAGTGTTGCGCGAGTCAGGTAAAGACAAAATCTTGACTCAGATCGAGAACGGAAGCTCGCTCCTCGGTGTCGCCAGATCCGTCTTGACCGCCGCCAGCTGATCCGAGGTGTCCCTGAGCGATCGATTCATGCTCTGGCTCAGCGCCCAGAGGAACTTGACGGCCATCTGGGAGTCCGTTCGAAGCAGCTCGAAGAGTTCCTTCTGTTCCAGCCACAGCACCTGGATCGGATCCTGGCTGACCACCGATGCGGAACGCGGCGAATGATCCAGGATGGCCATCTCGCCGATGAGTGAGCCTCGGGTGCGGACTCCCAGCACCTGGTCATTGCGAATGATTCGGACCGATCCGGAAAGGAGCACCAGCATCCGCGAGCCCGGCTCTCCCTGGCGCATGACCGCAGTTCCGGCAGGAATGCTTTCCTGGACCGCAATGGCCATGAGGCGCGTGAGTTCGCGCGGCGTAAAGAACTGGAACAAGGACAGCTTGCTCAGGATCTCGGTCTTCTGGCCGGCATCCACCAGCCGCGACAAATCGGGCTCGGTGCGCTCATCCAGCTCGGCTGGCCTGCCTACCTGCTCAATCCGCACCACCGCTGCAGTCACGTTGTCGCCGCCGCCGCGAGAAAGAGCCAGCTGCACCAGCTCTTCGGAGAGCTTCTCCACGGGTGCCTTCTTCGCGGCCTCGGCAAATTCCAGGCCGGTTGAAAAATAATTCGAGAGCCCGTCGGTGCACAGCAGGAAGGTGTCGCCGGCGGAAACCTCCACTTCGAGCGTATCGACGATTATGTACCTCTGCTGGCCGACAGCGCGAGTCAGGGTGGAGGAGTACGGACTGTTCTCGGCCACTTCCTGCGTCCACAGACCGCTTCGCAGCATCTCGGCAGCCACCGTGTGATCTTCCGTCAGGCACAGGGGCTTGCCCGAGCGAAGCAGGTACGTTCTGCTGTCGCCCACATGCCCCAGAATGGCATGGCCACTCGAGAGCAGCAGCACCTCGACCGTGGTGGCCATTCCATGATGCTCGGATTCCGATTCCGAGCGCTCGAATACCTCGAGGCTCGCCACCTGGATGGCTTCCTCGACCATGCGGCAGAGTGCAATTCGCGACTGCTTGGAGTTCTCTCGCTGGAGAGTCCGGACCTTGTCCGCGCGCTCGAGCAGATGCTGCTGAATGCGGGTAGCGGTCATCCGGCTGGCGACCTCTCCCGATGCATGTCCGCCCACGCCGTCGCAAACGACCACGAGGCCGAGCGAGGAGTCGGAAAGCTGGAAGTCCTCATTGTTCTTTCGGACCAGGCCGCGATGAGAGGCCGAATTGATGACGAATTTCATCCCAGTTCCCCTATTCTTGAAGGATAGGGGCAGCCGGCCAGCCAAGTCCAGCCGCTAGCGTCCAAAACGTAGCGCCAGTCGGAGCAAGGCCCACTCGATTCCGAAGTGCTGCCGTTTGCGCCAGTCCACTGGCAGGTTCAGATTCGAATGATCATCAGCAAAGCTCAGCGAAGTAATTCCGTCCAGCTGAAGCTTTGCGCCCACGCCCACGGTCAGGTTCCCCTTCTGGGTGTCCGCGATGGCACCAGTGAAGCTCATGTCGCCGACGTTCATGTAAGAGGAGGCGACGGACCAGCTGAAGCGCTGGTTGACCGCCCCGACCGGGAACCACCTGCGATGAACCGAGCAATAGTTGCATCACCGGTCAAATTGATCGAGATGGCGACGGTTTTGGTTCGGCCGCATCTGGAGGTGATGACTGCGACGATAACGATGCCGGACGCTAGCCGTGAATGCCCCGTTTAAAACGAGTTTTAATGCCTACGCCACGATCTTGGCCCGGTATCTGTCAGGTTTTTCGAAGCGCCCCGTGACCTTCAAGGGGTACCGGGTCATCCTGGTTCGTGGAAAGGATCCTGCGGCATTTTCAGCGCCCGGCGGAATGATCTTCCTGTCGGAGGGCATCTCGGCAAGGGGTTCGGAAGCCTTTTGAAGTCCGGCTTCAGTCGCGACCAGGAGCGGGATGCGGATCGAGAGGCCATCCAGATCCTGGCACGGGCCGGATATGACGGTCGGGCGCTGGAGCGTTTTCTGTCGCGCACCTTCTCTACGGCGAAGCGCCTGGTGAAAGCCGGAGAGAAGGAGATCGGTAACCAGTTGCTTTTTCCGACCCATCCGTTTGATGAAGCTCGTTCACGCGAGCTCGATCGCGTGGCATCGGAGTGGAATTTCCAAGAGGCTCCCGAGGTTCGAGCCAGTCGTTTCCTGGAGCAACAGAAGGCGCCACGGCAATGACGGCTCTTGAATCGAATTGAAAACGTGGGCCGCTGCCGACATGATTTTCTCATGATTCATTCCGCCTCTCGTTCAGTTACCGCGCTCGCCCTATCTCTTGTGTTCGGCTTGACGGTGCCGGGCATGGCTTGGGCAGAGCCCCTTCTCGTCCGCGTACGACTTCTCGCCGGTGTCACCCAGTTCAGTTCCCCGGATCTCGATTCGCTGCTCACCTCGGAGAATTTCAAGACCGCAAGCTTACTTCCACGCGCCGGGGTCGAAATCTCGCGCCCCATCTTCTCGCGCTTGGAAGTGGGCCTGAGGTACCAGCTCCGGTTTCTGAAGCGCGGACTTCAAGGATTGTCGAACGAAGAAACGACTCCCTACGCGGCGCTGAGGCAGGATTCTTTTCAGGTAATGGCCAGGGTTTCGCTCATCCAGACGAAACCCCTGTGGCTGGACGTGGTCGGCGGAATAGGCGGATACAATACTCAATTTGAATTCAAAAACACCTCGCAAGACGGTGAGCTCAGCAAGTCTTCCCTGAGTGATTTCGGGGCGAGCCCGATGTACAGCTTCGGCGCTTCAGGGGGATTCGGAGCGAAAGGTTTCTATCTTGTGGGCGAGCTCGGGTACGAGCGCTCCAGAGTGACCGATCTGCAGGCCTCCGGCTCCATGCCAACGAACGTGAAGATGATGGACCTCTCGGGCCCGTATTTCATGCTGGGAATGATGTTCGATGGGCTCACGGCGACAAACAAGTAGGGCTCGATCAGGGTGGGTGTTGCGGGAAGCTCTGGGAACCTTCGGTTCGGAGAGCCAGCCTAATCAAGTTTTAGGAAGCCTGGGAGCGACGAACTCCAGGGCTTTTTGCTTCTAAAACACTCCAGCGCAGCCTCCCCGACTCGCCCTCGAATATTTCGGCGGTCGCGACGGCTCCAGAATGAATCTGCGGAGAGCCCCTCGAACACCCGGAATCTTCGGAAGCGGCACGCCGCGCGAGCCCGACGGCATCCGAGAGCCGAGCAGCTCGAGCGCACGCGCGGCCACACGAATGGCAGCCTGGCGCCGATTTTTCGCGATGAGGACCTGCACGGCCGCTGCCTGAATGCAGCCCTGAAGATACGCTCTCTCGCGCCCCTTCAGCTGGAGCCACGCCTGCTCCCACGCCTCGTGGCAGTGCCAGTAGCGCTCTTGATTCCAGAGGCGAATGCCTTTCTGTAAGTGCGGGTCCACGGCACTGAGAGTACTCCGGACCGACAATCACACGAGAAAAAAAGATCCCGGAGACTTCCACCCACCTCAGCCCTTTGCCGACTGTCGAGAACTTGGACAGCTTCACGCATACCGTCAGTAAACAATTCAGGCACTTCTCCGCTGGTACCGGGCGTGCA
>JBIIXZ010000030.1:0-17700 GCA_044347055.1 Bdellovibrionia bacterium | reverse complement strand
AATCGCGACCGTGTCATTCTTCGTGAGGTCGACGAGGCCCTGCGCCGTATCGAGAACGGCACGTTCGGAGATTGTGAACGCTGCGGCGAAGATATTTCGGAGCCGCGCCTCAAGGCAAACCCGTCCACCACTCTTTGCATCAACTGCAAAGCCGAGCTAGAGTCCGAAGGACAGCGGTTCACCGGTCGTTGATCCTGATCCCGGGCCGCCGCTCTGATGGGGGTCCGAATGGCTAAAAAAGTCCGCACTGCCGTGATTCCCGCCGCGGGAATGGGAACTCGTTTTCTCCCCGCCACCAAGGCCATCCCCAAAGAAATGATTCCGATCGTGGATGTGCCGATGATCCAGCACATCGTCGAAGAAGCCGTCCGCGCAGGCGTGGAGCGCGTGGTCCTCGTCACCGCACGCCATAAGGAGTCGATCGAGAATCATTTCGATTTCAACGTGGAACTCGAGGACTCTCTCGATCGAAAGGGCAATCGAGAGCTCGCCGAGCTCTCGCGATCCATCGGCAAGCTCTGCCAGGTCATCTCCATTCGCCAGAAGAATCCGATGGGTCTCGGGCATGCCGTGCTTTGCGCCGCTCCGGTCGTCGGCGACGAACCCTTCGCGGTGCTGCTGGGTGACGACCTCATTGACTCCGCCATTCCCTGCACCAAGCAGCTCGTCGACCTTTTTGAGCGCGAGAGCGCTTCGGTCGTGGGCGTGATGCAGGTTCCGAAAGCAGAAGTCGGCAAGTATGGCATTATCGGCGGCCGCGAGCTGGATCCTCGGACGTGGCATGTCCAGGAGCTGGTCGAGAAGCCGGCCCCCGATCAGGCGCCGTCTCAGTGGGCGATTCCAGGACGGTACGTGCTGGAGCCCCAGATCTTCGATTGCCTGAGGCGGACTCCGCCCGGCCGAGGCGGCGAGATCCAGCTGACGGATGCCCTCCAGCTCCTGGCTCGTGAACGGAAGCTTCTCGCCTATGCCTTTGACGGGGTACGTTATGACACCGGCGATCGGCTGGGATTCATCGATGCGACGCTGGCGTTTGCGCTTCGGCGCCCGGAACTTCGCTCGGGCGTGATCGAATTGCTTCAAAAACACCTCAAGACCGATCAGAATTAGAGCATGATGCTTCGTCGCTGGTTGGTTTCGGTGGCCTTTCTGTCGATGGCCCTGTGGTCCGTGGTGTCCACGCGTGCGCTGGCCTACATCCCGCCTTCAGAGTTCATCATCAAGACCATGCTACAGAAAAAGGCGGCCCTGAAGCTCATCCGCACCCGCGGATCAGTGATGGGCATGACAGGAGACGGCAATCTCACCGGAATCCGCTTCGTGGAAGAAGCGCTTTACGATTCCTCGAGCGGAATCCTTCGCAGCATCGCCCTCGACGAAACAGGACGCGAACTCTACTCCATCGAGCGCACCATGGACCGCGACTCGTCCGGCAAGGAGCCGAGGGCTCTCGTATCGGCGCTTCTCTTCGAAAGTCGGATGGGAAATATCCTGCCCCTGCTGCGCAGGTGGGACATTCCGATGAAGCAGGAAGAGGAGCTTCTGAAGCTTGCAGGTGAGGCCGAACGCAGGAACGCAGAGAAAACGTTTTTCGGGCGCCAGAAGCTCGCCTCCGGGCTGCAGGTGTCCTGGGTCATCGGTGAAAAGTCCTCGAACCAGCTCTGGATCGAGAAGGACACCTTCCTGCCGTCAAAGTTGTCGCTCAAGACGGGCGACGATTACGAGATTCAATTCGACGCTTATCGAATGACCAAGGAGGTTCCTACTCCCAGGGTCATTACCGTGTCGCGGGGAAGCGAGCAGATTCTTCGGCAGGAGTTCCAGGACGTGAGCGTCAACTCGTCCGAGCTGGCTGAAGCGAAGAGGACTGTCGCCAATGGATTCACGGAGATCGGCGATTCGGCGGACAACGAAGTTCGAGAGTTGATCCGTCGCTATTACTCGATCATTCGCTGACGAGCCCGCGGATGCAGGATCTCTTGATTGCAGTGGCCGTCCCCCGGCCCCTGGACTCGCTCTTCACCTACCGGATCTCTCCCGAGCTCGCACGGAAAGTGCGGGCGGGAAGCTGGGTTCTCGTGCCGTTCGGAAGGACCAAGCTTCACGCATTCGCAGTCGAGGAGCCGAAGCCCGCAGATGCGATTCCTCCAGGACTCGATTTTGAAAAGCTCAAGCAGGTCATCGAAGTCGGGCCTGAGTCCTCGATCATTCCGAGCGAAGTCTTCGAGCTCTGCAGGTGGACCCATGAGTATTATCATTCGCCGCTCGGAGAGGTGCTTCATGCGGCGATGCCTGGCGCCGCCCTTGGTCTCAAGAGCGCGCGTCGCGAAGCTCGCGAGCTGGAGCACGGTGATCGTGCGCCGGCGGTTCTTCATGAGCTGACCGCGCGCCAACGGGAAGCGGTTCATTCCCTCGAGCAGCTCCGGCATCGGGCGCTCGAGAAAGGAAATTCGCGCGTTGCCCTCCTTCATGGAGTGACCGGAAGCGGAAAGACCGAAGTGTACCTTTCGGTCGCTCGAAAGGCCCTGGATGAAGGTCGCAGCGTCCTGATTCTCGCGCCGGAAATCGCCCTCACTCCGCAGCTTCATGAGCGTTTCGAAAAGGCATTGGGTGAGCGCGTCGGTCTGTGGCATTCGGCGCTCCCGGATGCTCAGCGCCGTGACCACACCGCTGCCATGATGAACGGGGGGCTTCGAGTGGTGATCGGTGCACGATCGGCGGTCTTTTGTCCCTTGCGCGATCTCGGGCTGATCGTCGTGGATGAAGAGCATGACACCACCTACAAGCAGGAGGATCGCGTCCGTTATCACGCTCGCGATCTCGCGGTGGTCCGAGGCAGGATGAGCGGCGCGCTGGTGGTGCTCGGATCGGCCACGCCGAGCCTCGACACCCTCGAGCGCGTGCGCGAAGGAAAGTACGTCAAGGTGGATCTTCCTGAACGGGTGATGTCGCGCGCGATGCCGACGATCGATGTGGTCGACCTTGCGGAAGAGCCTCGAGTCGAAGGTATCCAGGCCGTTCTAGCGGAGCGGACACTTGAAGCCATCCGGCAGGAGCTGGACTCTGGAAACCAGGTGATGGTGTTTCTCAATCGACGCGGCTTTGCCGCGTTCCTGCTGTGCGAGGAGTGCTCGGAGGTGTCGGGATGTCCGCACTGCTCGATCTCGCTCACCGTTCACAAGCGCAACCGAGAGCTGCGCTGCCATGTCTGCGGCCACCTCGAACAGATTCCGGACGCCTGCGCGAAATGCCGAAGTGACCGATTGATTCCAGTGGGTGCCGGAACGGAAAGCCTCGAGGACGAGCTTCCGAAGCTCCTTCCTGAGGCGAGGATTCTCCGCCTGGACCGTGACCAGGTGACCAGCGCCACGAGACTCTCGGACATCCTGGAGCGGTTCCGGCGGAAGGAGGGCAATCTCCTGCTCGGCACCCAGATGCTCGTGAAGGGGCATGATTTTCCAGGAGTGACCCTCGTCGTGGTCATTCTCGCGGATGCACTTTTTCGCTATCCGGATTTTCGTGCCCCGGAGCGCGCGCTGCAGATCCTCACCCAGGTTGCCGGTCGCGCAGGTCGAGGCGAGATGCCCGGTCGCGTGATGGTGCAGACATTTTCACCGGAGCATCCGGTGATCCAGGTGCTTTGCGGAGAGTCCGGAATCGATGAGTTCCTGGAAGGAGAGCGCGAGCTTCGCGAGGCACTCAAATACCCTCCATTTGCCCGTCTTGCCCGAATTCGAGTGGAGTCGGCAGAGCGTGCTGATGCCCGAAGGGATGCGATTCGACTCTCGGAACATCTTTCTGCACTCGCGCGCGAGATGCCCTCGATAGAAATTCTCGGTCCCAGCGAAGCTTTTCTGGAGCGTGCCAAGGGAATCACGCGCTGGGACCTTCTCATCAAGTCCACTTCGGTTCGCGACCTGCACCGGATCGTAAATGCGGCTCGAGCCGCTGCCCGAAGTGGCATGGAATCTCCCGTCCTTGTGGACATCGATCCGAGCGGGGTAGGATGAGACTCAAGAAATGAGCTCCGACCAGACTCCCCTCGACAAGCAGGCTCGGGCGCAGGCGAAGGAGGCCGAGAGGCTGGCGCGTCGTGCGGCCACCAGCTCGCGTGTGCGTGAAAAAATCGAGAAGCAGCTGGAACAGCAGGAGCTGGAGCGCCAGCGCGAAGCGCTCGTTCAGCGGCTCGACATTGCCAAGCTCGGAATCCAGGCGCTGACCCGTGAATCCTTCGGGGAGGCCACGAAATCCTTCCTCGTGTACCTGGCGATGCTCGAGCGCGCCAAGAAGGTCAATCCCGGCCGGCTTCATCCCAGCCAATTCGATTCGAAAAAGGAAATGGTTGAACTGGTGCTCGTTACTGGAATCTACTGGGACCTCGCTCGCACCTATGACCGCATGAGGGGCAAGGAGCAGGTCCGTGAGATGCAGACCTACCTCAACCAGTTCGTGGTTTTCGCCAAGGACTCCTCCTACAAGCCGCTCTGTGCGGAAACACTTCGCAAGTACCTGGCAGCCGAGAAGGCCGTGCACCGTGGCGATTTCAAGGCAGCCTACAAGCGGTTGGGTGGAACGACCTGCTTCATTGCGAGCGCACTCCTGGATGTTTCGGATCTGGAGACGCTGCCCCGGCTTCGAGCGTTTCGAGATGAACGACTGGCCGGTCATCCGGCCGGCCGGGCGCTGATTCGCGCTTATGAGCGGAATTCACCCCTGATCGCAGGGTGGTTGGAGCGTGCCCCTCACGGGGTGCGCGTTGCTACGGCTCGAGTTCTCGATTTCGTGGGCTGGGCCGTCAGTGGAAAAGCGTTCCAGTCCGGCTCGGCCGGAAGGTAAATTCGCCCTCTCCCAGATCCATCCAGATCGAAAGCCAGATCACGACGGCCTTGCCCTTGACGTTCTTGAACGGAACAAAGCCCCAGAAGCGCGAATCATTGGAAAAGTCGCGATTGTCGCCCATCACAAAGACATGATCCGGCGGGACCGTCACCGGTCCGAAGTTCTGCGTGGTGAAATTGTTACGATCGGTCAGGACGATCGGGTTGCCGTTATCAAAGCGCTCTTGAAACGCCTCGAGGCTGCCGAGCGAGTACTTGGACTCATCCAGATTGCTGAGGATCTTCTTCATCTGCTCTTCCGACACCGGCTCGTGGGGGACGGCCTTTCCGTTCAGGTAGAGGGCCTTGTCCTTCACCTCGACCGTGTCACCGGGAATGGCGACCACTCGCTTGATGTAGTGGAGTGATTCGTCCTTCGGATAAATGAAGACGATGACATCGCCCCGCTTCGGAGGGTCGCGGCGCAGGATGTACTTTGGCCCATCTCCGATCCACTCCGAGAAGGGAATCTTGAGCCCGTATGCAAATTTATTGACGAAGATGTGATCGCCGACCAGCAGCGTGGGGATCATGGATCCCGAGGGAATCTTGAAGGCCTCGATGATGCTGGAACGAATGATGAAAACGAGAAGCAGGGCTGTTCCGAGCGAGACGACATTTTCCCAGAGCCATTTCTTTCGGTCCGTGGAGGAGGGCTGCTGCCGGGAAGTGTTCTCCACCGGGCGTTCGGCTACGGAAGGGGCCGACTTTCCAGACTCGTTCTCGCTCATCCCTGAGGATTTAACCAAGCTCGCTGCGAATGTCCATTTAATGCTACTCTTGCGAGGGTGAGGACCCTCGACCGCTACCTCGCCATCACGTTCCTTCGCAACTTCATCCCGGCCTGGTTCGGTCTGGTGTCGCTGTTCTTTCTGCAGGCGATGATCGCCGAGCTGCTCGAGCAGCCTTATCCGGCGTCGCAGATTCTCTGGCGCGGAGTGCTCGGTCTTCCGGTGATTTTTCTCCAAATGGCGCCCCCGGCCGTCCTGGCCGGTACCGTCATGACGCTTTCGGGTTTTTCACGAACCGGAGAGTTGACTGCGTTTTTTGCGGTCGGATTTGGCAAAGCGCGCATCATCGCCACGCTTGGCGCCGTGGTTTTCATGCTGTGCTGCCTGCTCCTGGTTTTCCAGGATCGGATCGCACCGCTCTTCGTGAAAAAGCGCACGACCTACTTCTGGCATGTGATGAAGAACCGGCCCGACTTCTTCCTCGACGTGAAGCGCGACAAGATCTGGTATCGGTCCAAGAACCTCATCTTCAATCTGCGTTCGTTTGATTCGGCATCGCGAACCATCCATGGCATGTCCGTGTACACGCTCGATGAGGGCTTCCAGCTCGTCCAGCTGGTCGAGGCGAGGAAGGGCGTGCACACCCGCAGCGGCTGGCAGCTGCAGGATGGAACCGTGACGGTCTTCGAGTCCGGAAACGCCTTTCCGCTGACGCAGAAGTTCGATCGCAAGGAGCTGCTGATCGCCGAGACGCCGAAGGACTTTCAGGAGATCGAAAAGGAGGTCGACACCCTCCGTCTTCGAGAGTTGTCAGCCTACATCGACCGGATTCGGGCTGCGGGCACCAATACCCGTGCCTTCGAAGTGAAGTTCCATTCCAGGATCGCCGTCTGTTTCATTCCGCTGATCATGTGCTGGCTGGGAGTGCCGTTTTCGATGGGAAATCGGCGGTCCGGCGGAGTGGCGCGCGATCTTGGCCTCGCGCTTCTCGTGACCTTTTTCTATTGGCTTTTCTACTCCATCAGCTTATCTCTGGGCCTCAATGGCGCATTGCATCCATGGCTTGCCGCCTGGTTGCCGAGCATGATCTTCCTGGCAGTGCTGGTCGCGCTGGCCGCACGCAAGACAGCCTGATCAAGGCGCCCTGGTGAACCGATGGCAAAACTCAAGATCTACACTTTTCCGGATGCCGTCCTCTCGCAGAAGGCCAAGCCCATTGCGCGCGTGGAGAAGTCCTATCGCCAGCTTGCCGATGACATGCTGGAAACCATGTACGATGCCCCAGGAATCGGGCTCGCCGCAAACCAGGTGGGCCTGCTGGAGCGGATCGTGGTCATCGACACGGATTTCGACTTCGAGGAGATCGCCGAAGGCATCGATGAGATGCCGGAAGGTGCCGAGGTCGCCGGCGGCGGAATCATCACGAACAAGAAGCCGCGAATCATCCTGAATCCCGAGATCGTCCATCGCGAGGGCAAAATCCTGTTCAAGGAGGGCTGCCTGTCGGTTCCCGAGTACACTGCCGAGGTGGAACGGGCCGAGAAGATCAAGCTCCAGTACCAGGACATCGATGGGCTGACGAAAACCCTGGATGCCGAGGGCCTGCTCTCGATCTGCATCCAGCACGAGATGGATCACCTGGATGGAAAGCTCTTCATCGATCGCCTGAGCCCGCTCAAGAAGCAGATGGTGAAAAAGAAGCTCCTCGCCGAACGACGGGAGCGCGAAGCACACGGTGATCTGGGGCCCGGATCCGATCTTCACGACATGGGTGGCCCCCGCAAGAAGGGGCTTTGATCCATGTCCGGTACCAGTCGAGTCCGTGCTGTCTTCATGGGCACGCCCGAGTTCGCGGTTCCTGCGCTCGAGGCTGCCCATCGACTCTGTGACATCGTTGCGGTCTACACCCAGCCGGATCGTCCTGTCGGTCGCGGACTCGAACTCAAGGCTCCTCCCGTCAAGGTAAAGGCGCAGGAGCTGGGCATTCCGGTCTTCCAGCCGGAAAAGCTTTCTCAGCCCGGAGAATATGAGCGGTTGAAGGAGCTTGCCCCCGAGCTCCTGATCGTCGTCGCCTATGGACAGATCCTGCGCCAGAACGTGCTGGATCTTCCCCGATTGGGCTGCGTGAACGTGCACTCGTCCATTCTGCCGCGCTGGCGCGGAGCGGCCCCCATTCAATGGGCGATCCTGGCCGGGGATCGTGAGACCGGCGTCTCCACGCAGAAAATGGTCCTGAAGCTCGATGCCGGTGACGTGCTTGCGGTGGAGCGGACCGAGGTTCGATCGGACGATACCGCCCAGACGCTTCATGATCGACTCGCCGGACTGGGTGCGACGGTGCTCTCACGCACCATCGAAGGCTTGGTCGCCGGAACCCTGGTGCCGGCGCCGCAGGACGAGTCGAAGGTCACGATCGCGACGAAGCTCACGAAGGAGATGGAGCGGCTCGACCCCGCGAAGACCATCAACGAGCTCGATCGCCAGGTCCGGGCCCTGACTCCCTGGCCGGGAACGAGCGTCACGCTCCGGGATAGCGGGGAGCGCATCAAGATCAAGAAGGTGCTGCCGTGTCCCGAGGTTCGCTCGAGGCCCGGGGCGCTTTTTGAATCCGGAGGTCGGCTTTTCATTGGCGCCGCAGACGGGTGCCTCGAGGTGCTGGAGCTTCAGCCGGAAGGAAAACGGGTCCAGTCTTCGGCCGACTTCATCAGCGGAAAAAAGGGCCAGAGAACCCCCGGGTCCGGCTCCTTGGAGTGGGCGATCTGACGTTGCGGCAGGCCTCGCGACCGGGATATGGTCGGCTCATCCATGGCAAAACCCCTGATTGCACCCAGTCTTCTTTCGGCGGATTTCGCGCGGCTTCGTGACGAAGTTCTAGATGTCGAGCGCGGCGGCGCCGACTGGCTGCACATCGACGTGATGGACGGACACTTCGTTCCGAATCTCACCATCGGCCCGCTGGTTGCGGCCGCGGTGAAGCCGCATACCCGGCTGCCGCTGGACTGCCACCTGATGGTCACCGAACCTGAAAAATGGATCGAGGAGTTTGCCCGTGCCGGAGCCTCGGTGATCACGGTGCACGTGGAGGCTTCAGTTCACCTCGATCGACTGCTTCGAAAAATTCGAGAGGTGGGATGCCAGGCGGGAGTGTCGCTCAACCCGGCAACTCCGCTTTCAGCGATCGAGGAAGTCCTCGACCTTGTGGACCTGGTCCTCGTCATGAGCGTGAATCCGGGATTTGGCGGACAGAAGTTCATCGAAGGCGCGCTCGAAAAGGTGTCGCGACTGGCGGAAATCCGGAAGGACTCGGGCGCGAAGTTCCTGATCGAGGTGGATGGAGGCGTCTCTTCCTCCAATGCGTCGAAGCTCGTCGCCGCCGGAGCGGATGTTCTTGTGGCCGGTTCGGCCGTATTTGGAAATTCCGATCGCGCCAAAGCCATCGCAGACCTCAGAAAGCCGGCACCATGAAGATGAAGCCTTTGATTCTTGGAAATTCCGCGATCTCGCTTGAAGACGTCGAGCAGGTTGCCATGAATGGCCGGAAGGTCGCTCTCGCTGCATCGGCTCGTGCAAAGATCAATACCGCCCATCGGTTCCTGCTGAAAAAGGCCCGATCGGGAGGAACGTTCTACGGCATCAATACCGGGTTTGGGCTGCTGTCGAATGTCCGGATTGATGACGGCGACATCGAGCAGCTTCAGGTCAACCTCATCCGCTCGCATGCCGTCGGTGTGGGAGCCTATCTTCCGGATCCGCAGGTTCGCGCGATGCTGCTGCTGCGCGCGTGGAATCTCTGCCAGGGACATTCCGGAGTGGCGCCCACGACCGTGGAGCGGCTGCTCGACTTCCTGAACCGTGGCATCCATCCGCTGATTCCCGAGCAGGGCTCGGTCGGAGCCAGCGGTGACCTTGCGCCACTTTCGCACCTGGCACTTCCGCTGATTGGTGAAGGCCACGTCCGTTTCGGGGGCAAGGTGATGACCGGTGGCGAAGCGCTCTCCCAGGCTCGCCTCAAGCCGTTGAAGCTCGGTCCGAAGGAAGGACTGGCGCTCATCAACGGCACGCAGTTCATGACTGCGATTGGCACGCTGGCACTGCTTCAGGCCGAGCATCTTTGCGACGTCGCCGACATGATCGGTGGCATGTCGGTCGAAGCGATGCGTGGGACGGATACGGCCTTCCAGCCTGAAATTCACCAGGTTCGTCCCCATCCCGGCCAGATCCGCACGGCAAAGAATCTTCGTGCCGTCCTCTCCTCCGGCGGTCGCAGCGAGATTGCGATGAGCCATGAGGATTGCGGCAAAGTCCAGGATCCTTATTCGCTTCGCTGCATGCCCCAGGTTCACGGGGCCTCTCGCGATGCGCTGGCTTTCGTTCGAGGAGTTCTGGAGCGCGAGGTGAACTCGGTAACCGACAATCCTCTCTTGTTTCCCTCCTCGGGCAAGATCCTGAGCGGAGGAAATTTCCACGGCCAGATCGTGGCGATTGCGATGGACGTGCTCTCGATCGCCATGGCGGAGATCGGCAACATCTCCGAGCAGCGAATCGAGAAGCTGATCAATCCGGCGCTTTCCGACCTGCCGGCGTTCCTGATCAAGCAGGGCGGCCTCAATAGCGGGTTCATGATCATCCAAGTGGCTGCAGCCAGCATCGTTTCGGAAAACAAGACGCTCTGCCATCCTGCCAGCGTCGATTCCATTCCGACCTCGGCGGACAAGGAAGACCATGTCAGCATGGGCGCCTGGGCTGCGCGAAAGGCCCTTCGCGTGACCGAAAACGTGCGCCGCGTGCTGTCGATGGAACTTCTCAGCGCCGCCCAGGGAATTGACCTGCTCCGTCCTCTGCGTTCGACGAAGTCCGTCGAGCGGCTCCATGCGCTCACGCGCCGGCACGCTGCCTACGCCGAGAGTGATCGTTCGTACCATGAAGACCTGAAGCGGCTCGAGTGCCTGCTCGAATCGCCTGAACTCAAGAAGCTTGTCCAAGGAGTGCTGAAATGAAGTCATCGCCCCGTATCGTTCGCGCCGCACGTGGAACTGAGCTGTCCTGCAAGGGATGGCAGCAGGAGGCCGCCCTCCGCATGCTCATGAACAACCTCGATCCAGAGGTGGCGGAACGCCCCGATGACCTGGTGGTTTACGGAGGCATTGGAAAGGCCGCGCGCAACTGGGAGTCGTTCGATGCGATCGTGAAGTGCCTGCGCGAGCTGCGTTCCGACCAGACCCTGCTCGTCCAGAGCGGAAAGCCTGTCGCCGTGATGCCCTCGCACGAGCTCGCGCCGCGAGTGATCCTCGTCAACAGCGTGATCGTTCCGAAGTGGGCGACCTGGGAAAATTTCCGCGACCTCGAGGACAAGGGCCTCATGATGTACGGCCAGATGACGGCCGGGTCGTGGATCTACATCGGCACGCAGGGAATTGTTCAGGGAACCTACGAAACCTTCGCCGAAGCGGGACGCCAGCATTTCGGAGGTGATCTCGGAGGCCGCGTGATCCTGACAGCGGGTCTCGGTGGAATGGGGGGCGCGCAGCCACTCGCCGCGTCGATGGCGGGAGCCGTTTCGCTCAACGTCGAAGTGGATCCGAGCCGCGCAAAACGCCGCATCGAAACTCGCTACCTCGACGAGATTGCCGACAATATCGACGATGCGCTTCGTCGGGTGGAGGCTGCAAAGAAGTCGAAGAAGGCCGTGAGCATCGGCCTGATTGGAAACGCCGCTGAAGTGCATTGGGAGCTCCTCAAGCGCGGTTTTGCTCCAGAGATGGTGACTGACCAGACGAGCGCGCATGACGAGCTCAATGGCTACGTGCCGCATGGCATGTCGCTCGAGGCCGCCCTCGAAATGCGCAAGAAGGATCCGAAGGGATACGTCGAACGCTCGATGGCCAGCATGGCCCATCACGTCGAAGCGATGCTGGAGTTCCAGCGCCGCGGTTCGTACGTGTTCGACTACGGAAACAACATCCGGGGCCAGGCGCTCAAGCACGGCGTGAAGAATGCGTTCGACTTCAAGGGTTTCGTTCCCCTCTACATTCGCCCGCAGTTCTGCGAAGGTCGCGGGCCATTCCGCTGGGCGGTGCTTTCGGGAGATCCCGAGGATATCCGCGTCACGGATCGAGCCATCGCCGAGCTCTTTCCCGAGGACCAGGGACTGCATCGCTGGCTCGACATGGCGGAGGAGCGCATTGCGTTCCAGGGCCTTCCTGCACGGATCTGCTGGCTGGGTTATGGGCAGCGCGAAAAGGCGGGGCTCATGTTCAACGAGCTCGTTCGCACCGGAAAGGTGAAGGCTCCGATCGTGATTGGTCGTGATCACCTCGATTGCGGATCCGTCGCCTCGCCGAATCGCGAGACCGAAGGCATGAAGGATGGCTCGGATGCGGTAGGCGACTGGCCGATCCTGAATGCGATGATCAATGCGGTGAATGGCGCCACCTGGGTAAGCCTGCATCATGGGGGCGGAGTCGGCATGGGATATTCGCTCCACTCTGGAATGGTGGTCGTGGCTGACGGCACGAAGGACGCCGAGTGGCGCCTGACGCGCGTTTTGAACTCGGATTGCGGCATGGGCGTCGTGCGGCATGCTGATGCCGGCTATGAGTCCTCGATCGAGATCGGCCGCACCCGCTTCAAGGAGCGGGGCGGACTCATTCCGATGATCTGACACGGCAATTTGCAGAGCACGGGGGCGTGCGCACGCTCGCCCGGAATCTCATCATCGTCCTGCACCTGTTTGCGGCACTGTTGTCACATCCTGCCGGCGCAATGGGTCCTCGTCCCCCTGCCGTCAAGCCTCGGCTGATGGCAGTCCTCGGCGATTCGATCGCCGCAGGAACCCTGGCGGATGTTCCGATTCCGTTTGCTCCGACTCCGGAGGAGAGCGTCCTGAAGTGGCATGACCAGGGCGTGCAGGCGGAGTTCATCTATACGAACAAGAAGACTCTCTCCTGGGGGTCCGGCGAAAAGATTCGGTCGCATTTCATGCTGCTTCGCGAATGGCGTGAAGCGCGTGGCATCCGCGTACCGCTCGAAGTCGCCAACCTGGCCACTCCGGGCGCCGAGACCAGCGATCTGCGCGTGCAGGTGAAGAAGCTGGTCGAGATCCTCGGCTCGGGCGAATACGAATCGCTGGAGTACGTGGCTTTGTCCATCGGATCGAACGATGCCTGCAGCTACAGCAGCAGTGTGGATGTTCCCGAAGAGGAGCTTCGGAGGAATCTGGTTGAATCGCTTTCCATTCTCGGCAGGGAAGTCGGGAGCCTGGCAGGAATTCCAACGCCGATTCGAGTGCTCGTGGTCGGCGCGCCACGAATTCCAAACCTGGGAGTGCCCGGATTCATCGAGGCACCAACGTTGTTCGGTCTTTCTTGCGGAGTCGTGAGGGACCGGATCCTACGGTACTGCAGGCCCCTGACGGTCTGGAGCAGTCTTGACGAATACCACCAGCGGCTGTCCGTGGTGGAGCATGTCAATGGAATCCTGAAGAATGTCGCGCTGGAGATCAGTGGAGAGTTTCCGGATCTGCAGGTGGTCTACAGCGACCGTTTGTTCCAGCTGGAGATTCCGCTCGGAGCGCTCGCAGCCGACTGCTTTCATCCGGGCAAATGGGCGCAGGAGCAGATCTCCGAGCGCACCTGGGAGGATCAGCCATGGTTTCATTGATGCGTTCAGTAGTGCTCAGCCTGATCCTGCTCGCCCCGGCAGCCGCCTTCAGTCAGGACTCGTGCGAGGGCGTGGTGATCCGTCAGTCGACGTCTCCTCGTGCGCGCCCTGGAGATGAACAGATCTACCGGATTGCCGTCCACCATTCGGGCTCATGCCTGATCACCGGCCTCGAGATGATCGACTACCTTCCACAGGACGCTGAGTGGGTCGGCGCGGATCCGACGCCTGACGAATGGCCCGGGAAAGCTCGGGATCGATCGGATCCCTGGCCCGTGAACCGCCTGCGGTGGGAGGGTCGAATCCTGGCTCCTAACGAGTCGATCGAGATCTCGATCATCGCACGTGTCCCTGAAATGAAGACGGGCTGGATGCGCAATACGTTCTGCGTGCGCGCCTCGAATCTTTCTCGAAGGTGCGCCGATATTGAAACCTTCGTGCGAAGAGATTAGCCTGCGAGTGTGGCAGCTGAATCGCTTCGAGTCCTGGTGCATGCTTCTGAACTCCTGACCGGCGAAGGCATCCGTGACAAGGATGGCCGGCTGATCGAGGAGCACGATGTCGGACAGATCCACGATGCCGCACTCGTCTATTCCGTCAAGCAGGCGAGCGGCCGAGAAATTCCTGCCAAGATTCGCTGGGTCGGTCGAACCACCGATCTGCCTCGAAAGTTCCTCAAGGCCAGGCGCACGGATCTCAAGCTGCGCAGGGCGGTGATTCCAGGGCTTGTGGACGCCCATACCCACCTGGTCTTCGCGGGAGATCGTTCTTCGGAATTTGCGAGACGCTGCGGCGGGGCGACCTATGAGGAGATTGCCCGGGAGGGCGGAGGAATCCTCCGCACCGTGACAGCCACTCGTGCGGCAACCGAAGAAGAGCT
Source organism: Bdellovibrionia bacterium (assembly GCA_044347055.1). GTDB lineage: Bacteria > Bdellovibrionota > UBA1018 > UBA1018 > UBA1018 > CAIOHW01. Next base: position 3,553 of record JBIIXZ010000030.1, on the reverse strand, counting down.
CTTTCGCTTGGCGTGCAACCGGGTTCGCGAAGCGATGGGCTATGGCATTCGCACGATCGAGCTCAAGAGCGGCTATGGACTGAACCATGAGACGGAGCTTAAGCAGCTGCGAGTCGCCAAGCGGCTGAAGCGGGAGTTCCCCGAGGTTTTGTTTCAAAGCACCTATCTCGGCGCGCATGCCGTTCCGAAGGGACTGTCCAAGCAGGAGTACCTGGACGAGATGCTTCGCAAGACCCTTCCTGAAGTGGCAGCACGCAAGCTTGCGGATGCCTGCGACGTCTTCATTGATGAAGGGTATTTCACATGCGAAGAGGGTGCTCGCATTCTCCAAGCGGCGGCAAAGGCCGGACTTCAGATCAAGGTCCACGCCGATGAGCTTTCAAATACGGCGTCATCCGAGCTGGCAGCTCGGCTGGGGGCGCTGTCGGCGGATCATCTTCTCCAGATTTCCGACACCGGAATCGAAGCACTGGCGCATTCCGACACGACGGCCGTCATCCTGCCGGGCACGGCCTTCTACCTGAAGGCCGCCCACGCTCCGGCGCGTCGGCTGATCGAGCGGGGTGCACGCGTCGCCCTTGCCTCGGATTTCAACCCGGGAACCTGCATGACGTTGAATCTTCCCGCGGTGATGACCATTGCTGCACTTTATCTGGGTTTGAGCCGAGCCGAGCTATTTGCGGCGGTTACCTACAACGCCGCCTGCGCTCTCGGCTTTCAGGAGCGGCGCGGAACGCTTGAACCGGGACTGGACGCAGCGTTCGCCATTCTTCCCTTCGAGCGGTTCGAGGAGTTGTACTATCGCTTTGCCTGGCCGTCGGGAGCGACGGCGCTTTAGACGCCTACTGCGCGAGCCAGCCGTCGAGCTTCTTGAGGTAATCGGGTGAAACCCAGTTACGGTCCCCGGACTTCACTTCCAGGATTCGTCGAGACGAGTCGATCGTGATCGTGAGCGGGATGGCATGCACATCGAATGCGCTGCCCAGCGACTCATCCTTGTCGACGAAGTTTGCGAATCGGATTCCGAATTCCTGCGAAGTCGTTGCGATGGCCTGAGCCGGATTCTCGTCAAGGTTCACCCCGAGGATTTCGACTCCCTTCGGCTGATAGGTATCGTGGAGCTTGACCAGCGATGGCATCTCCTCCATGCAGGCCTCGCACCACGTCGCCCAGAAATTGACCAGCGTGATCTTTGCTCGAGATTCTGACAGGCGGAACATGCTGCCGTCAGTGCGGTGGAAGGTGAGGTCCGGCAGCACGGCGCCGACCTTCACATCCAGGGTGGCCTTGTCGTGCGGGGTCAGGTTCGACTTGAGGAGGGCCAGTGCTCCCCAGGCGATCGCGAGAATGATGGCGACTGGGATGAAAATGCTGAGAATCGTACGCTTTTTCGAGTCCTGCCGGGGTTCACTTGTCATGCTTCGCCAGACTACCCTAAAATCAGGGGATGAGACAGCGGAAGCAGGAGTCCGGACAGGCGATCGTGGAGTACGTGGTGACTCTCATGATGGCACTGCTGATTCTTTCGATCGTGACTGCAGGGTTCAATGCGTCGCTGCGGAAGACCTGGAAGAAGCTGGCCTTCCAGATTGCCGCGGGCTGCCCGACCTGCCCCAACCGCTAGCGTGACCCGCGAAATCCGATTCCGACCAGGAAGACTTCCTTGCTCTCCTTGCGGGTGCTCTTGGGACGAAGGACTTCGACCTTCTCGAATTCCTCGCGAAGAGTTGCCCGGAACGATTCGAAATCCTCGCTGTGGAAAAGCTTGGCAATGAAGGTGCCGCGATCCTTGAGGAAGCTCCTCGCGGCATCCAGTGCAATCTGGCAGAGCTCCAATGAGCGTGCCTGGTCGGTCACCCGAATGCCGGTGGTCTTCGGGGCCATGTCCGACATCACGATGTCGAACGGAGGAATGAAGCCATGCTGCTTCATCACTTCAGCCAGGTTCATGTCACGGATGTCGGCCTGGATGAACACGGCATTGGCCTGCTTGATCGTGATCTTCTGGAGGTCGATGCCGAGGACCTTTCCCTTGGCTCCGACCTTCCGTGCGGCATACTGCGACCAGGATCCCGGCGCAGCGCCGAGGTCGAGAATCTGCTGGCCGGGGCGGATGAGCTTGTAGCGCTGATCCATCTCCTCGAGCTTGAACGCCGATCGTGCAGCGTAGTTCTCCTGCTTGGCCTTGTGGAAATAATAGTCCTTCGGATTGTAGGCCATGGCTCAGTCGGTTTCCTTCTCTTGTTTCGATACCAGCTTGCCGAACTGCTTGATCATTTCCTGGTCGACCAAATTCGAAATGGACTTACGACCGGAATCGTCCAGGTTCAGGAACTCGAGTCCCATGACGAGCTCGGTTTTATCATTCTCGAGGGTCGCCACGCGGATGTTCCTGACCTGCGCCCAGCAGCTGATGATCTTGCGGCCAAGATGCAACTGGAGAGATTCGAACTTCTGGCCCACCCGGTAGTGGCGCTCCTCGCCGAAGAAAAGCCTGACGGAAAGTCCCCCTGCACTCAGGTCGAGAACGCGTCTTTGGATCGATCTTCCTGCCTGGAGCGGATCTTCGTGGAAGGCGCGAATCGTCCGCGAATTCCTGGTGTTGATCCGCGGATGCCTGCGCTGCTGGACCTTGTACGCCTCCGTCGGCAGCTTGAACTCGAGTACCGATCGTCCTTGTTCATAGTGATGAAAGGCGGCCTGGAAGAACAGGCGCGTCTCCGGCAGCTCGACATTGAAAAAGATGCCGCTCCTGGCAGAGACGATCGACAAGACCTTTTCGAGCGGAAAACCCGTCGGCAGCTCCGCGTGGAACGTGCCGTTGGCGATGTTGAACTGGCAGATGGATGTACGCAGGACGACGGCCTTGCCGGTGGTCCATAGCGTTGCCGGAGCGTGGTTCTTGGCGCTTTCGCGAACCAGGCGCAGGCGGGTGGCTTCGTCCTCGATCAGGAAGAAGCCGTTCTGCTCAAACAATCGTCACCTTTCGCAGAAGGTCCATATCCTGGAGCGCCTTGCCCGAGCCGCGGACCACGCAGGTCAGCGGATCTTCGGCGAGCGCGACCGGAAGACCGGTCTTCTCCTTGATCAGGATATCGAGGTTCGCAAGCATCGAGCCGCCGCCCGCGAGAATGATGCCGTTGTCGACGATGTCTGCGGCGAGTTCGGGAGGCGTGCGCTCGAGCGCGGTCTTGATGGCGTCGACGACGGCCGAGACCGGCTCGGCCAGGGCGTCGCGGATTTCCTCCGAATTGACCTCGATGGTCTTGGGGGCGCCGCTGATCAGGTCACGTCCCTTCACTTCGTAGGTCTTTTCCTCATCAAACGGATAGGCGCAGCCGATGGAGAGCTTGATCTGCTCGGCGGTGCGCTCGCCGATCAGCAGCGAGTACTTGCGCTTGATGTAGCTCACGATGGCCTCATCGAACTTGTCGCCTGCGACCCGGACGGAACGCGAATAAACGATGCCACCCAGCGAAATCACCGCCACTTCGGTGGTGCCTCCACCAATGTCGACGATCATGTTGCCGCTCGGCTCGCGGATCGGCAGGCA
>JBIIXZ010000178.1:0-5543 GCA_044347055.1 Bdellovibrionia bacterium | reverse complement strand
AGGCGAACGAGGCGGTGATGGAAGTGATGGCGGCACCGCGATTCCAGGAGTGCGTGCTGGACGAGTAGGAAAGTACTGGAGCCTCGACCACGTTATTGATTGTGATGGTAAACGACCGCGTGAAGGTCAGGAGTCCGGAGTCGGTTGCTCTGACGCTGACTGTGTAGCTTGATTTCGTTTCGTAGTCGGCACTGGGGGTGATCCGGAGCTCGTTGGCGCCTGCACCGCCGATCGAGAAGCTGGTGAAATCGCCCACTCCAGACACCACCGAGTACGAGTGTGTGTCGCCGGCATCGACGTCCGTCGTCGAGAGGGTGCCGACCACAACATTCGCGCCACTGTTTTCGGCAAGCGAGGTCGAGCTCAACGCGATGGCGCTCGGAGCATCGTCCACGGAAGCAATGGTGTACTGAACCTCTCCTTCGATCGTCTCGGTGACTCCGTTGACCTCCATCGAAATCGAATAAACCAGCGAATCGCTGCCGTGGAAGTCAGCGTCCGGTTGAAAGGTGGCGATCCCACTCGAGCTCAGCGTGAACTGACCTGCGCCGGAGCTCGAACCTGGTGCGAGGATCGTGGAGAATGCCGGATGGGATCCGGCGATGGTGTATCCCGAGGCGAGTTCGGTGATGACAGCGCCGTCTTCAGTGAGTGATTCCTCGATGCGAGGAAGAACCGAAAACCGGAACGTGGTGCTGGTACTCTTGTAAGGATCGGTCCAGCTCAGGGTAATGGTCGTGATGCCGACTGTGTTTTCGGTCGGCGTGAGTGAAACGCCGATTCGGGGGCACGGTCCACTCGTGTCGATGCTGCTCAAGCTGATCCGATTCGAGGGTAGAAGGGCGGGGTTCGAGCTTGCTGCAGTCCAGGTGAGCGCCTGCCCCGGTGTGAAGCCGTCGAGGCAGACATCGATCGAGGCTTCGGCTGTTCCGAGCAAGATCGATTTCGTTTCGATCGACGTGATTGCAGGCAAGGCGAGATTTTGCTCGTACAGAAGTTTTTCGAGACCCTCTGCAGGCTTGGCGCGAATGCACGAGGGCCCGGCTGCCAGGGCGACGACTGCCATCAGCAGAGGCTTCCACATCCTCACGCGTCTGAATCCGAAGAAAGACACACCACGCTCCTTAATACTAGTATCGGTTAAGCGGGGTGGGCTGCGTGAGATGTGTCGTTTTGGACCCGGAGTTCTGGGGGCCCTTCAGGCTCTATTTCGAGACGCAGCAGACCGTAATCGGATACGTGGACCCCGGATTGGTCATGGTGATCGTGAAGGTGCGGCTCGGGTCGCATTTGTCATTGAGGAACTTTGCGAGCACCGCCGCCTGGGTGTTCTCGGATGTTTCCGGATCTTCGCAGATGAATTTCGAAACATTCGCGGGCGCGCGTTTTGGGCGGCCTGTGTTTCGTTCCGCCTTGGTGACGGCCTCGACAGGCCTGGTCGCTGGTTTTGCCGGGGGCTTGGCGGCTTCGGCCGTACTGGCGAGGAAAATCATGCTGACGGAGAGAATCGAGAGGACTCGGCTCATGACATGCTCCTTCGGGGTCTGCGGCGGATCAGTCCGCTATAGTCTTTGCTGGTGGCCCAGGTAGTCTGGTCGGTCGAGGACGGCCTGCTGAGGGGCAGTCGGGTTGCGTCCGAGGCGGATGCCGTGCGAGCGCGCTCCGCTCGCGCTTGGGCGAGCGCCAGCTCCAGCCCCTGGGCTTCGGGCTCGGCCGGTGTCGAAGGCGCCGGCTCCGGATAGAGCAGGTTGGGAATGCTGGAGGTTCTCCTTCGCGAGGGAATGATCCGCGATTTGGTGAATTCATCGGAGGTCATGGTCTCAGCCTTTCCACTTCTTTCTTCAATCGCTTGACGGCCAGCCACTCATCGAATTCCGCGACGTTCGTGTAGACGCGGCCACGTTCTTCCATCTCGGAGAGCGCCTCCCGAAGTGCTGGGCTCTGCCACGCCTGTGCGGGAATGGCAGGACGCTTGGCCAGGATCTCCTCGACTTCCTGGGCGCTCTTGGCGCCGAGAGTTCTCTGGAACTCGCTCCGAATGAGATTCCAGCGCGACTCGCCCTCGGGGCCGCGAGAGAGCAGATTGACTCGAAACTCATCCAGAAGGGCTGCGCCGGTTCCACTACTGCCAGCAGAGGAGGAGGTGGTTTCCCGTCCCAGCTCCTTCAGGAGGGTCGTTCGAGCACGACCGACCTCGCGCAGATGGAGCAGTTTCGTGCTGAGGCCGGGAACGCCGTCGATCGTCACCAAGGCAAAGCCGTCTTTGAATCCCATCGGCACAGTATCGAGGAACTGGGTGAAGAGCTCGTTCTTTTCTCCGAGAGCGTTGATGCCGTGCTTGTCCACGGCAGCCAGCAGCTCGTCGATCTGGCGTGTCGCCTCCTGGCGATGGAGCAGCTGTCGCTGGAGCATTCGGCCGGGGCCGGCCTCCGGGAGACCCTGAGGCGTCATGCGGTTCGCCCAGGCGATCCGCTTTTTGGTGGCCTCGAGGAAGCCCTTGAGTCGTGCAGGATCGTCCCGAAAGGCCTCGCGATAGATCCGGGTGCTGCTCTGGATCACGTCATCTGCAGACTTCACCGTCAGTTGGATCGGCTTCGAGACCTCCTCGGCAAGACGCGCAGTCATGGCGGACGGCTTGAGCAGGCCCCAAGTGACCTTGCGGTAACCCAGGATGTACTCCGCTCCAATCAGCTCCGCCTCCTTTTGTGCCTTTGTTGCGGCGGTCTTGAGCGCCACTCTTTCGGTGGTGCCCGACTTGGCGAGTGCTGCCTTCGTCATCAGAGAGACTCCACGAGAAGCGCCTTGGATAAACGTGGCCGTGGGTTTGATCATCGGAAGCGAGAATAAGACATTCATTCCGATTCCGAAGCCCTTCATGGTGCTGACCTCGCCCTCAAGCTTCGCCACCGACTCGCGGTTCGTGAGACGGAGGTCTTCGAAGGCCTGGGCATAACGGGCACGGGCTTCGGCGTTCGGCATTTCGTTGAGCCACATCTTCGGAATGGTCACTCCGCCCACATAGAATGACCCTACCGCCATTGCCGCAGAAAGCGCGCTGGCACCAGCGGCGACCGCCGGGGTTGCCAAACCTGCAGTTGAAACCGTCAACAGCAGCGAGGCCCCGACGAACAGGCCGAGCGCGACTCCCGAGAGTGCAAGCTCCTGCTTGTCTTCCTTGCTCCACCGATCGAGCTCCTCCTGGACGCTCTCCGGCATGCCCTTGAGGCCGAGCTGCTCATTGAGCTTTTCCTGTGCCTTCATCGTGGAAAGAACCAGCTGCTTGAACCTCTTGTGGTCGTCAGGCTTCAGGTTGCAGAGCTCCGTGAGCGCCACCTGGAGCTCGGCGTTCCTCTGGTTGGCGGAACGTTCGATCAGTCGGCGATAGAGGGGACGCTTGAGCTGAAGATCTGCATCAAGCAGTGCCTTCCGCGCTTCCTGTCCTGCGTTCTCCTCCTCAGCTCCGTACTCGGAAGCGTATTTTTCGAATAGTCTGTCCTGCTCCGCGCGATTTCCACGAGAAGCGTAGATCTGCTTCAGGAGCGAGGCCTTTTCCGCCTCGTCGCTTTTCAGGAGCTCGTCGATCTCCTTCGAGTAGGACTCCTTTTGTCCGACCTGGCGATCGAGGTGGCATGCGCTGGCTGCCGAGAGCGCTTCGGCCCGATCGAGGGTTCGAGTCGAGGCGAGCTTCTCCATCTGTTCATAGTAACGGATGCCCGAGTCCTGCCGTTCCGCCCACCCGCGCTGCGTGAACAGGTTGGCGTTGTCGGCATCATGCGAATCCCGGATCGAGGTCCAGAGCGTCTCACGATCCGATCGCGAGAATTTTCGGTTGGCCAGGAAAGGAAGCGTGGGTGAGTCGACCCCGAACTCGGCCTGAACGGCATCCATCAGGGCGGCAGCCTTCCGGTTTCCTGATTTTTCGGCGTCATGCTTCTGGAGCATCGTCTCGAGCCGCAGCCCCGCATAGGGATTCGAGCCCACCTGCGATCCGAGGAATTCCCACTCGCTCATGGCGGCACCCGGAATCTCGTCCTGAAAGCCGTTCCACAGGTGCGTGAGATTCTTTTCGATGACCTGGATCTCCTCCTGGTTGAGCGGACCGGCAAGGTCGCCGCTCGCACGCTCGGCCAGCTTGCCCGAGCGGATGCGCTGGAGCGCGTCCTTCAGGAATGCCGAAGAAGGGGATGGCTTTGCAGGATCCGTGAAGCAGCGTGGTCCCGGACGCGGCGAGAACTGGCCTTCGGCCTCGCAAGCGCGGATGGCTTTGACCTGGAAATCCATTTCTTCCTGGGTGAGCTTCTGGCGCGCTCGCACCTTGGCTTCAATGGCCTCAAGACGGGGCACGGCCTGTTCCAGGAACGACTCCATCTGCCGCACGGCCCAAGTGCGGTAAGCCGGAGGGCTGATGGCAGGAGGGAAGGGCAGTTTGACAAGAGTGCCCTCGAGCTTCTTTTTCACCGCTTCCGGCACGACTTCGCGCCAGTCAGTGGCGCCTGCCTGGTCCATCCTGGCCACGAGCGCCTTCGGCACGGGGCCAAGAGTGCGTGCATCGTCCTCCGTCTGGATCAGGCTCGAGAGAGCCTCCATGTCGGCCTCGATCTTCTTCTGGCGGCGCTCGTTGTCTGCGCTGGTGGGCGGCGGTGGCGGAATGTAGGCCGGACGACTGCTGGTTATCGCGGGACGATACGGCGCGCTGCTCTCGACCGGATTGAGCTTCTGGATCCGCGAGACGAGCCTCGGCCCGCGGATCTCGACAAGCTTGTCGAAGGAATCACGGTCATCGATCGCAGGTTCGTCATGACGAATAGCGATCTTCTTGGTGCCTAATGCCGCTTCGGCGGCATGGAGCTTTTCGAAAGGAGAGTAGCCGAGGAAGCCCTTCGATTTCGGATCGCCGATATCCTGGGTGGCGAAAGCATGCTCATACTCGGGCGATAGCTGTGACAGGCCATTGGCCTCCATCATGGCATCGAGGCGATCCTGCAGCTGCTTTTCATCCAGGGGCTTGATCGAAATCTTTTCCGGAAGATCGCCGTCGAGGCGGCTCCTGCAGGCCTCGGGAATCTGGATCGGCGTCGTGCTGCCCATGAGCTGCTTGTGATGCTCCATCTGGGCGAGGATCATCGCCACGGTCATCTGTTTCAGCGCACGGGTGTAGTTTTCCTTCGTCGGAGCGGCTCCGGCAGCGGTGGCATCCTTGAGTAGCCAGAACTGCGGATCCAGCTGGAGTTCGATCGGGGTGTCCGTGTCGGGGTATTCGCAGACCGCCACTCCCGCAGGGTGGCCTGACTCTCGGACTCCCAGTGCCTCGAGGAGCGGCATCGATCGATCCTTCTCCACTCCGGAGTCTTCGGCAAAGAGATCTCCGGGAATCTTCGGCAGCAGCCTTTCAAAGAACTTCCGATCGGCGAATTCCGGTGCGTCGGGACCCTGGATGGCGGCGGCGGAACGAAGCGGAATGATGACGTCCGTGACGAGCGCCTTGAGGACGGCGAAACGTTCGCGCGGAGCAAGCGACGAATCATCGAGAAGCTTCTGCCCCT
>JBIIXZ010000177.1:0-5614 GCA_044347055.1 Bdellovibrionia bacterium | reverse complement strand
TGTCTTTAATGAAGCTCGCCAGCTGGAAGAGGTGGTCCGCGGGCTGATGAAGTCACCCTGCCCGATCGAGCGGGAGTGGATTTTTGTCGATGATGAGTCCACTGACGGAAGCCGCGACATCCTTCGCAGTCTCCGTGATGAATTCGGGTTCAAGCTTCTGGAGCAAACCCCCAACCAAGGCAAGGGCGCGGCAGTCATTCAAGGAATCCGCGAGGCGACTGGCGAGTTTGTCGTGATCCAGGATGCCGACTTTGAATACGACGCGAACGATATTCCCAGCCTCCTTCAGCCCATGATCGAAGGCCGTGCCGACGTGGTCTATGGAAGCCGCTTCAAGTCCAGCCACCAGGTCCGCCGGACCTACCACTATTTCGTGAATCGATTCCTGACGATCCTGAGCAATTTGATGTCGGGCATCTACCTGACGGACATGGAGACCTGCTACAAGCTCTTCCGCTCGGATGTACTCCAGCCGATGAAACTTCAATCGAAACGCTTCGGAATCGAAGTGGAATTCACGGCTTACATCGCGAAGACACGAGCGCGCGTCTACGAGCTTCCGATCTCTTATTATCCCCGAACTCGCCTTCAGGGAAAAAAGATCAACTGGAAGGACGGCGTTGCCGCTCTCGGACATCTCATCCGCTTCAACTGGATGACCGGAATCGAAGAAGCCTTCGACCTTCGAAAGCTTCCGACGAAGTACTTTCCGTCGGAACGCTGAGCGTCCAACGGAGCCTCTTTCGTTCAGCGTGCCAGACGGATTCCAACGCGGCGAAAGATCGCACGCGCATTCCGGGTCGCATGCTCGGGCGTCAGCAACTTGCGAATCTCCGCAGGCTTCAATCGTTTCGAAATCTCCGCATCTTCTTCCAGCTCCGCCACGAACCTCCCGGAGTCAGTGCCGGCAGCCATCGCGCAGCGCTGGACCCAGCGGTAAGCGGTATCGCGATCCGCGCCCTTCCTGACCAGCTCCAGCAGGATCGTCCCGGAATACACTTTGAGCCCGGCAGATTTGAGGTTCGTTCGGATCCGTTCGCGATCGATTTCAAGCGCTCCAATGACTCCGGCGAGGCGAGACAGGGCATAGTGCGACAGGATCAGGGAATCGGCGAGCGCCACACGCTCCACGCCCGAGTGACTGATGTCGCGCTCATGCCAGAGCGCCACGCTTTCGAGCCCGGCAACCGCATAGCCCCGAAGCATGCGCGCACAGCCAGTAATGTTCTCGCTCGAGATCGGATTGCGCTTGTGCGGCATCGCACTCGACCCCTTCTGGGTTTTCGAGAAGCCCTCCTTGAGCTCGCCCACTTCGGAGCGCTGAAGATGCCGGATTTCGGTACCGATCCGCTCCATCCCCCCCCCAAGCACCGCCAACGCCGAATAGAGCTCCGCATGACGATCGCGCGGAATGACCTGCGTTGAGACCGGCTCCACACCCAGCCCGAGACGTTTCATCACCGATTTTTCGAAAGCGGGATCCAGGTGGGCGTAAACGCCAACGGCACCGGAGAGTTTGCCAAAAGCCAGCGCGTCGAAAGCCCGGCCAAGACGCTCCCGATTGCGGCGCATCTCCTCCAGGAACCCCAGGAACTTCAATCCGAACACGGTCGGTTCGGCATGCATGCCGTGCGTCCTGCCCATGCAAGGAAGATCAGCGGTCTCTCGAGCGCGCGTTTCGAGCGCGGCGATCAGTCGATCAAGCTCGGCCAGAAGCAATCGTCCTGCCTCACGAATCTGGAGCGCGAGCCCGGTGTCGAGGACATCGGAAGACGTGAGCCCGAAGTGAACCCAGCGTCCCTCCTTTCCGAGGCGAGCGACCACTGCCGTCACAAAGGCGATCACGTCATGCTGGACCCGCGCCTCCTCTTCACGAACCCGGGCAGGATCAACCCCCCCATCGGCCTCGATCCGCTTGAGTCCCGCGACGAGCTTTCGACCCTCTGCAGTGGAGATCCAGCCACGCGCGACCATTTCCTCGCATGCGGACCTTTCGACCTGCAGGCAATACGACCAGCGTGAACGCTCGGTGAACAGCGCTGCCATTTCCGGTCTGCTGTAACGGTCGATCATCAGCGGCCTCCGTGGGATGACGATGATTTACGCCCTGCCAGTAGCCGAGAAAAGAGCCAAAGCGGCCCGATGAGCAGGTGCTCCAGATTCTTGAGAAAGGCCGGCTTGTTTTGCTCATACCGGGCGTGCCCGACGCCCTGGATTATCCACCCCACGAGGAATGAGGCCACCAGGGTCGATAGAGCGAGCTCACGGGCCCCCAGGTAAATCAGAAATGCCAGACCGGAAAACATGATTCCGAGCTGCCGCCCCCGGGCGACATAGTAGGCGGCGGCCGTGCCCCAGAGGACAAAGCCCCCGTCGATTCGATCCAAAACCGGCAGGAACGAGAAGAACCCAAGAATGGCGAGCATGATCATCGGAACACCAATGTAATGCAGGCGCTCGTTCATGGGGTGACGATGGTAGGAGTCGTATTCGTTGAACTGCGCCTCAAGCCGCGAACCGGGTGCCGGTCGAAAGTTCATCATGAATCCTCGAAAACGATGCTGCGCCATTCGTTGCGTGCAAGAACACGTGATTTCATGTCGGGAAGGAGCGCAGAATAAGCCGCTCTCACGGGCTCGACGTCAGCATCGATCAGACCTGAAAGAATCATCACGCCGCCCACCGCCACGCGCTCGCAGAGCGGCTTCGCAAACTCCAGAAGCACCGGCTTGAGAATGTTGGCAAAAACCACCGAGTACGCCTGAGAAGGCTCGTCGGAGGCGAGGGCTGCGAGATCCGTCTCATACCGAATACGGCCCTCGACGCCGTTCAGGCCGGCATTTTCCAAGGCATTGTCGATCGCGAGGCGGTCGATTTCGACCGCATGAACCTGCCTTGCCCCCCGCAGAGCCGCCCCAATGGCCAGAATTCCTGAGCCGCTGCCAAAATCGAGCACGGATTCAAGACGAAGCCCCCCGGCCAAACACTCCGAAAGCGCTTGAAGGCAGAGCTGCGTCGTTTCGTGAGTACCGGTGCCAAATCCAGCACCGGGATTCACGACCAGAAGCTGCCTGCCAGCAGCGGCGTCTTTTGCCTCCCATGGCGGGACGATCCTCCAATCCGGAGCGACGTCGACACCGCGGAAATTGCGCTTCCATTCGGCATCCCAGTCCTGATGGGGCTGTTCAAAAATTCGGACGACCGAGCAGCCGAAAATACCCTCAATCGCCTCAACAGCCTGGCGAGCATCCTCTTCCGTCGAAAAATAGAGCTGGGGATTTTCCTGCGACTGGGCTCCCACCCAGTCCCGGTTGCTTGGCGCTTCGCCCGAATCCACCAACCATGACTCGGTCTCGAGGCCCGCTTCAGCGGCCTCGTCACAGAGCATGGTCCCTTCATGGATTCCCTGGAGCCGGCACTCCTCGAGTGCCCGCCAGAGCCACGCAAAGAAGTCCTCGCGCCCGAGGCGCTCGCCTGATGCGAGTCGAACCTCAGCCTTGAGCGCGAGCTCCACGATCCAGAAGGACGACATCCAGCGCCTCGGGGTCTTATTCTACCGGTGGCTGTGAATGGCCGCCTTCGCCGCCACCTCCGCCGCCACCTCCGCCGCCACCTCCGCCGCCACCTCCGTTACCGCCCCCATTACCGCCACCGCTCGGGCCGTCGTCGCGCTGAGGACGTGGGCCACCACCGCCACCACCCTGGGCATGACGGCCGCCGCCACCGCCACGGTGACGGTCCCGGCCTCGGTCGCGGTCACGACCGCCACGACGTCCGCCACGACGATCGCGGTCGCGTCCGCCGCGACCTCCGCCTCCCCCGCCGCCGCCGCCGTTCTGGTGACGAGGGCCGCCGGGTCCACGGTTGCCGTTGGCTTCACCGCGGCTCAAATTGGCAATGGCTGCATCCTGCGCCGCTTGGGCGCGCAGGTAAGCCAGGCGATCTTCTTCGTCCATCTCGTCCCCGTCCCAGCCCTGCTGCTGACGAGCTCCGCCCTGCGGCTGCTGGAATCCGGTCGTAGCGCTCTGGAGATGTGTCGGCACATCCGCGCGGTTGCCGATCATGTCCGGATCAATCGGCGCCTGAACCTGCTGCTGCTGACGGTCCTGGTGTCCGTGCTGACGGTCCTGATCCCGATTCTGGTGGCGATCGCGATCACCGCGGTCGCGGTTGCGATCCCGGTGGCGATCACGGTCACGGCCATCGCGGTCGCGGTGATGCTGCTGATGGCGCTGACCGCCGCCTTCCGCCTGCTGGCCTGAAGGCTCGTTGGCCATTTCTTCGACCATCGCCGGCATATCGGCAGCCTGAATCGCGCGCGACTGGCGCTGAGCCTCGAGACGAGCACGAACGGCTTCACGCTCCTTCTCGCGCTCCTTCTCCATCCGCTCGCGTTCCTTCTGGCGCTCATTCCGACGATCGCGTTCGCGATCACGCTCACGGTCGCGACCCACGCGTTCACGCGCGGAACGTCCCGGAGTGCTTTCGGCAATGACCTCGAACTGCTCCATGTGGAAGTCGCCCATGGCCTGCAGGTAGATCGGCTTGCGGAAACGACGCTCGAGCTGGTCGAGGGTCTCGCGCTCGTCGATCGCAAGCAGGTCAATGACATCCGAATGCGCCTGGACCAGGATCTTGGTCACGTCACGGTCGATGCCATCACGCTCGACGTCACGGAGCACTTCATAAGCGACCGTCTGGCGGCTCTTGACGAAGCCCTTGCCTTCGCAATGCGAGCACGCTTCGCAGAGCGCGCGGACCATCGTGTCGCGCGTGCGCTTGCGGGTCATTTCGATCAGGCCAAGCTCGGAGATCTTCTGGATCGTCGGACGAGCACGGTCCTTGCGGAGCGCCTCTTCCAGCGCGCGATACACGCGCTGCTTGTTCTCTTCCTTCTCCATGTCGATCAGGTCGAGGACGATGATGCCGCCGCAGTTGCGCAGCCGCAGCTGGTAGGCAATCTCCTGGACGGCTTCGAGGTTGGTCTTGAGGATCGTGTCCTCGAGGTTCTTCTTGCCGACGAATCGACCCGTGTTGACGTCGATTGCGACGAGAGCTTCCGCCTGGTCGATCACAAGATAGCCGCCCGACTTGAGCCATACCTTGCGCTCGAGCGCGCGAGAGAGCTCCGACGAGATGTTGTAGGCGTCAAAGATCGGCACATCGCCCTGGTAGAGCTCCGCCTTCTGGCGCAGCGACGGCATGAAGTGGCTGACGAAGCGCTGGATGTCATTGAAGTGGTAACGCGAGTCGACCACGATCTTGTCGATCTCTTCATTGACCCAGTCACGGATCGAACGAAGGACCGCGTTCAGGTCTTCGTACACGAGGGCCGGAGCCGAAACGGTACGGGCCTTCTCCTGGATTTCTCCCCAGAGACGGGTCAGGTACTCGATGTCCTGCTTCACGCGCTTTTCCGACTGCTTTCCGCTGGCTGTACGAACAATGAAGCCGAGGGCCTTCGGACGATTGCGCTCCACGAAGTCGCGGAGACGGCGGCGCTCGTCGTCGCGTTCAATGCGGCGAGAAACACCGACGTGGTCGATGGTCGGCATGCAGACCAGATGACGGCCGGGAAGGCTGATATGGCAGGTCAGTCGTGCACCCTTGGTCG
>JBIIXZ010000028.1:0-18064 GCA_044347055.1 Bdellovibrionia bacterium | reverse complement strand
ACCCCTGGCTGTCGCAGGTGAACCCACCGAAGCACTTCGGCCACTTTTCGATCTACTCGAGCTGATTATTTCAGCGTCTTGTGCGGCAGGCTTTCGATTCGGCCGGCCTGAGTGATCTGGACGTAGTTCAGCTTGCGCTGGAGCTCGCGGATCGTGTTGGCGCCGCCGTAGGTGAGGCCGGAGCGAAGTCCGCCGATGATGTCGGAAATGATCTCGGCCTGGTCTTCACGGTAGGCCACCTCGGTCGACACGCCTTCGGCGGTCTTCCAGTCGGACATTCCGCCCGTGAAGTCTTCCTGGGCCTCGCGGCTGGCCATTCCGCGGTACATCTTGACCTTCGTGCCATCGGGCTTGACGTGGACCTTGCCCGGAGTGGGCTGCGTTCCGGCGAGCATTCCGCCGATCATGACGTAATCGGCTCCGAAGGCCAGCGCCTTGACGACGTCTCCCGCCGTGCGGATGCCACCGTCGGCGACGACGGAACGATCGAGCCTGCGGCAGTCGAGCAGCGATGTCAGCATCGGCACGCCGAAGCCCGTCTTGATTCGCGTCGAGCAGACCGATCCGCCTCCGATACCGACCTTGATCATGTCAGCGCCGCACGAGACGAGGTAGTCGGCTCCGGCGTAGGTGGCGACGTTTCCGGCCATGATGCAGGCGTTTTCGCCCAGCATGTCGCGCATCTGCTTCAAGGTCTTTCCAACGTAGCGTGCATGTCCGTGCGCCACGTCGATCACGAAGTACTGGGCGCCGGCATCACGGAGCGCCTCGACGCGCTGGAGCTCGCGTTCGCTCGCACCGATCGAGACGAAGGTCGAGGTGCGGCACTGCTTGAACATCGCCACGTTCTCTTCGATCGTGCAGAAGCGGTGCAGGGCGCCCATTCCGCCCTTCGAGCCCATGAAGTTGGCCATCTCGCTTTCGGTGACCGTGTCCATGTTCGAGGAGATGACCGGAATGTCGAGCTTGAGCTTGCCGGTCTTGTCGGTCATCGAGATGTCGACGACCCGGCGCGACTCATAGTGGTTGTAGCCCGGAACGAGCAGGACATCGTCAAACGTGATGGCGGTGGTGGATTGCATATGGCGCAGAGCGTTATCAGAAGAGTCCCCAAAAAGCCACCCCGGCTCGAGTCCGGTCCCGTGATAAACTCGCTCCATGCCCTGGCAGATTCGAAAGAGCTCGGAACGCGGACATTTTGATCACGGCTGGCTGAAGACCTGGCACAGCTTCTCGTTTTCTCAGTACTGGGATCGAAAATGGATGGGATTTCGGGCACTTCGGGTCATCAACCAGGACATCGTGGCGCCCGGCGAGGGGTTTGATCCTCATCCCCATGACAACATGGAGATCGTGACCGTGATCCTGGACGGCGCCCTCCGGCACCAGGACAGCATGGGCAACGGCTCGACGATCCGCCCGGGCGACATCCAGCGCATGTCGGCCGGCACGGGAGTCGTCCACAGCGAGTTCAACGACTCCTCGAGCGAGGGAGTTCATCTGCTTCAGATCTGGATCATTCCGGATCGAAACGGCATTCCGCCGTCCTACGAGCAAAAGCATGTATCGACGCAGGAGCGCAGGAATCGGCTCGCGCCGCTCGTGGTGCCTGCCTCGCGTGATCGTTCGGCAGGATCCGGTTTCGAGAATGCCGTCATCGTGCATCAGGACACTTCGATCTTTGCGAGCGTCTTAGATCGTGATCACGAACTCGTGCATCAGCCGTCGCAGCCGCGCCACTTCTGGCTCCAGCTCGTCACGGGCAGCGTTCGTGTGAACGGCATGCTCCTCGAGCCCGGCGATGCGGCGTATACGACCGCGCCGGCTGGTGATCCGGTGGCGGTTCGCGCCGAAGCCGATAGCCAGTTCCTGCTCTTTGAGCTCGCTTAGCGCATCCGATGCAGCGCCTTGGCGAGGATCCCTCGGAGGATCTTCACCTCGCGTCCGCTGATCCGAGCGCGGTGGATGATGCGCTCCACGCGCTTGAGGAGCCGTTCCGGATTTCCCGCCTCGGTCATTCCGGCTGCAACCATGAACTCTCGCCAGTGGTCGAAAAGACCGGAAAGCTCCGACGCCCGGGCGACCTCCGTCGCCTCAGAAGCGGTACTCCTGTGGGGCGTTTCACGCATGTCCTCCCGGAGCCGTGACAGTACCACGGCCACGGCGTGGCTCAGGTTCATCGAGGGCATCGCCTCCGAGGTGGGGATGAAGCAGAGATGCGTGCAGGGGCGAAGCTCCTCATCCGTCAGGCCGGTTTCCTCATTTCCGAAAAGCAGCGCGACCTTTCCTGGATTCGTTTCTCGGATCAGCCGCGCCAGCGATCCGGGAGTGAGCTCGGGGCGGCGATCCTCTCCGAAGCGTCTGGTGAAGCCGACCACCATGTCGCATTCCGCAACCGCTTCATTGAGCGAGGAGTGCACTTGGAAATTCTCGAGGAGTCGATCCGCCGGCGGAACGGCAATCTTCCTCGCTTCCTCCCAATGCCATCGCTCGCGATCCTGGGTCACGCCCCTGTAATCTTCCACGCCGAAATTCGTGCAGACTCGCGCGGCAAAGCCGATGTTGGCGGCAAATCGAGGATCGACGAGAACGACACGGAAACGATTCATTCGGTCACTTGGATTCAAAGCGGGCCTTCGCCTCGAGGGCGATCTCGGACTGGATCCGGCGAACCTCGTTGAGCGGCTGAGGGCCGACCGCCTGGATCAGCTCTTCCATGTCCGTGCGTGCGCGCGCGGGAAGGTTGGACATGAGCCGGTCTTTCAGCTCGGGCGAGCAGGCTCGCAGCGCTCGAGCCCACTTTTCGCGAGGAACCGCCTGAAGCAGCTCGCGGAGCTGCGAATCCTCGAGCTTCAAAAGATTCTCGATGTTCAGCAGGCCGGTGCGAAGCTGCTCGTAGATTTCAGGCTGCTGCGACTGGATCTCACCCAGGATGCGCTCGCGAGTGGCGGGGTCGAGTCCTTCGAGAATTTCCAGGGCGCCTGCAATGCCGATCTTGGCCGTCATTTCCTGATTGTCCGCCTCACGGTGGCTGCCCGTCAACGCGGTATTTTTCGCACGGCATCGTCAGTGCAGGAGCGAAAGCCATGATCTCACTCAAGACCCACAACATTCTCGACTATGTATTCGGAGTGGTGCTGGCCTTCTGCCCGTACTTCTTCAACTTTGCCACCATCGATGTCGCCCGCAATGTGTTCCAGACGGCGGGCGTCGGGCTGATCGTCTACAGCCTGCTCACGAATTACCGCTACTCGATCGTCAAGGCCATCCCTGTTCGAGTGCACATGATCCTCGACGTCATCAACGGTGCACTGGTTCTGCTGGCCCCTTGGATCTTCGGCTACCGCGGATCGATCACCGACTTCCAGACGGGCGTCCACGTGGTCCTCGGCATTGCCGTCTTCGCGCTGGTCGCCTTCACGAATCGTCGGGTGATCACGGCAGTCGGCGAAAAGGAACGCGAGTACCCCCGCGCAGCCTGATCGCAGGTTTAGAAGCGTTGCGTACCCGCATCGACGGAGAGAGGCGCGCACTCGACTGGCAGATTCGGCATCACGGGATGCTCCTGCCGGTCGAGGTTTTTGGTGGCTTCGGCGCGGGCCTCGTCGCTCCACCACCAATCCAGAGTATCGTCGCACCCGTTGCCCTCGGGAATCGGATCGCCCTTCCTGCAAAGTGGGTCGGAAGGGCTGCAGGCCAGTCGTACATGAAAATGGTGGTCGTGACCGAACCACGGCCGAATCTTCCGGATCCAGGGTTCCCGGGGCATCCGTTGGCAGAGCTCGCGCTTGATCGCGAAGTGGACGAGGATTCGATCGACTTCGGGGCTGATGGCAAAGCTGCGGAGCAGCTCGCGCTGGTCGTTTCCAAACGCACGGGTCACCGCCAGCCGCTTCTTGTCGACCATTCCGGGGGCGTACAGTCGTTCGCGATCGCGAATGGAGACGGTTTTCCTTCCCTTCCACTGGCGGTGCTGATGGTACCAGATATCGGCATCCAGGCCGGTCTGATGGCTGGAGTGGGCAGACATCGTGGGTCCACCCCGCGGAAGGCCGAGGTCGCCGATCAGCAGCGGCGCCTGCTTCCTGCTCGCCCGCTCCTTGGCAATCTCCTCGATGAGCGTGACCAGTCGGGGATGTCCGAAGTTGCGGCCACGAGAGGGCCGCATGAGGATGTAACCCTGGACTGATTCCGTCGTGAGAGCGGCTGCGCCGCGAAGGCAGCCTGCCGAAGGCGATCCGATGGATTCCGGGCGGCCCTCGGCCGGAGCCTTGATCCGAGTCCACGGATTATCGAGTGCGAGTGCGGGAAGGGCGGCCACCACCAGGGTGAATGCGACGATCCATGTCGGCTTCATGGTCCTCATGCTAGCAGTGGCTGATTTGCGCTGTCATCAGCGAACGATCGCCAGCCCCACATCACGAGGATCAGTCGCTGCCTGGAATCCCGTCTCGGTCCATTCCGCCGCTAGGACCCGGCAATGCACTTCGTCGCGCTTGACCGGGTGCCCGCGAGTGGCAAGGGCATCGGTGGTGGACTTCGAGAATCCGCCCCGTGGAGCAGGGTCTTCGATGAGAAGCTCATCGGGCATCCACTGCTGGTGGATTCGAGGACGGGCGATCGACTCGGCAAGAGGCAGCCCGTGCACCCACCGATGAAGCAGCGTCTGCAGCACGCAGGTGATGATCCGTGTTCCTCCGGGGGCTCCGATGGCCATCGTCGGCCGCGAGCCTGCAGCCGGGTCGAAGACAATCGTCGGAGTCATGCTGGAGAGGGGTGTCTTGCCCGGCTCGAGGCGATTGGGCTTCGAGCCGATGGCTCCATAAAGATTCTTCACTCCCTCGGCGATGCTGAAGTCGTCATTCGTGTTGTTGAGCAGCAGTCCCGTTCCGGCGACCACCTGGCCGGAGCCCATCCAGCCATTGATCGACTGAGTCGTGGCGATGGCATTGCCATCACCATCGAGGAAGGACAGATGCGTCGTTTCCGTGTGCTCGCCCAGAAGCGTTTGGAGTCTTCGCCAGGCCTCGGGCGAGAGCGGAGTGAGCGACTGTGCCGGAATCGCCCGATCACCAAAGGAAAGCTTGCGGCGCTCAGACAGGTACTCGCGACTCAGCAGGAGCTGCTGCGGAACCCGTGTGTAATCCGGATCGCCGAGATAGCGGGCTCGGTCGGCGTAGGCCAGCTGCATGGCCTGGGCAACCCGATGCAGAGTGCGCTCATCGCTCGCGCCCCAGCGGCGCATGTCTTCGCGCTCCGATTCCAGGAGCCGAAGCATCTGAGGAAGGTGGATGCCCCCGGAGCTGGGAGGCGGCATCACGGCAATTCGACGCTGAAACGCATCGACGACCACGGGAGCGCGTTCGATGACCTTGTAGTTTCGCAGATCCTCAGCGGAGAGAGCCGCGCCCCGCGTCTTCATCCAGGCGGCGATCTTTCGCGCGATGTCGCCGCGGTAGAATGCGTCAGCACCGTCCTTTGCGATCAGTCGAAGGGTTGCCGCAAGGTCCTTCTGGAGGAGCGTCTCTCCGAGCTTTCGGGGTGACCCGTCGGCGTGCAGGAAGATTCGCGCAGCATCCGGATCGCGAGCCAGCACGTCGCGACGATCTGCCAGGGCCTCGGCAAGATCCGGATAGATCGTGAAGCCGCCTTCGGCGAGATCGATTGCCGGCTGGATCAGGCGCGCCCACGGCAGCCTGCCGTAGCGGCGATGGACTTCGCCCATTCCCGCAACGAAACCGGGAGTGCCGGCGCCCAGAGGCGTGTCCTGCAGCAGCTGGGTGATTCCTTCGGGGTTTTGTTTGAGAAGCTTCCGAGGCAGCTGGATTTTCGAAGGGGCCCGCTCGCGAAAGTCGAGCGCGACGAGCTTTCCGGTGGCCGCGTGATGAGAGAGCCAGAAGCCGCCGCCCGCGATGCCGGTACTGTGGGGGCGCTCGACGGAAATGACGAACGAGGCCGCGACCGCAGCATCAAACAGGTTTCCACCATCGCGGAGCACGGCCTCGGCGGCGCGCGACGCCGCCTCTCCCTGAGTCGAGATGGCATATCGTGAGGCACCGCGCGTCGGGGCATTCAGGGCTCGAGGAGAGCAGGAGCCCAGGCTGATGGCGGCAATTAGGACGGCAGGGATGACAAGCAAGCGAGGAAGCATGCGCCGAGCATAAGCCCTCGATTTCGGTTCAGTAAAGCGTGGGATTCAGGCGCGAGGCCAGGCGTGTGCAATCAGAGCCGCAGCGACGCCGAGTGACGCCAGGCTGAAGACGAGCACGGCTCCGGCAGCGCAGTCCTTGGCAAGTCCGATCCGAGGATCGTGCTCCGGATGGATTCGGTCGAGCGTGAGCTCGAGAGCCGTATTCAAGAGTTCAGCCGACAGGACGCCGGCAGTCGTCAGGGCCAGAAGGGCCCACCAGATGGGCTCGGGCCGGAGGATGACGAGCAGCGAGAGAGCGGCGAGAGCTCCTATGAGCTGGGTTCGAAAGCTGGCTTCCGATCTGGCAGTCTGGGCGATTCCGGCGAGAGCGAACGAGAGGCGTCGAGCGAAGGGCTGCTTCTTCATCAGGTCGAGCCTCACACGGCAAAACGGCTCTTACAAGATTTCACTCCAGGGGGGACTGACGGCAAAAGCGGCGTTGATCAGGCCCACGTGCGAGTAGGCCTGTGGGAAATTTCCCAGCTGGACTCCCCGTTCCGGATCGAAGTGCTCGGCAAAAAGCCCGACCTCGTTGGCAGCGCGCGTCGCGTCCTCGAGGATGGCGCGGGCTTCGTCACGCTCGCCGAGGCGGGCAAGGGCCTGTGCCACCCAGAAGGAGCAGATGAGAAATGCCGATCCAGGCTGGCCGAAATCATCCTGTCTTCGGTAGCGATACAGAAACGAGCGATGCGGCCGCTCCGCCCCAAGCGAGAGGTGCTTCTGGATGTCGCGGATCGTGGCAAGCGCGATCTTCGGATCCGGATGTCGAAGAACTGCAGCCAGTGACAGGGCGGAATCAAAGCTGTCATCCGTCGGGCCGTTCCGGAGCGCGCCCTGCCTGGTGGCGCGGTTCAGTGCCTCCAGCGCCCGCTTTGCCTCGGAATCCAATGAGAGCGCAGCCTCCGCCATTTTTCTCACGCGCTCGATCCTCGATCCGCGTTCGAGTCCCGCCCAGCACATCAGGTTCGTGAAGGAGTGTTCCTGCCAGCCGTTCCGAAGTTCCCAGAGTCCCGCATCCGGCTGCGAGATCGACTTGCTGCAAAGAAGTGCCAGCCTCGCCATCAGTCGATCGTGGTCTCGATTTCTCAGGTGCACGAACCGTTCATCGAAGTAGATCGGGCTCAGCGTCAGGATCATCTCGCCATAAACGTCATTCTGCACGTGCTCGGCGGCCTGGTTGTTGGTGCGAACCGGGCCACTCCCTCGATGTCCGCGCCATGCAGCTCGGATCATTTCCGGAAGCGGCAGCTCGCGATCGAGCGAATACACCGGCGCAAGCGCCGCGAGGTCATCGCCCTGGCGTTCGGCGATGCCGAGAAGAAATTTCAGGAAGCCTTCCATTTCCTCGAAGTGGC
The DNA here is from genome assembly GCA_044347055.1 of Bdellovibrionia bacterium. GTDB lineage: Bacteria > Bdellovibrionota > UBA1018 > UBA1018 > UBA1018 > CAIOHW01. The sequence goes on along the minus strand of JBIIXZ010000028.1, from coordinate 10,519 downwards.
CAAGGTTGTGAAAGGCCGAGAGCACGAAGTACGAGTCGCGGAGCCAGCAGAACCGATAATCCCAGTTGCGCTGGTTTCCATGTTCCTCCGGAAGGCTCGTCGTCGTCGCGGCGAGGATCGCGCCGGTGTCCTCATAACAATGGAGCTTGAGCGCGAGCGCAGAGCGGATGGTCTCTCTTTGGAACTGGCTGGGGATGGAGCAGTGCTTGACCCAGTTCCTCCAGTACGTGGCGGTCCGCGTGAGCTGGCTCTCGATTGCCTCAGCCAGATCGGAGTCCATCGCGCTGCCCCAGGTGACCGCAAAATACAGCTTCTCCTGCAGGCTGAATGCGGTGCCTTCGATGAGATAGGTCAGCGGCATCGAGGTGGTGAGCCGGAGCGAGCTGGAGCGAAAGTCGAAGCGAAGGTGGCTGCTTCCTCGAATCGGCGCTGCCGGAACCTTGGTCCAGCCCTCGACGGGCATGAATTGAACGCGCACGATCGGACGCCCGCGGATCGGCTCGACGATGCGGTGGACGCCGGGCGGTCGGTAGAGTCGCCCATGCTGTTCGAATCGAGGCGCAAAATCGGTGATTCGGTAGGCATCACCCTCGATCGTTTCGACTTCGGTGACCAGGATATTGGTGTTGTCGACGTAATACTGGCGCGAGCTTCGGATCTCCGAGGCAGGCTCGATCGAGAAGTGTCCGCCCTCGTCGTCGAGGAGTCGACCGAGCACCGGATCACTGTCCGGACGAGGCAGGCACAGCCAGTCCATGGAGCCGGATTTCGAGACGAGCGCGGAGACCTGGCAATTTCCGATCAGTCCATAGTCGATCATGGACTCGACCCTAGCGGATCCTGCTGGTGGAATACGAGAAGCTGCGCAGCTCTTTTGAAGTCGCCCGTTTAGATTTTTTCGGCAAGCGCGCGGCCCGAAAGGATCGCGCCCTCGACTCGTCCGCCGAGGCACCAGTCGCCGCATGCTCCCAAACGTTGCGCGGGACTCCAGAGGCAGTCCGCTCCCAGTGAGCCGGCCGGAGTGGCAAACTTCCAGCGGTGCACCTGGGGAGACTCGATGAAACGCACCCCGAGCAGCCGAAGGAGCTCGCTCGAAACTGCTTCCGCAACCTCGGCCGGAGTGGAGTCCAGATGCTCCCTCGACCAGCGCTCATTGCAGTGGGCTACCAGCGACGGAGGCTGGCCTGGCATCCGCCGAGTGTGGTCGCGGGCAATGAATCGAAAAATCGGATGTTGATGGAATTCGAGGGCGACGCCGCCAAGTTCGGGATCACGATCCACCTCGCCGAAAACCGCCCAGGTCGGATCCATCTCCAGGGTTGCCAGCGTCCTGCGGGAGTGCTCGTCCAGAAATGCTTCCACGAGGGGCAGCAGCTGGGCGGGAGGAGTGTTCATGAGCAGGGTTCGCGCCTGAAACCGGGTGCCGCCCGCAAGCTCGAGGACCCAGAGATCTCGTTCGCGCTTCACCGACGTGACCGCTTCGCCGAGGGCCAGGTCGAGGTCCTTCGCGAGGAACTTCGCCAGCGCGCTCATTCCGGAGCGGCAGGCAAAGCGAGGATGGCCCTCTGGCCTGGGGTGGATCGCTCCGTTGCGCCATTCCGGAAATCCTCGTGACCACTGAAAGACCTCTCCACCGGTCATCAGAGGGGCAAGGAGTGCCTCGATGCGCGAATCGCGGAGCGTGAAAAACTGCGCCCCATGATCCATCCGGAGATTGCCGACGCGGCGTGTGGCCATCCGGCCGCCGACGCCACGCCCCTTGTCGATGACGAGCACGTCATGCCCGCGACCTCGCAGCTCGGCAGCTGCGGCTAGCCCACCCAGTCCGGCCCCGATGACGATGATCTCGCGCGCGTTTTCCATCGATCAGTGCTTTTCGAAAGCAAACTTTCCGGGACCCGAAAAAAACAGCGCCACGTAGCCGGCGAGATAGATGAAGGCGAGTTCACCGCTTCCTTCACCGCTCAGCATTCCTCCGTGCTGCTTGAAGAAGGCCACAGCCATCGTGATCGCCAGGGCAAGCGCAGCGAAGCGGGTCAGGAAACCGAAAGCGATGAGCGCCGAACAGAAGAGTTCGGAAAAAACCACGAGTGCAAGGCTTGCCGTGGATCCGATGCCGATGGGGTCCGGAAACTGCCCGGCCATCGTTGAAAAGCCCATGAATTTTCCCCAGCCGTGGAGGACCAGCATCGAGAAGCCGAGCCAGAGACGCAGGGTGAGGAGGGCAAAATCAGAGGACTGAGGAATGAAGGAAAGTTGAAGGATTTTCATGATTTCCAGAATAGGACGCGAGTGAGCGTGATTCAATGCCTTCATTTCTTACGACGAGCCTCGGTGATCTGCGCCACGACTCGAAGCGCGGATCGGGCTGCATCATCGGAATGCGTCCCTTCAGTGAAATCGCCCGCGAAGTACAGCCTGCCCTCGGGGGTCCGCATGAGATCCGAGGCCGCATCAAAGCGCGACCGGCCTACCGGCCAACCGGCGATGGCGCGAGGGTGGTAGCGGTAGAAGGTCATTCGTTGGATGTGCTTCGAGAATCCGGGCCAAAGCTTCTCGAAGCCTGCCCGGATCTGGCTGCCGACCGAATCAAAAGAGATGGTGCGAGCATTGAACGCTTCGCCGTAATCGCCCGTGATCAGCAGGTTCAGGAGCCGGTATCCCGCAGTTTTCGGCGAGTATCCCTCGTAGACGACTCCGACGGAGGATCCCGTCAGGATGGGCAGTGCCTCCGGTCCGAGCACCTTCCAGAATTTGTCCGCCGCGCGGTCCACGAAGACGTGTGCGGTGAAGTACGATCCCCAGCTCTGCGTCTGGATGGCTTCCTGTCGCTTGGCGGGAAGCTCGGGCGAGAACTGGATTTCATGGAGTCGAAACAGCGGAATCGTGCTGACCACATGCTCTGCCCGGAAGATTTTCTGTTCCGAGGAGGCGGTGTTCGTCGCAATGACTTCGACGTGGTCGCCCTTGAAATGAATATTCGTCACCTGCGTGTTGAGGAGGATCCTCGAGCGGCCGAGATGGTCTGCGATGGCTTCGGCCAGGGTCTGGTTGCCGCGAACCAGGTGGAACGACTGCATTCCCTTGCCTTGGAAAATTCGCCACTCGGCGATGCCGTCCAGCGCGCTGATCCGCGTCCAGGATGTGCCGTATTCCGGTTCCGACTGCTGGCGAATGAACTGCTGGGCCTTTTTCGAAAGTCCGAATCTCTTCTGCGTCACCCACGCTTCGAACGAGAGATCCTTGAGCGCCAGCAGATCGGCAGGCAGAGGACGTTTCCGGAGCTTTTCCTGGAGCCTGCCCGCTTCGGCATCCCAGGCCTGGAATGCCTGAAGCTCTGCGCCCGAGAGGACGGACCTGAGGAAGTCGGTATTGGTGTCCTGGGTGAACGCGTGCACCTTTCCATCCAGGACGACGCTGGAGAATGAACTCGCGGATTTTTCGAGCGGCAGCTTCAATTCACGCATGATCTCGAGCAGGGGATTGCCCTCCCAGAACTCCTCGAGGCCGATCTCGGCCGTACCCGAATCGGGATACGAAGCGGTGCGCATGCGGCCGCCGAGACGTGGAGACATTTCCAGCAGCTGGAAGGCGATTCCTGCCTTCTGCAGGTGCCAGGCGGTGGCCATGCCTGCGACGCCTCCGCCGATGATCAGGACCGGGGTGCGTGGTTCGGGCGCACCTCGGGCGGGGGAGTGAAAGGCAACGATCAGGAGAGCGGTCGTGATCCATCGGGCAGCGCGCAGAAGCATGCGGGCAGCTCACAACGGTCCGGATCGAAAGGCAAGCGGTGGAATCTGGCGACCCGAGGCCAAAAGCGTGACGGGGTCCGTTAAGTCCATGACGGTGATGCTGTCCAAGCGGAGACCTGAAAGCGAGTGTCGCGGGACTCGGCAAGCTCGTTTACCATCAGAGCATGGGAGCGGCCCGATGATGAGCGTGCAGAGGAAGTGGACGGGCCTGGTGCTGGCCTGCGGCATCGGAAGCGCCGCGTTTGCGTGGTCGAGCGAGGACTGCGCCCGCCTCATGGCCCGGCTCCATGAGTCGTTTGATCGCTATCTCGGTTCGCCAAAGCTTCTTGCTGCGCCGCTCGAACGACCGAGCGCACAGGCACTCCTTGACCTGAAGAAGGACGAGGGTGCGAGGCTTTACTACGTCGTGACCGCGGATGATCGGCTGTATTTTTCGCGAACTCCCGTTGCCGCAGATCGTGGAAGTCCGGGGTTTGCCGTGGTCCAGGGCTCGGCAGCGTCGGCGGAGCTGATTCCGTTTCGAGAGGCCGGCGAAGTGCGCTACGCCGAAAAGGCGCGTTCTTCGTGGTGGAGGTTCGGAGGTTCGAAGCGGTCGAGGACCTTTGTCTTTGACCAGACTTCGGGAGTGGATCCGACCTTGGAGGAAGTGCGCGCCATCGAGCGCGAACTCAAGGCTTCCGAAGGGGGAGAGCAGGTGCTTTCCGAGCACCAGCTCGCGAAGGCTTTTGTCACCGGTGGCGACCAGGCGCGCGTCATTGATTGCGCGAAGATCCTCGACAAGAACACCCAGGGCGGAAAGTTCGTCCTCGACTCCATGTTCAACACTGCAGGACTGACGTTTGGCGGAATCGCCATGACTGCTCCCGAACGTTTCGTCGATGTTGCCCGAATGAACGTCCTGGCGGCGGACTTCGTCTCGCCTCTGGTGAATACCTTGTTCAAGAGCGCCAGCAGCTACTGGATGATTTCAAGGAACCAGGCCTCGATCCGAAGGTATGCGGTCCGCCTCGGCACAGTGGGCGGTTCGGTCTCGCTCCAGGCGGGAGTGTATGAGCTTTTTGGAGTGGAGGATGTGAAGAGCATCGGTGCCTATACCCTTGGTTACGCCGTGCTCATGATTCCCAAGGGTGACCTGGTCGACCGTTTCGTGTTCCAGAAGCTTCCCAAGCTGGCATTCGAGTCCTGCCTGCGGAACTCCGGGCTTCGGTTCATCTATAGTCCTCGGGCCGTCAGGATCGTGGACGGCCTCGTCTCCACGATGATCTTTCTGGAAGGCAGAAAAGCCATCATCGGACAGTGAGCTCAGGCAGCGGAACGCTGCTCCTTGCCGATGATCGTCTGGATCCAGTGCTCATAGGCGCGAATGAACTCCTCCAGGTGCCCGCGAGCCGCCGCATCGCTCACGGCGCCCTGTTCGTCGAGCAGGCGCGATACCGTGCCGAGGTAGAGCTCCGGCTGCTGCATGCAGGGAACATCCAGAAAGACCAGACACTGGCGAAGATGATGGTTGGCGCCAAAGCCTCCCAGTGCCCCGGGAGAAACGCTGACGACGGCTCCGGGCTTTCCCTGCCAGGCACTGTCTCCGTACGGACGTGAGCCGACATCCAGGGCGTTCTTGAGGACGCCTGGAATGGATCGATTGTATTCCGGCGTGACAAAGAGCACTCCGTCGGAGGCGCGAATGCGATCGCGGAACTTCACCCATTCCTCGGGGGGCTGTTCGTCGAGATCCTCATCATAGAGCGGCAGGTTTCTGATTTCGATGAGCTCCAGTTCGAGGTCCTGTGATGAAAGCCCGATGAGCGCGAGCCCGATCTTCCGGCTGTAGGATTCGCGCCGGAGACTTCCTACGAGCACTGCGATTTTTCGTGGCATGGATCCTCTCCTCAGGACGCGGCTTTTTCGGTGATCTTTTTCTCGGCCTTTGCAGACGAGAACAGGCGAATGAGCTCGCGATTGAATGCCGGGATGTCCGATGGCTGCCGGCTCGTCACCAGATTTCCGTCGACGACCACCTCTCGATCGCTCCACCGAGCACCGGCGTTCCTCAGGTCATCCTGGATGGTGTGATAGCTCGTCACGTGCCGGCCCTTGAGGATGCCGGCCGAGGCAAGGAGCCAGGGCGCATGGCAGATCGCAGCAATGGGCTTTTGCCTCTGCTGGAAGCTTTTGACGAACTCGCGGGCCCGGTCGTTCACTCGGAGCGAATCGGCGTTCAATGCCCCGCCGGGCAGCAGCAATGCGTCATAGCCATCAGGATTGGCGGCCCCGAGGTCCTCATCCACGCTGACCTGGATGCTTTTGTCGTGATGGTGGAATGCCTGGATTCTTCCATTGGTCCCGCAGTTCGGAGCGAGCACCTCGACGTCGGCGCCGGCCTGTCGAAGTGCTTCGACCGGCTGCATGAGTTCATCCTGTTCAAATCCATCAGTCGCCAGGACCGCGACCTTCACGCCCTGAAGTTCGTTTCTTGCCATGCCGAAAAAACGTGCAAGGCGCGGTCTTCAGAGGCGGAAAGCGAGCGCATGCTCGATGAAATCCTTCGAGCAGCGTGAGAGGAGTGTCCGTGGGTCGCCGGCTCCTCTTTCTCGGATCAGAGTTTTCACCCACTGCATGGCCCAATAGTAGTGCGCGTAGGCGGGCTGGATCGAGTAGAGGTTGCCGTAATCGCCGTCCTCCCGGCGCAGCTCCGACTGGATGAGGCGCTCGATCACCCGCCGATGGGCGTGGAGTTCCTCGATCGATTCGGTCGTCTGGTAGACGTATTCCCAAACCGGCTCGCCCGGAACGAGAAGCTCCGAGACCGCGCAGCTGAACCCTTCGCCAAAGAGGTGTTCAATCACGGGCTGCTTTTCGCGGAACTCGGCATTGGTCATTCGTGGATTGAGCCCGAACCCGGTCCAGACCTCCGGACGCGATTCGCGGGCCACATGCGTGAGCTCATGGACCATCAGGATGTCGAGGTAGCCGCGATGGAAGTTCTCGTCCACGCCGAGGAACACCTCGTGCGTGCCGCCTTCGAAGCGCGCGTACCCGTCCATGCCGTGAAACGTGCCGATCAGGAAGGCATCACCGTGAAGGGGAATTCCGAAGAGTGACTCGACGGCGGCTTGATGCGTTCGAAAGCGATGTTCGATGTCCTGCGGATCGATTCGAAGCGTGTGGGCTCGGTACTGGCCCCACGGCAGGTGCTCGAGGACGTCATGATAATCGTCGAAGAAATCACCCACCGACTGAGAAAGAGGAAGCGCGTACTCTTCGTCGAACTGGCGGCGGGAGGGAAGGGTCCTCCAACGCTCGAGGCACGACAGCAGTAATGGAAGGTGGTTATGGATCTTCATGGATACAGCGTGAGACGGCTATCCCATGCCGTGCTTGAAACCGACAAGCGGTGATTCGGTTCAAGCTCCTGGCCGACTGCTGCGGCTCCGGCTAGCCGACCGGAAAAATGGGCTTGCTGGCGTGCTTGTTGAAGCGTTTGAAGCAGAGCATTTCAATCAGCCGCCCGAATGGAGGAAAAGAGCGATGTTGAAGAAGGCCGTTTTGATGGTTTTTGCGACCACTTTGGTTGCCTCTGCATGTACCCGCAACGAGTCGAGCCGCCGTGAGGCGGGTCGAAGCGATACCGAAACTCGCGACACCGAGCAGTCGGTGACTCGCCAGAGTCCGGGCCAGCTGGATACCAGTCCCGAACAGGAAAAAGGACAGGCCGACGTGACCGTTCAGAAGGAAACGACCACGACCAAGCGCGAGACGGACAAGGAACGAATCCCGACCGTCGAGCAGAAGCAGGCCAGAGCCGACATCAACCGCATGGGAAAGGATGACTTCGTGGCGATGGGCCTGAGTGAGCAGGAGGCAGAGCGGATCGTGGAGAACAGTGACGATCATGGAGACTTCAGCTCGCCGGACCAGCTCAGGAAAGTTCCGGGCATGAACATGACCTGGCTGCAGCAGAACAGCTCGAAGCTGGGCGTTTCCTGACTTCGGACAGAGGAGGGTCGAGATCCATCTCGGGCCTCTCGCAAAGAAAAAAACCCCGGGGTCATGGACCCTGGGGTTTTTTAAAATGGGGTGACTAACGGGACTTGAACCCGCGACCCCCGGAATCACAATCCGGTGCTCTAACCAACTGAGCTATAGTCACCACAGGACGGAAGTGTCCTGTCTATTCCACGAGTTCTGGCTTTTCGCAAGAGCACCGTCGCGGTACACCTGAAGCACCATGAAATTCTCCGTGAATGCTCTGCGATCGGTTCTCGGCGCGTCGTTCCTCTGGCTGGCCTTGCTGGGCGCGGCGGATGCCCGCGCGTCGGTTTTCAATGTGGTGCGATATCTGGAGCCGGGCCAGTCGGCTCTGGGCCTGGAGCCTGAGTTTGTCCTCAGCAGCGGTGCCGGCTTCGGGGCTAATTTTCGGTTTTCACAGGGACTCAATGAACTCTCCAATGCTTCTTTCATCATTGGGACGGGCGGGGGGCCTCGCCAGTTCCGGATCGGAGCGAACATCACTGCCGACTTTTTTCCGGATACCGACGGCCAGCCCGGTATCGGGCTTGGTCTGCAGACGATGTATTACCGGGTGGGTATTCGCAGCGCCGGAACCGGCGTCACCGATACCGTAGGCGATCCGGCGACACAGGGGCGCCTCGAGGCCGTTCTCCTTCCGTACATTCACAACAGGTTTTCGAACCCGGGCGGTGATGTGGAGCCGTTCTTCTCGCTGCCTTATGGCTTTTCCATCCGCGACGGTCGCTTTCAGGTCAGCTCTGCCGTGGCCGTGGGATCGTTTTTTCACATGAGCCGCCAGGTCGCGTATTCTCTCGAGCTCAATATCGGCATCAACAACGCCGAGAGCACCTTGTCCGGCGGAGTGCTGTACACCTTTCAGTAACCTCGGAGATCGCTCATGACTCGACCCCTGACTCCCTGGAGCGAGGCTTCCGAAGCAGACCTTTCCGCAGTGAAGGGCATCTGTCTCGATATTGATGAAACGCTCTCGACCCGAGGAAAGCTCACCCCCGATGCGTATGCGGCGCTCTGGCAGCTCAAGGCCGCAGGCTATGTCGTGGTTCCGATTACGGGCCGTCCCGCCGGCTGGTGCGACCTGATCGCGCGATTCTGGCCCGTGGATGCAGTGGTCGGAGAAAACGGCGCCTTTTCGTTCTTCATGAAGGACGGCAGGCGTGGGCGAGTGACGACGCCGAACGCGCCCGCGAGCCCGAAGGCCAGGATTGAACAGCTGGGGCGCGTCGTCCTGGGCGAATTTCCCCATGCCCGCTGGGCGTCGGATCAGGCCTATCGCGAGTACGACCTGGCGATTGATTTTTGTGAGGACGTGCCCGCATGGCCTCGCGAGGATGTCGACCGCCTCGTCTCGCTCTGCGAGCGGGAAGGGGCCCACGCCAAAGTCAGTAGCATCCATGTGAATGCGTGGTTCGGCGACTACGACAAGTTTTCGGGGTTTACCCACCTGCTGAAGAGCTCGGGGCAGGAGCTCGGTTTGCCGGCGGCGGACCAGTGGCTTTTTATCGGCGACTCTCCGAACGACGAGCCCCTGTTCCAGCGGTTCGAGCACTCGGTGGGGGTTGCCAATCTGCGTGCGTTTGCGGACCGGCTGAAGCACCCGCCGCGGTACCTGACCACTCTCGAGAGCGGTGCCGGATTCTGCGAGATGGCCTCGAAAATGACCGCCATCGGGCGCCCGCGATAGCAGATTTTCTCGTGATTCCAGATACCTCGCGGCCGGGGCGGAATACTTGCCTAAATAGGTCGGATTGAGTAGGGTCCCCGCCCATGATTGCCTCCTCGTCTCGTCGTCTGGTGGGTCTCCTCCTGTCGTTGGGGATCACCGCAGCGTGCTCCTCGACAGTACCTCCCTCGGTGGCATCGTCCAGCCCGGGTCTGCCTCAAAAGCTGCTGGGAGGCGGAATCTACGACAAGAGCCAACTGCCGCCTCTCGGGGCTTCGGGCGAAGTACGACTCACGATTCTGGCCACGAATGACATTCATGGCGGTGTCGAGCCTTCCAAGTACCGCACCACGGGAGAGCCCATCGGGGGCATGGCGTTCTGGGGAGGCGTGATCCGCTCGACCAAAAAGGCGATTGAATCGGCCGGAGGTCGCGTCCTCGTCGTCGATGCCGGAGACCAGTTCCAAGGCACCCTGATCAGCAACACGAACGAGGGCGAGCTCGTGTTCTCGGCCATGGACGAAGTGGGATACGATGCTGTCGTTCCAGGAAATCATGATTATGACTTTGGTCCGAAGGGCTGGTTGAAGGACCGTGCCACCGAGCCGGGAGAAAACGGACGCGAAGTGATCGAGGAGCTCGCCGCCAAGGTGAAGTTTCCGCTCCTCTCCGCGAACACCTACCTTCGTCAGTCTCTCGTGGATTCGAGGACCGGAGAGATCGTGGAGGTCGCCAGCAACTCGTGCGCGGCTCCGTCGCGGGCCGTGATCGACTGGAAAAAGGCGCGCCGTCCCGGGTTCCTGAGCCCGTATTTGATTCGGGATTACGGCGGACTTCGGGTGGCCCTGATCGGAATGGATCATCCCTCGACTGCGTCCATGACGACCGCTGCAAACGTCAGCGACTTCTGTTTCCGTGATCCGGTCGAAACCTATCGCGAGGTTCGCGACCAGATCGGCGACCAGGCGGATGTTTTCATCCTCGTCATCCACAGCGCGAACTCGCCGGGGAAGCCTGAGCTCACGCATTTCGTGAAGAGCATTCGCGCCGACGCCACTCCGCGCCTCGATGCGGTGAT
>JBIIXZ010000176.1:0-5646 GCA_044347055.1 Bdellovibrionia bacterium | reverse complement strand
GGCTTTGTCCTTCGAGAGGAGCATGAAGCCGTTTTCCATTTCCATGCGCTCAAGGTAGACGGCGACGACGTCGCCGACGTTCACGTGCGCGACGCCCTGGGCGTCCTTGAATTCCTGGAGCGGCACAAGGCCTTCGCACTTGTAGCCGATGTCGACGGTGGCCCACTCCGGAGAGAGGCTGACGATGGTGCCGTCAACGACTTCGCCTTCCTTGATTTCCTGCTGCTGCTGCGATGCTTCGAACAGCTCGGCGAAATCTTCATCACCGGAAGAAACCTTCTTCACGGACTCTTCGCCCGCGTAATCCGAAAATTCTTCCATCCACTTCTGGTTATTCAGAGGCTTCACTGACTTGCCGGCAGCCTCAGACCCGGCGGTTTGCTTACTGACCATTTGTTATTGATTGGCCTTTCTAGAGGGTGTTTCCGGCAGGCCGCAACGCAGCTTGAAGCTGGAAATCACCCCAGGGGAAAATCCCCAAGGTTTTGAGGGTATAGGCTATTTTGAGCATTTCTGTCAACCAGTCAGACCGGGGGCAAAAACCCCAACGATTCAGGCCGCCTGCGTCGGCGTCAGAAGGCTTGCCGAACGCGCAGGCAGCGATCGTAGATCTCGAGGGTCCGCTGCAACCGGAGCGAGCGGTCGTAATTCTTCACGACATGCTGCCGAGCAAGGCGGCCCATTTCAGACCTTCGCTCCGAATCGGCGACGAGGACCCGCAGCTTGCGCTGGAGATCAAAGGCATCGTCCGGGCGGAACGTCAGCCCATACTCCTGGTTTCCCACCACCTCACGGGCGCTGCCCGCGTCGGAAAGGACGACGGGGCATTCCATGGCCATCGCTTCGAGCGCGACCAGTCCGATGCTTTCGCGACGGGCGGGCATCACGAAAATATCAAAGCCCTGCATCGTCTCGGCAACGTGGTCGTCATAATCCTCGAACACGACATGGTCCTCGATTCGAAACTGACGCACGATCTGCTGAAGCTCCTGAAGGTACGGCGTTCCTGCCTTTCGCGCCTCCTCTCCGACGAGCACGAACTTGAGCGGTGGCCCGTCGCTCCTGCCGGTGAAGCTGTCCTTGAGGAGTCCCGCCGCAGCCTTGAGAAAGATCTCCTGGCCCTTTTCCGGATGAATTCTTCCCACGGTTCCGATCACCACCGTGCGCTCATCGGCACTCCACGACTGCCTGCGTGATGCAGCGTTCACCAGGGCGGGATCAAAACGAGAACAGTCCAGTCCCGGATTCACCACGCGGACGCGCCGATCCTTGATGGGATGGGTTTCCACCACGTTCTGCTTCAAGGCTTCGCCAGTCACGAGGAGCGAATCCAGCCTTCCGTAGACAAGGCGATGAAAGAGATCATGCTTGTCGTTCGCAGTCATCAGATAGCGCGAAGCCAGAAGCGCGATTCGCGGGTAGGAGAGCAGCCAGGGCGAAAGCGAACTCAGCAGCGAAGTGTGATGCGAATGCACCAAGTTCACTCCATCCGAGATCTGCTCCCGCAGAAACCGGCGAAAATGGAGATCAAGGACATCACGTGGGCGATCCGTCAGCGCGACCAGCTCCAGCTTCGGGTGGCGTACCTGAAGTGAGGCAACCTCCTCCTGCAGCGGGGTATCCTGGAGGCACACCATCCTGACAGGCAGATCACACGAGACGAAGTCGGCCAGATCATTGAAGGCGGTCTGCTCAAGCCCCCCCCAGTAGCGCGACAGGCAGATGATCAACGGCTTGAGCGTCCCGCGCAGCGACTCCGAAAGTCCTTCGATCGACTCAGCATTCGACATCGGACTCGAGCTCCTGTCCATGCCGGGGCATCCCGCCAAGCACGCCGCGTCGTATCTGCGTCCAGACATGCGAGGCCTTGACCCCGCGGATACAGGCCAAGTGGTCGTCGCCCCTCTTCTCGCAGGAGTTCTTCTCACACGGCCAGCAGTCGACGGCATTGACCTCGATCTGGACGACGCTGGGTCCGAGAGGACGAGTGCGGCGGGGGTCTCCTGCACCCCAGGCGATGTAGGTGGGTGACCCGAGCAGTGTCGACAGGTGGGCAATCCCGGAATCATTGGCGACCGTGAACCTCGCGCCGCGAAGAACCCTCCATAGATCGGTGATCGGACCTCTCGCCGTCCAGTCCTTCAATTGGAGCGAACGATCCTGCTTCAGGCGTTCAGCGATCGGCGCTTCCTTGGGGCCCCCGACGATCACGCCACTCCAACCCGTTTCTCGCACCACTTCACGGGCGAGAGTCACGAATTGCTCCTCACCCCATCGACGTGAGTCGGCCATCGACCCCGGAGCCATCACCCAGTACGGCTCGGACGGAGGATCCATCCCGACCGCCTTGGGCCATGCAAGCTCCGCAGGAAAGGCGTCGACTTCGCCACGAATCGGAGGATCCAATTCGTTTTCGGGAGGGAGCGTCCAGAACTTCCGAACGTCCGGAACCATGGCAACCTTGCTTCCTACTGCGCGGTAAATGAGCTGGATGTAGGCCTGCGCTCGATGAAGGCCTTCTGCAGGTGCCCACTCGAGAGGATCTGTCAGAAGCCAGCGTCGGGCCTCGGCGGCGTATCCGACGCGTCGCGCGCAGCCAGAGCGCCACAGAAACCATGCGGTTCCGAATGAGTTCGGCAAGGCGAATCCAAGATCCCAGGGTCCCTTTCTACGAACTTCGCGCGCCGCCTCATCCACCACTCGAAGGCGAGCGAGCGCTGAACGCTGGTGGGCGGCGGGCGGATGAACGACGAACACCTCATCCACGAGATTGCGAAACTGAAGATCCGCGACCCAGGGCACGCAAGCTACCGCTATTCGCGCGTTGGGGTACTTTCGGCGGAGATAATGGAAGAATGGATAGGCCATCAGCTGATCGCCAATCCAATTGGGAGCGCGGACAAGGATCCTCATCGCTGGGCAGTCCCCGCGGAAGCCCGGACCTTTCGGGCGGGCGGAAGCAACTCGTCGGCACTGGATTCCTTTGGAGAAACCGCCGTCGGCACGATGTCCGAGGGCACCTCGCGATGACCGGGCTGGAATGAGCGCAGCACGGCCACCACCGTACCGATCCTGACCTTGGCCTCCAGCCGAACGAGCAGCCTGCGATCATCGTCGGTCAACCAGACGAAGCTGTCGCCCTGCTTCTTCAGGATTCCCTGGTACTTCGTCTCGGGCTTGAGCACGACGGTACGGACCCTGCCCATCGGCGTATCCTGCATTTCCCTTCGAATCACGCTGACCTCGGCATCCCAGTTCTTTCCCTCGGAAATCACTGGAAACTTGGCCACTGCGCCATCCGACAGGTCCACTGTGCGCAGATAAAAAAGGGACGACAAGCTGTCCTGCGAAAGCGGCTGCATTGGAAAGTAGTCCTTGATCTCGACATAACCGCGCTTGTGGTGATTCCAACGGTTCCAGAAGAAGGTCTCGCCCTTCTCGGAATCGAACAGCTCCAACGAGTTACGCTTCTGCTTCGACTCATCGAGCACGATATGGAATCGATGTGGCGCAATCGCTTCGTAATCGATGAAGGTCTCGATCGTATCTCGAAGCGAATAAAACAGGCTGAAGATCTTGCTGCTCTTCGCCTCTCCAAACACGTGGTAGACCTTGCGGCCATTGATCTGCTTGAACGGAAGAATCTTGATCGAGAACTGCCCCGCGTTCACTCCAAGATACTGGATGTCGTAAATCGCCTGCTCACCCACCCAGATCGGATCGGACTTGGGGCGCCGATTCGGATATTCAAAGGACTTGGTGAGCTTTCCAGTTTTTTGCCCCCTGGATTTCCGGCGAGGCTCCGGCTGCGGAGCCGGCTTTTCCTCCACCAAAACCTGCTCGCGCACCTCAAACTTCCGGATGTCTTTGCCAGCCTCCTGCGGAAGCAGTGGCGCATCTTCGATTCGATGAAGGGACCCGCTGCTGGCGCAGCCCGCAACAAGAAAGCACAGGGCTGTCGAAAAAATGACGGAAATCACGCATCGAGACCGAGACATGCCTCAAAGTATGGCCCACAGTCGACGACGTTTCCACCGTTACGTGCGCTCGCGGGGCCCCGTCCACTCTTCCGGCAACAGGGGCGAGAGATCTCCCTTGAATCGGCGATGCGACCACAACCACTGCTCGGGATGGCTGCGAACGGACTCCTCGATCGAGGAGACCCAGAGCGCCGTATTTCTGGCGAGCTCCTCGTGCGAATTGGCGCCGGTCAGCCAGGAAAACTCTTTGCCCACTCGGACCCTCAGGCGTCCGTTCGAGTCGCGGAAGCAGAATGCAGGGAGCACGGCAGCCCCTGTGCGCCGGGCGACAACCGCTGGAGCAAGCAGCGTTCCGACCGGTACTCCAAAAAAAGGCACGCGCACTCCAATCGGAGCGCCTGCATATTGATCCAGCACGAATCCCACGGTTCCGTTCCGCGAGAGCTCACGAAGCACCTCGCGCATGGTCTTCGGCTCGTAGGTACCGCGGACGCCAGCCTTCAGGCGATTTCCTTGAAAGGACTGATGAAGCCATTCGGGCTTCAGGTGCTTCGTCACGATCAGCAGATCGCGGACCCCGTGGGCTCCCGAGATGGAAAACCCTGCAGCCATTGCCTCCCAATTTCCGAGATGGCTGGTGATGAAGATCACGCCCTTTCCCCGCGCGTGCGCCGCCTCCCAGTGCTCCAGTCCGGAGATCTCCACATTCTCAAGCACCCAGCGCCGCCAGTTTCCAAACTGGCAGAGCAGTTCCACCACCAGCCTGCCGAAATGGAGATAGAAACCGGACTCCAGCCGAGCCCGGTAGTCGAACGCTTCCGCCGTCGCCCCGGGAAAGGCCAATTGGAGATTCGAGCGAACGAGCGATCGCTTCCAACGAAGGAGAGAAAGGGCCGTCCCGATCATGGATCCGACCAGCAACGAAGCAGCTCGGGGAAGCCTGGACATCAGCACACCGACGATCCGAAGCGTCACTCTGCCCACAGCATGCGCAGCCATTGCTGCCTCCCCTCTTCGTCCCAGACAATCTCCGGCTCGAAAACCACCACGTCGTCGAGCTGCAGACCCAAGGCACGCCACTTGACCCAGTCCTTGCCAGTGGTTGCGAGCCTCAGTGCGCCGGAAGCAGCTCGAACACCCAGGTCTTCGAGCCATGCACGAGAGTAGTGCGCGTGGTCCCGACATACCGAATGGGCCGCAACCTCCCAGCCTGCGGCTTCCAGCGAAGCTCGCACCTGCTCGGACTCCGCAACACCCGTCACCAGCCACAAGGGCCGCTTCGCATCCGGCTCCTCACTGCGAAGTTCGGATTTCCATTTCATTCGAATCCACGGCTGGAGCGCAAGCGCGCGAAATGGTGGAACTCCACCCTTGGTCCAGACATGGATCGCACATGTCGCCCGCTTCATCGGCCACTCGCGGAAAATTTTCTGCCAGGGGCGCGCGCTGGTCGCCAATACCACTTCAACGTCATGGACAATCGCCAGGTGCTGGAGACCGTCATCCAAGATCACCAGATCCGGTGCCGGAACCCCCAGCTCGCGGGCGCGCGCCTCCACTCGTTTGAACGAAAGAATCCGATCAGCCCCGACTCCGATCCACGCCGACGGAACCAGCTCCGAGAGCAGCGCTGGCTCGTCGCCACAGTCCAGCGGATCAGTCGGCA
>JBIIXZ010000175.1:0-5705 GCA_044347055.1 Bdellovibrionia bacterium | reverse complement strand
TAGCGCTATGAAAATCCGTCAGATCACTTCATGATCCGCACGGTCATCGACTACGCCAAGCTGCGGACGCAGTAAGGGAAAAATCTCATTCTAATCGACCCACTCCACCGCTCCGCCCGGAAGCGACGAGCCGCTTTCGATGGCCTGCTTGTACCTGGCCGAACCCGGAAGAATATAGTTATCGCTCCACGGCTCACCCGACCGCTTGCGGGCCTTCTGAAGACGTTGATCGATCGCAGAAAAGTCTTCCTGATTCAGGAGGCCTTCCAGCATCGCGCGCATCGGACTGGTCGAATCATCGACCATGGTCATTGCCACGCTGTCCGCAGCAATCGTCTTCATGTTCCTGGACTGAAGCCTTGTATTCAAGGCACACGCATTCGAGAACGCGCTGCATTTCGTGTCGAAATAGAGAAGGTCGTTGCCAGGGTCCGCATTGGCGCGCGCCTTTAGGGCGACATCCCATTCATCCCACTTGATTCTCGAACCTTCGTTGGGACCCATTTTTTCAGAAAGCAAAACCAGGACCTCATGGACGCCATCCGGAGAGGTGCCGACCATCATCGTGCCCTTCTCGACGACAGCCATCTCATTTTGAATATGCGCCTCGCGAACGAGGTAATCGACTTCACCAGAGGCCACCTTCTTCTTCAGCCAGGCCGGAAAGTCCGAAACGGTCTCTTTGCGAAATTTAAACCCCTGTCCCCGGTAGAACGACAGATACTGATTCAGGGTTTCCTTCGCATCGGCAGCATCAAACCCGAAATCCGCCCAAACCACGCCTCGGATTTTTCCGTCTCTCGCCCACTTCTCATAAGTCGGAGAGTTGCCCATGGAACTGCCGCCTGCCAGAGACTCCACGAGCCTCTTCGAAAGTCGAAAGCCGCCCTTTCCACTGGATGCACCCAAGGTCAGGCCGTCGGAGCCTGCCCGGGCGGCAAGCTTGTTGAACTCGCCGGCGGTGAACTCGCGCTCGTACCCAGCCGTGACCGTTCTGGCTCCTTCGAACGGATCCGAAGCAACAATTCGAATACGCCCTTCGGCAGTTCGATGAGCAACTCCCAGGGGCGGATCTTTCGATCCAAAGAGCCGTTGGAAACTGCGAGCCCAGACGGCGGCCTCTTCCTCGCCGTAAGGCGCAGACTTCTTCATGGCCCATCGAAGCGGCTGCATGGGCGTGGAAATCACCCAACGCGTGGGTTGCTCCACCCGGGCAAAATCCAGAAAACGACGAAACTTCGCACGCTCGGGCCCGCGAGCATGAGGCTCGAGACCGGACATGGTGCGAAAGACCAGGGCAGCACGTTGTCTCTCCAGCTCAGGAAGTCGCGTGGGATAAATCCAGGGCTGCTGAAAATTCATGCCCAAAAAACCCAGATTCGTGCCGGTTTCGCGATACTCGAGCAGTACATCGGCGATCGTGGCAATTTCGGAATCCGAGAGCGAAGCACGCGAGAAATCGAGCGGCGACTGAACGATCTTTTCGAGCAGCACCAATGATCGAGAATCAGAGCTCACCAGCATGATGACGGCTGCACGTACGGCCGAGTCCGGATCCTTGTCGAGCAGCTCGGGAGCGTCATCGAGAATTGATTTCAGGTCCTCGAAGGCCGCGTAGCTTTTGAGCTGCTCTTTGCTTTGAGCCAGCTCTTCGATGCGAGCGGCGCCTCGACGCTCTTCAGCGGTCAGCGCGATCCTCTTGGGGACGGCGACATCAGCAAGCCCCGCCATAACGTCGGCACAATCTGCGCGGCGCTTCGGGGCTGCCTGCGCATCCTCTGGACCAACGAGAGTCGCGAGTACGCTCAGAAAAGCGATACAAAACGCCAGAGTCCTCATCTGGAGTCGTATCGGCAGAAGCCGCCAAAAACTTGACCCTCCAGAAACTCGACCGAGATTCCTCTGCGATTTCGCCCGCGCTCGGACTACTTGAGCCGCACGAGAGCCTCTGCCTCTCGAAGCCGTACGAGGTGGCGCGAGAAATAATCGCGATGCCTCACATCCGAGAGCCGCTCATACTCGGTCCAGGCTTCGATCTCGTCCTGAAGATGCTCGGCGAGACGGGCCTTTCGAGAGTGTTTGAAGGGCCGGGTCTTGACCCGAAGGTCGTAAGCTACTCCGCGCTCACGGCCGAGGCGAAGTTTTTCGACCTGGCCCGAAAGGCTCCAGAGCGCCGCGAGGTTGGCGCTGAACTCGCCGCTGGCACCAGTGGCACCGACGGCCTGGCCGAATCGCTCAAAAACCCGGTTCACATCCAAGCCCGCCGACAGGAACTTCGAAACCACGTCGGGGCTTCCCTCGTACGCGAGCGCTTCGACCCGCGCGAGGTTGTGAGTGCCGACCGGACTGAAGTAGATGCCGTGCTGCGGAATCGACTGCTGGTAGAACGTCGACTGCGCGGCATCCTCGGGCCGGAGCAGATCGACGGTGCGCGAGGAAGACGGC
Organism: Bdellovibrionia bacterium; assembly: GCA_044347055.1. GTDB lineage: Bacteria > Bdellovibrionota > UBA1018 > UBA1018 > UBA1018 > CAIOHW01. Next base: position 3,260 of record JBIIXZ010000175.1, on the reverse strand, counting down.
ACTGTCGTCCCCAGCCTCTGGCCGATGCTCTGGACATCGCGTGTGGCGAACTGCCGCACGACCTCCGGATGATTACCAGAAACGTCACGTGCCTCGGCAGGATCCCGCTCCAGATCGTAAAGTCGAGAAGAGTCGTAGTCGTACTTCCAGCGCCCTGCGCGAAGAGCCTCAAGCCTTGAGCCCGAATAAAACGGCATGTGGCTTCGAGCCTGAGCGGAGGCCGGATCTCCGGACAGTCGCGCCCAGAAGGAGCGACTTTCGGCGAGTTTCGAGGCGACGCTCGGAATGCCGAGCATCTCGGCAAAGGTGGAAAAGAAATCCGTCCCACTGACGATGTCCTCGACCACCTTCAACTCGCGATGCCGCGCCGGCCACGATGCCACCATCGGCACTTTGAATCCGCCCTCGAGAGTCGAGCCTTTGGTGCCTCGGTGAGGCCAGGACTCTCCGGTGGAATCGCCCTTCGGGACCCAGGGGCCGTTATCCGAGGCAAAAATAATCAGCGTGTTCTCGCGAACTCCCGCCTTTTCAAGAGCCTCGACGATTCGTGCCACGTCCTGATCGATCTGAAAAAGCGTACGCTGGTAGCTGTAGCCTTTTGGTAGTGGCACGTGGGGCATCGGCGTCGAGTACATGATGAAGAACGGCGCTTCGCGACGCTCTGAAATAAAGGACACGGCATCCGAAAGAATTGACTGGAGGATCTTCTCGGTCGAAGCCCTGCCGTCGGCCACCTGGTCCTGCCGAAAGAGCGTGCGCGTCAGATCGTGGCTGTGGAGGATGCCCGTGAAGCGCTGAAAGCCCTGATCCAGAGGTCGAGTTCCAGCGAGGTCGCCGACATGCCACTTGCCGAAAAACCCGGTCTGATACCCGGCCCCCAAAAAAAGCTCTCCGAGTGTGGTCTCTTCCGCTCGAAGCACGCCGTGACCCTGGCCCGGAAAAAGCGCCTTGCCGACGCCGGTATCCGGAGGAAACTTTCCGCTCAGGAGCGATGCGCGAGCCGGTGAGCAGATCGACGACGCCGAATAGAAATTTCTGAAATACAGGCCCGTTTCGGCCAGCGCCTGGATGGCCGGAGTCGGAGTCGGCATCTGCGATTGAAAGCCGACATCGGAATAGCCGAGGTCATCCGTGTAGATCAGGACGACATTGGGTCGAGAGCCCGAGACAGATCCTGGAGCTTCAGTGGCAGGACCTCTCCCGCGAAGTCCTGCGCAGCTCGAGACAAGCGCGCCGAGCGCCACCACGGACATCAAAGCCACCGGCCACCGATGCGTCGAAGTTTTCACCCGTCAAGGGTAGCGAGACGACCTTCGATTTCCAATGTCAGTGAATTGGCGCAATCACGCGCTAGCGAGCCTGCGGCTGGCGCGAGCGTAGAACTCCTGCGCTTCCTGGCAATCCACGCAAAGCTCCGCTTCGGGCACTGCCTTGAGGCGCTTCGGAGAGATCGCTGAATCGCACTCGAGGCACACTCCATAGGTGCCGGCCTCGATCCGATGCAGGGCTCGCTTGATGCGTTCGAGCTGGATCTTCATGCCGTTCGAGAAATGCGTCGAGGCGGCCGCAGCCTGCTGCTCGAGCGCGAGATCGAGCTCGTCGGCCGGGCGATCGTCATAATCGACCATGGCCAAAGCTTCTGCGCCGCTCACGGTCTGCAGCAGCACTGCAGATTTCTGGAGCAGGGCCTTTCGAGAACTCTGATGACGGGACGTTTTCATCGTTTTCATGAGACTGGGTTATGACCAGTTCACGATTCTGTAAACTCAAATCGGACCTTATAAGTCCGCATTTAACTGATGGGAATCATCAATAAAATCAATCGCCGAGCCGGTGGTGTCAAGAAATCGGCGCGATTCGCCAAAAGGGTAGGCATGAGCCGGAAACTTCGCCGACGACCTCCCTCGTTTTCCATCCTCGCGGTCGGAGTGATCGCAACCACGGTTCTGGCGTCTCCTTCGCTTCAGGCAGCCCCGCGAAGCTCCGCGTGCTCGGCGGCCTTTGCGGCCTTCGAGTCGGAAGTCGTGACCGCCGCGCGGCTCGTGAAAGGAGGGGCACTCGGCCAGCATCAGGCCACCGTGGAGAGTTTTAGCGAGACCATCCGGCTCCTGAAGAAAGCGAAGTTCGACACGTACTTGATTGAAGGCGCTAGCCGAAAATACGAGAGCCTCCTTCCTGGCTTCAGGAAGGTGTACGGCTCGCCCGGTAGCGGCCCTCTGTTGCAGATGGATTTGGTCAAACTCAAGTTCGCGCTCCAGCGAGGAGAGATCCGACTGCCGGCAGCGGAGTTGGCCGAACTCCAAAAGCACCATGATTCGATTGAAAAAGCCCTCGATGAGCTCTGGTCGATCGACGCCCTGTCTGAAAACGTCTTTGCACTGAAAGCTGATGGACTCTACCGCGCGTTGAAGCTCGTGAAGGAGGGCCGCGACGTCCTCTCCTCGCGCGAGCTAAAAGCCGCACGCGACAGCTTTGACGAAGCCGCAAAACGAACCAACGGAACTACCGCGCCAGCGCCGTATATTCCGCCCGGATCAAAGCCCAAACCCGGAGCGAACATCATCCGGGCCGATGAGCGCCGAGGAGATCTTTTTGAAGCGTGGGCGATCGTGAGTCGCAAGGCGGGAGACCAGACTCCGAAGACGGTGGAGGAGGTGAAAGATCTTCTGAAATCCAAGCCGGATGCTGTGGCCGATTTCTTGGAGCGCGAGAGCAAGGCCGTTGAACTGGCGGACTTGAAGCTCGCGGCAGCCAAGCGAAAGAAAGTCGAAAAGGCGTCAGCCGATGCATTGGCTGATGAAGAGCGCCTCTGGTGGGACACGATTCTCGAGGGCGAAGTGAAGCTCACCGGCAAGGCCAAGATCGAGCGCATCGAGGCCTGGGTCTGGAAGGATGAACCAGTGGCCTACCTCGTTGAGATCACGGCCCCCGCCTCGGAAAACGGCGTCAAAGGATCCATCACGTCGAAGGTCCTGCTCGGACCCGACCTGAAGAAGATCGAAGTCCAGAAGTGGATCGCCGAGTTCAATGACTGACCAGACCGAGCAGCCCTCGTCCTGAGAGGCTCCGGTTTGAAAGCTGTACCCGGCTCCTCGTTCGCACGCGGTGGTCGTCAGCAATGAGCGATCAGTGCCGTGAGCAAAACAAGAACTCGGGCGAAAACGACCAGTCGCCACTTCTGACGTTCAAGTTTTCTCTCGGCCATCCGATAAGAACAACAACGATGGTGGTTGTTCTTCATAGGATCACCTCCTTTCTTT
>JBIIXZ010000174.1:0-5712 GCA_044347055.1 Bdellovibrionia bacterium | reverse complement strand
CTCGGCGGGAACGCTCTCTGGAATGACCTTCAATGACGATGGCACCCTGACCGGCGTGTACTCCAACGGCCAGACGATCGCGCTCTGCCAGGTGGCGTTGGCGAAGTTCGAAAACCCCGAAGGACTCTTCAAGATGGGCCAGAACCTGTATCGCGAGAGCCGCAACTCGGGTGCTCCGACCGTGGGCGCACCGGAGCTTGGCGGACGCGGCAAGGTCACTTCCAAGTCGCTCGAGAGCTCGACGACCGACATTGCCAACGAGTTCATCAACCTGATGTCGGCCCAGCACAACTTCCAGGCCAATAGCCGCGTGATCCGCGTGGCCGATGACCTGATGCAGGAAGTGCTCAACCTGAAGCGCTCGTAATGTCAGCGGCTTGACGTAGCCTGAATGTCCCGGCCGGATGCCGTCAAAGCGATGGCGTCCGGCCGGCGTTTTCCATCGGAATTTTCTGCCGACTTGCAGCGCTTCCTTCCCACGGCCATACTTGGAATCGAGGGAGGGTGAGCGCCAGATGTCCGAAGAAAAGAAAGAACCCGCAGCAGCATCGCCCGAGTCCGCCTCGGGCGGCGCGGGCGGCAACAAGCTCACCATGATCCTGACCATCGTCAACACGGTGGTCAGCGTGGCCGTGATCGGCCTTCTCTTCACCTCTCTCCAGAAAGAAAAGAAGACCCAGCGCATCGAGGACATCGTCGCCGAGGAAGGCGACCATGGCGATGCTGGTGGCGGCCACGGTGCTCCTGCCGGCGGTCACGGTGAACCGGCGCCCGCCGGTGGACATGGTGCTCCGGCAGGCGGACATGGTTCTGCCGCAGGCGCGCATGGAGCGAAGAAGCTCGCTGGTTTCGGAAAGATGGTCACGCTCGAGCAATTCACCGTGAACCTGACCACTCCAGGAAGCACGACGCCGAAGTACGTTCGCGTGAATATCTCGCTTGAGGTTCCCGGCGACGAGGTCGAGACCGAACTCACCCAGCGCATGCCTCAGGTCCGAAACGCAATCATCGACCTTTTCAACAGCAAGCGTCCTTCGGACGTGGTGAGCGAGGAAGGGCGACAGTATCTCAAGGAAGAGATCCGCAGCGCCCTCAACGGATTCATGGTTTCAGGAAAGGTGAAGGGAGTCTTCTTCACCAATTTTGCGCTGAGCGGCTGAGGCTCAAGCCTCATCGCGCGAAGCGAGAACGAAAGAGCTAGGACGGCGAATCGATGAACCAGGTGCTTTCACAAGCCGAAGTAGATGCCCTGCTGAGCGCGGTTGCAGCAGGCGGAGCCGAGCCATCTGGATCAGCGTCGACTGATCCGGGCTCTGATCCCGCAATCGGCAGCGTGGCAGCCCAGAGCTCGGAAATCGTTCCTTATGACCTGACGAACCAGGACCGCGTGATCCGCGGCCGCATGCCCACGCTCGACATCATCTACGAGCGCTTTGTGCGGCTCTTCCGGATGTCCTTGTCCAACTCACTTCGAAAGATCGCCACGATCAGCATCATTTCGACGGATATCCTGAAGTTCGGCGAATTCGTGAACACTCTGCCGATTCCGAGCTGCATGTCGATCCTCCGCTTCGAGACGCTTCGAGGTCCGGCAATCTTCGTGGTCGAAGCAAAGCTGGCATACGCACTCGTGGACAGCTTTTTCGGCGGCACGGATCGCCCGTTCACCAAGATCGAAGGCAAGGAGTTCACGAAGATCGAGCTGTCGATCCTGCAGAAGGTCATTCACATGGCCGTGAAGGATCTCGAAGACGCCTGGGCGCCGGTCCACAAGCCCGACGTCAGCTATATCCGAACCGAGACGAATCCCCAGTTCGTCGGCATCGTGCCTCCCTCGGACGTCATCATCTCGACCACCTTCGAGGTGGAACTCGAGAATGCCAGCGGGACGATCGCGATCGTCATGCCGTACTCGACGATTGAGCCGATCAAGGCAAAGCTCAACTCCTACTACCAGACCGAGTCCGGAGAGACGGACCATGAGTGGGTCGAGAAGCTCCAGACCCATCTCGGCCAGGCCATGGCCGAGGTGGTCGTCAGGCTGGGATCCGCTGAAATCAGCGTAGGCGACCTGGTGAACCTGAATGTCGGCGACGTCATTCCGCTTTCTCAGGATGCGGATGGCGAGCTGGCCATGACGGTTGAAGGGGTCGAAAAATACAAGTGCCTGTTCGGCGTTTCGCGTGGAAATCGCGCCGTCCAGGTCACCAGGGTTCTTGGAAACGCGTGAGGTGAAGACATGAGTGAGCAGGCAGCATCGATGGAAACAGGCGCAAGTCCCGGGCAGTCCCTGCCGGTGGGTGATGGAGCGCAGGCTGCAGCGGCAGCGGGACGGCAGCAGTCCACGGTACAGTCCTTGGACTTCATCCTCGATATTCCCCTGAAGGTGAGCGTAGAGCTGGGGCGAACTCGCCTGCCCATTCGCGACATCCTGCAGCTGTCGCAGGGATCCGTGGTGGAGCTTTCGAAGTTTGCCGGTGAACCTCTCGAGGTGCTGGTCAACGATCGCCTGATTGCTCGAGGCGAGGTGGTGGTCGTGAACGAGAAGTTCGGAATCCGGCTGACCGACATCATCTCTCCGGTCGAACGCATCGAACAGCTTCGTTGAGTGCAGGGTAAGCGAGCGATCGGCAGGATGCCGATCTGATTGCCCGGCAGCCCGGGAAAAAAGGAAGGAGAACAGGATGTTCTCGAAAACAGGTTCTTTTCAGCTTCGTTTGTACACGGCAACGCAGGCGGCACTGGTGGCCGTTGCAGCCCTGATTCCGGCAGCGTCGCTTGCCGCCGACAAGTCGCTCGTCAACATCAAGCAGGTCCAGGTCTCTGAGAACGACCGGGTCGATATCCTGCTCGATGGCAAGCTGGACCCCTCGCAGATCCGGACCGAGTTCCTGAACGACATCGTCCAGCTCAGCGTGTCGGATGCGTCCGTCTATCCGGCAAAGATCTCGTCCGTTTCGGGCAGGGACCTGAGCAAGATCTTCATCTACCAGTACGCTCCGCGCCTCGTTCGAGTGCGCCTGACCGTCAAGGGAAAGGCCGAGACATTCCAGGGCAAGGTGCAGGTCAAGCCTTCGGGCAAGATGTTGACCATCCGGCTCGATGGCGGTGCTGCGACCGACAAGGTGGCCTCGAGTGCCGCGCAGGCCAAGAAGGAGGCCGCTCCTGCGTCAGCAGTCAACGTGGATGCCGAAGAGCGCGCACTTCTCGAGAAGGTGCTCAAGGCCCCGGTTGCCAAGGCGGCCGAACCCGTCGGCGAAAAGGCGGCTGCAGCCGAGACTCCGGCAACGGACGGCGTCTCGCAGAAGTCCTCCAAGCGCCGCGAGTCGAAGGGTGAACCGCTCACCGGACGGAAGGAGTCGTTTTCTCCCGTTCGCATGCTGGTCAGCCTCCTCGGAGTCGTGCTCCTCCTCGGAGCCGGACTTCTGGGCCTCAAGAAGCTCGCGAGCTCGCGCAATCGGCAGGGTGCGGTGGGTCGCTGGGTGCGAAAAAGCCTGGGACGTCCCGAGAAGATGATTGAGGTCGTGGCCACCCATCATCTGGGCCCGAAGAAGAGCATCCACATGGTGAAGGTTGCGGGTCGCACGCTGGTTCTCGGAGTCGCCGATGATTCGATCAACCTGATCACCGAATTGAACGGCGCTTCGGCGGCCTCGATTTCAAGTCAGGCGCCTGCCGGGGCGGCCTCGGGTGGAGACGAGGACTTCCTGAGCGCCCTCGGCGAGCAGATCGCGCAGGATTCGGGTCGAACGCCGGTTCCGGGCATGGCAGCCGGCGCCACTGCCGCCGGACCTGCCAGCTACCATGCTCCGCGTCCCGCGCCCGCAGCCGGCACGCGTGATCGGATCCGCAGCCGCCTTGAGGGGATGAAGCAGTTATGACCGGTCTTCGGCGCTTAATTGCCATCGCCTGCCTCGTCCTGATGGGCGGCCTGGCCGCTTCGCCGCTGGCAACCGTTGCGCACGCCGAAGGAACGGGCAAGGCGGGGTCCTACGTGCCGGGCTCCTCCGGAGTGACACTGCCTTCGTTGAGCCTGTCGTTTGGCAATTCGCAGGGCCAGAAACCCCAGGACGTGGTGTCGGTCATCCGAATCATCATGATGCTCACGGTGCTGTCGCTGGCGCCGGCGATCCTGATCATGATGACCTCCTTCACCCGAATCGTGGTCGTGCTGAGCTTCCTGCGCCAGGCGCTCGGCACCCAGCAGATGCCGCCCAACCAGCTCATCGTGGGGCTTTCGCTGTTCCTCTCGTTTTTTGTCATGGCGCCGACCTTCAAGCAGATTTCAGCCAACTCGGTCGAACCCTTCATGGCAGAAAAGATCGACCAGAAGACCGCCTTCGAAAAGGCCGAGGCGCCGCTCCGAGAGTTCATGTTCGCCCAGACGCGCGAAAAGGACCTCGAGCTCTTCCTGTCGCTCTCGAAGGAGCCGAAGCCGGCGAATCGTGCCGACGTGCCGACTTACGTGCTGATTCCATCATTCGTCACGAGCGAGCTCAAGACCGCCTTCCAGATCGGCTTCATGCTCTATCTGCCGTTCCTGGTGCTCGACATGATCGTTGCGAGCGTGCTGATGGCCATGGGGATGATGATGCTCCCGCCGGCCGTCATTTCGCTTCCATTCAAGCTGCTGCTCTTCGTGCTGGTGGATGGCTGGGAACTTGTCGTGGGCAGCCTCGTCAAGAGTTTCGGATAACGGAGGTTCACGATGACCGAAGACATGGTGATGAGCCTGGGTGCTGAAGCGGTGAAGGTGATGATCTACATCGCAGGTCCGCTCCTGCTGGCCGCCATGGCAATCGGTATCGTGGTCAGCGTGATCCAGGCGATCACGCAGATCAATGAAGCGACCCTGACCTTCATTCCGAAGATCATCGCGATCATCGTGGTGCTGATGGTGATGGCCCCGTGGATGCTCGAAATCCTCAAGCAGTACACGGCAGACATCCTGGGCAACGTCCAGGAGTGGATCAGGTGACCCCTTTCGACTTCGACCAGAACGAGATGATGACGTTCTTCGCGGTGCTGGTGCGCTACAGCGTGCTCGTATCCGTCCTGCCGTTTTTGGGCGACAAGACCATTCCGATGCCGGTGAAAGTGCTCTTTTCCGTCGCGGTCACGCTGGTGCTTTTTCCTGCATTGGTTCGAAGCGGGCTCGTGGTTCCTGCAGAGGCGGCGGTCTGGTCGCAGACGGCCACGGGCATCGCGCAGGTCGTCGGCCTCGAGGCACTCTTCGGAGTCCTCATGGGATACACGGCACGGCTCGTGTTTGACGGAATTGCCTTCGGCTCCAACCTGATCGGTACGTTCATGGGGTTTTCATCCGCCACGATGTTCGATCCGCATCATGAGTCGCAGAGCCAGGTCGTGGCCGAATTCTACCTCGCGCTTGCGATGCTGGTATTCCTTGCCCTTGACGGCCACCACCTGATGCTCCGTGCGGCGCTGGAAAGCTATCGCTGGGTTTCTCTCGGGCAGGTGAGCCTCTCGGGAGCCTTTGGCGATCGAATCCTCGAGCTGACCGGTAGCGTGATTCGTTATGGCCTGCAGCTTGCGGCTCCGGTGGGCGTCGCGATCTTCGCGGTCAACGTTGCCTTCGGAGTCGTTTCCCGCGCCATGCCGCAGGTCAATATCCTCGTCCTGTCCTTCGCAGTGACGGCGATCGTGGGTCTCGCCGTGATGTTGATCACGATCAGTGACTTTTCGGGAGCA
>JBIIXZ010000173.1:0-5729 GCA_044347055.1 Bdellovibrionia bacterium | reverse complement strand
TTCAAGCCTGCCGGCACCTTCTTCTTGTCATCGTGGATTTTCAACAGCGCGAGATCGAGCTTCGGGTCGAGTCCGACGATTCTGGCGGAATACGCCTTCTTGTCCATGAAGCTGACCAGCACCTCGGTGGCATGGCTAACCACATGATGGTTCGTCAGCACCAGTCCCTGCTCCGCGTTGATGATAAATCCCGAGCCGAGCGACGACTGCTTGCGTTCGCGAGGAATGCCCCAGAACTGAAAGAAGTCCTCCATTCCGTGGGGAACTGTAGCGTGGCTGACGGTAGTCGAACTGATGTTGACCACTCCGGGCAGCACCCTTTCCACCAGGTCAGGCAGCTCCTGCGGCGCGATCAGCCCTGCCTGGCTAGTGAAGGATGCCAGGAGAAGCATGACTGGTGCCGCGAGCCTTGCGGGGTGAACACTTCTACGGATCATGGTTCGTTTTTGTCATAGGAGGGTGTGAATTTCCACCGTGGTCCGAAGCTGTGTCGCAGCAGACACAGATGGACAGCGAATCGGAGTATCCCGCATCATAAGAGTGGGGATGCGTTTCATGAACTCCAGTTTGCGGCAGGGTCACAGGGGATTGCCGAGGTGCGGGCATCTCCTCGCAATGCTCCTGTTGTGCTTCACTGTTCCGCTTCCTTGTCTGGCTGCCGGATCGGGCGGTTTCACTCTTTTCGATACCGTTCGAGCCTACGAGGCGACCGCCGACAATAACCTTCGCCCCAGGGAGCTGCCGGCGGGAACTGAATTGGAAGTCCTGTGGAGCGAGCCTGGAGCGCCTTTCGTCAAAGTTCGACTAAAGAATGCGCCGCTTGTATCGCGGGTGTTTTGGCTCGACCCTCTGAGCTCGGACGCTCAGAAATGGTTCTGGCAATTTTCGGAGGCTCAAAGAGCCGTCAACAGGCTCTTCGCGGATGCCGTGAACCAGTGCGGGGATCCTCTCGCTACTGTGATTCCTTATCGTGTCGGGAGCCGACCACCTGCCGTTCAGAAAACCGATAGCCCCGCGGTCCGAGGCGCTCGAACCGTGTTCGCCACCTTGTATCAGGACTGCGACGTCGTGGGGCGCGTGATTCGGGCCAACGAGGAAGTTGCTGACGTGGTCCTGCGTGATCCCGAGGTGCGAACCCCCGTCGGAGATTATTCCACCAGGATGCTCACCGATGAAGTCCGGCAAGATTACATCCGGGCCAATCCCATGCTGAGGTTTCTCGAGGAAAAAAGGTCCGTAGGGCTGTACCCGGGACCAGGATGCGAGAACGCATTGGAGCATCCGCCAATTTACAGTTTTGGCGCGAAGCCTGTCGGCAATTCGCGAGAGTTCTCTCCCCGGGCCGATCTGGTCGAGGTGCAGGAGCATGCCGACCGAGCTGGCAGGTGGGGGGTGTCTCCGAACAGTATTCCGGTGACAGGCATGGACTGTTCGGGTTTTGTGGACGCCGCCTTTCGTGCCGCCGGTCTGAACCTCGCAACGCCTTCGAACCCGAAGGAGCTCGGAACTCAGGTGATCGCCGATCTGCCGAAGAAGAGGGGGGCCTGCCTCGAATATGCGGCTCTGGATCCGAAGGCGGGAGCCGCGATCCAGGCCGGCGACATTCTCAACCTCGCAGGCAATCACGTCGTCATGGTGGACTCGGCTGGGCCCGATCCGCTCGGAATCACCCGGGTCGATAATTGTGATGCGCTCGGGGTGGAGCATTTTGACTTCACCTATATCCATAGCGGAAACGTCGCGAGCATGGGGGTGTCTCGGGTCGAGGCGGCCTATCACGCTCGTTCATGGACCCAGACCCTCTGGATGAATTCTCTGCTTCAGGTTGCGCGTCAATACTGCGCAAAGGCAAAAGCTGGAGCGGCGGGCAAGGTGCTTTCGAGCGGCAAGTTCTCGATTCAGCGCCATGTCGGCTCGGCGAAAAAAGGATGCGTCGGATCTCCGGCCAAACTGAAGGGAGGCGAGTGTGTCGGGAAGTGCGGGCTATAAGCTCCTGAAGAGGGTTCTGGTGGCAGTGGTTGCACTGGCCTGCTGGCAGTTGTCACTGGGCTCGTCGCCAGCGATTGCCCGGGAGTGTGCTGGCACAGCCCCCGGGATTCTGGCCCGCGAGCTTTTGGAACTCGACCTCTCGGGGCTTCGACATCCGTCGCGCTCCGCCTGTCTCGATGCTTCAAGATTCCATCTCGTCGAAGTGTTTCATGACCCGATTCAGGATCTGTCGGGCAGCTCGTTTGAGGTACTGGAGGAGGGAGATCGCGTGGAGATCGTCTCGGTCTCCGCTACGGATTCGGTGGGGGGATATCGAGCCACGTTTCGCATCCAGCGTCAGGCACGGGGCCCGAAGCGGGCTCACGAGGAGCTGGGCAGCTTGGATCTCCTGATTCATTCATCGAAAAAGCGACAGGAGCGCGATGGCTGCGCGCAGCTGATTTCGCCGCCGAAGCCCTGGCGAATCTGGCGCCGCTGCGTGCCACAATAACCCGGAAGGTCCTTGTTTTTTGGTGCCGAGGCGATCTAAAACGCTTCGGAAACGACCCCCCTGAAACAAGGAGATCTCTCGATGCCTTCAGTCGTCATTGCCTCCATTGCCCGTACGCCGATCGGCAGCTTCCAGGGCGCGCTTTCCAGCGTGACCGCTCCCCAGCTTGCTGCAACCGCCATCAAGGCCGCGCTCTCGCGCGCCGGAATCGGTGCTGAACAGGTTTCTGAAGTCATTCTCGGCAACGTACTGCCGGCCGGCATCGGCCAGGCTCCCGCTCGCCAGGCGATGATTGCCGCAGGCCTGCCGAAGTCCGTTCCTGCCCTGACCATCAACAAGGTTTGCGGCAGCGGCATGAAGGCCATCATGCTCGGCGCCCAGAGCATCGCGCTCGGTGATTCCGATGTCGTCGTCGCAGGCGGCATGGAGAGCATGAGCAATGTTCCGTACATTCTTCCGTCCGCACGTAGCGGCGCTCGCATGGGACACCAGCAGCTGATCGACACCATGATCCACGATGGCCTGTGGGATCCGTACAAGAACCAGCACATGGGTAACTGCGGCGAGCTCTGCGCCCGCGAGTGGAAGTTCTCGCGCGAGGAACAGGACGCATTCGCGATCCAGAGCTACCAGCGCGCCGTCGACGCCGAGAAGGCCGGAAAGTTCCAATTCGAGATTGCTCCGGTCACGATCAGCGGCAAGAAGGGCGACGTGGTCGTCGACAAGGATGAAGGACCGGGCAAGGCCCAGTTCGACAAGATCCCGACCCTGAAGCCCGCCTTCGATAAGTCAGGAACCGTGACTGCGGCCAACGCTTCGAGCATCAATGATGGCGCTGCTGTCGTCGTGCTGATGAGCGAGGAGAAGGCCAAGGCCCTCGGCGTGAAGCCGCTCGCGCGCATCGTCTCGACCGGCACGTTCGCCCAGGAGCCCGAGTGGTTCACGACGGCTCCGGCGGAAGCCATGCGCCGCGCGATGAAGAAGGCGAACTGGAAAACCTCCGACATCGATCTGTTCGAAGTGAACGAGGCTTTCGCCGTCGTTTCAATGGCTGCACGCAAGGAGCTTGAGATTCCAAACGAGAAGCTCAATGTCTGGGGCGGAGCCATTTCGCTCGGCCATCCGATTGGCGCCAGCGGCGCACGCATCATCGTCACGCTCATTTCGGCGCTGAAGGACCGTGGCGCGAAGAAGGGGATCGCTGGAATTTGCATCGGCGGCGGCGAAGCCACTGCAGTGTGCGTGGAGCTCGTCTAATGGGATTCAACAAGGTCGTCAGCGGCGCCGCCGAGGCGGTGAAGGACATTCCGAGTGGCGCCGTGCTGGCGCTGGGCGGATTCGGTCTTTGTGGCATCCCCGAGAACACGATTGCGGCACTCGTCGAGCGCGACATCACCGGGCTGACCTGCATCTCGAACAACGCCGGTGTCGATGGCTTCGGCATCGGACTCATGCTCGAGAAGCGCCAGGTCAAGAAGATGATCTCGAGCTACGTGGGTGAGAACAAGCTGTTCGAGCAGCTCGTACTTTCGGGCGAGCTCGAAATCGAGCTCACGCCACAGGGAACTCTGGCTGAAAAGATCCGCGCGGGTGGCGCGGGCATTCCGGCGTTCTACACCCCGACAGGTGTGGGGACGATCATTGCCGATGGCAAGGATGTTCGCGAGTTTGACGGCCGCAAGTTCGTTCTCGAGCGTTCGCTTACGGCTGACTTCTCGATCGTCAAGGCATGGAAGGGCGATGCCATGGGGAACCTCGTGTTCCGGAAGACTGCTCGCAACTTCAATCCGATGATCGCGACCTGCGGCCGCGTGTGCATTGCTGAAGTCGAGGAGCTCGTTCCGGTCGGTTCGATCGATCCGGATCAGGTCCACACTCCGGGAATCTACGTGCACCGCATTTTCCAGGGCACGAACTACCAGAAGCGCATCGAGCGCCGCACGGTCCGACAGGCCTAAAAGAGAAGGCTGAGGAGAACAAGATGGCACTGACACGTGAACAGATCGCCCAGCGCATCGCACGCGAGCTGAAAGACGGCTACTACGTCAATCTCGGCATCGGCATTCCGACGCTCGTCGCCAACTACATTCCGAAGGGAATGACGGTGGTGCTGCAGTCGGAAAATGGCCTGCTGGGAATGGGAGAATACCCTTCGGAGTCCGCAGTGGACGCCGACCTGATCAATGCCGGCAAAGAAACCGTCACTGCGATTCCAGGCGCTGCGTTCTTCTCGAGCGCCGATTCCTTCGCCATGATTCGCGGCGGGAAGGTCGACCTGACGGTACTGGGTGCGATGGAGGTCGACCAGACCGGAAGCCTCGCCAACTGGATGGTTCCGGGCAAGATGGTCAAGGGCATGGGCGGTGCGATGGACTTGGTTGCCGGCGCGCGTAATGTCATTGTGGCCATGCAGCATGTGGCGAAAGACGGCTCGAGCAAGGTGCTGAAGAAGTGCACGCTGCCGCTGACTGGCGTGGGCTGCGTGAAGAAGATCGTGACTGAGCTTGCCGTCATCGACGTGACTTCCGATGGCCTCGTGCTTCGTGAGCGTGCGCCGGGTGTTTCGATCGATGACATCAAGAAGGCGACCGAAGCCGCGCTCATCGTTCCGGGCGATGTGCCCGAGATGAAGTTCTGATCGGCTCACACAGGTGAAACTCCAATCGTCTTTTCTTTTTGTGTGCTGCCAGCCGGGCGCAGAGCCCTTGCTGAAAGATGAGCTGGCGCGTGAAGCGCCACGCCTTCGATTCGCGTTTTCGCGCCCCGGCTTTGTGACCTTCAAGGACGTGGACTCGCGACCTTTCTCTCCGAACTACGACATCGGTTCGGTTTTCGCTCGCACATTTGGACTCTCGATCGGCAACTGTAAATCCGTTGATACGATCGCCGAAGCGCTGGAGCATGCGCGTGCCTTGAAAGAGGCCGCAGGCAGCGCGCTCCGCCTGCACGTCTGGGAGCGCCCGCTTCATGTTCCGGGTGAGGAGCCTCCAGGTTTTGAAACGGGAGGGGATTCAGCACGAGTGGATCGCGATCTTCGCGCGCGTGGCCCCGAACTGTTCCTGGCAGGTGGAGAAGCCGCGAGCAACGAGATCGTCTTCGATGTGATCGTGATGGAGCCCGGAGGTGAACCGGCGCATCTCTTCGTCGGATTTCATCGCCACACCTCGCGCCATCATGCTTTTTCAGGAGGCGAGTTTCCGATCGACATTCCGGAGGGCATGCCCTCGCGCGCCTATCTCAAGATGGAGCA
>JBIIXZ010000026.1:0-18504 GCA_044347055.1 Bdellovibrionia bacterium | reverse complement strand
TCGTTGAACCAGGTGGGAATCTGCTCGCGCAGAAGATTGTCGACATAGCTCTGAAGCGCTCCGGCCAGGCGCTGCTTCTGCTGGTAGATGAGTTCCGAGACGGGCTCGGGATTGAGCTTCATCTTGCGGCCGTTGATGAAGACTTCCACCACCGGAAGACGGATCTCGCGCGAGAGCTCGAGCTGCACCGGGGTTTCCTTCAGGTTGCTCTCGAAGCTCATGAGCTTCAGCCGGAAGCGCGAATCCGGGTAGAGTTGGATTTCGAAATCGCTTGAGAGCGCCATCGGAACAAGCCCTGGTCCACCGATCTGCGCGACGGCATCCCGGATGCCGAACTCGCCGAGCCAGTCATTGTGGAGATCGCGGCCCACGATCTCGGAGGCATGGATCCGGATCTGAGGCAGGACCACTTCGAAACGCGCCCGAATGCTGTTGGAATGCGAGCCACGGCCCACGATCCGAAGCGACATCTTCTGAAACTCCGCAGCGTAAGAGAGGTCGGTGATGTCCGCCGCAAAGCGCGGATCGTTCAGCTCGAAACCCAGCAGCCAGCGCTTGACCTCATCCCGCACTCGGGCAAGGGCGCTCTTCTGCTCGGGAGTGGTTCCATCGGGAAGAGCGTCGAGGGTGATCGGCTGGTCCGCCACGTACTGGATCTTGGGAATGTTCCGTTGCTGAATCTTGAAACCCGAGCCTTCGATCACCGAGAGGAAGTCCTGTTCAAACAGCTTCTGGCCTTCGGGGCTGATCTGCAGCCAGACGCTGCGGGAGATCGGGTGGACAGTGGTACCGGCGAGGGCGGGAGAACCCCAGTTCGCGAGGGCCAGGGTGGCAAGAACGAGTAAGGAAGAGGGGCTCCGCTTCGAAGGCCGGTTTTTCATCGCGCTCTGGACTACACGAAATGCTGCAAAGCGTCAAAAAATAAAAATAGGCCGCAATTATCATGGGTTAGCGGTGTCTGGGTGAGATGACGGTTTTTTGGTGAAGGTTCCTACGCCCCTCGACTCACCGCAAGGCGTCCCTCATAATCAAGAGATGTCCTTCAGAAAGGCTTTTTTCGCCGAACGGAATGCCGGGTTCTCGATTCTCGAGGGGATGGTCGGCGCCGTCGTCGGCGGACTGGTCATTTACGGGTTGTCGGCGGGGATGACCCAGAGTCTTCGGGTCGCAAAGTCGGTCGAGATGAAGACCGAGGTCAATGACTTTCAGCAGCTCCTTTCGCTGAGTCTCTCGACCTCTGAAAATGCGATGAAGATGCTCCAGGCGGATGGCGAGGTGAATACCTCGATGAAGAAACTGCCTGGAAGCTTCGACGCGCTTCCGCAGAAGGACGCACGATGTGATGAAAGGGCGACTACCGGCCAGAATTTGTGCCTGCAGATTCCGCTGACCAAGCTCAAACTCGTGGACGGCCTCGTGTATGAGAGCAATCGCGCCATCGGGGGCAATCTGAAGTTTCAGTCAGCAAAGCTGGTCATCGTGAACATGACCTCTGAAAAGGTTCCTGCCTCATTGTCGGGGCCCAATCAGCGGCGAGAATATTACGGCAAGCTTCATTACACGCTGTCTCGTTCGAAGGAACAGAAGGGTGGCTTCGAAGCTTACTCCAAATTCTATCCGATGCTCGTCGAGATCGAAAAAACGGGCGACAGCACCCTCAAGCTCGTTTCTGCCTATGGTGTCGGCCAGAACGATGAAGGTTCTGAAGTTTGCGAAAAGATGGGCGGAACGTGGCTCTCAAATAGCGAAAAGTCTTCCTACTTTCCGAGAGAACGTTGTCATTTCGGGGGGGCGATCCCACTCTCCTCAACCGAATGGCCCGATGGGGTTCCGATCGATGGCACAACGACTAGCGATGGCGTTCGACTGGAAAGTTGCAAGTACATGTCGTCCTCCACCATCGCTACGTACGCTTGCCCGGGCTTTCGTGCAGGAAAAACGGCGGGCTGGCTCTGTCGATACGACAAGAGCGCAGGACAATGGAAGAAAGCCTATTATTTGAGAACCACCACAGGGGATAACGCGGGTCAGCTGGTCTTCACTTCCGAAACGATCTGCAGCAAGGGAGTGATCGCCTCAAAAAGCAGTGACTCCGTCACCTTGCTGGACTTTGATGAGACGCTTGCAGGGGCATTTCCGGGTTCGTCCGGCTCGGGCAAAAGCCAGTACTTCAGCTCGTCGACATTCGACATGAAGGAGTTCCTGGAGGAGGCGGATCGGCTGCACACGGTGTTGAGATGCAAGACCGATCAGAACAAGGACGTGTGGTTTAACTGCCTGAATCCCAGTGATCCAGGCTTGGCACGCGCTGGAGGAGTCAACACCTGCATCTACGTTCGGGGGGCGAAGGTTACCTCTCTTGCCAGCCTGGGCACGGCTGGCGAGGGTAAAGACAAGAACGATTTTACCGGTTGGATCAAGGTCACTGGAGCGCGGACCTTCAGCACCGTCCCAGCCCCGAATACCGCGATTACCAACATCGCCGAGCCTCGGCTGGTGGAGGCGACAGGCATTCCGTGCTTTGAAGTGGAAGTAAATCCCGCGGCGTACTCGTCAGGTGAGTTTCTGCCTGCACCCGCAAGTCGCGGAAACGATTCCAGTCCTGACGACGTGACTTCTGTCGATGCGAATTCTCTTCAGATGAAGAACGTCACCCAGTGCCTGGTGCAGCTGCGTGACAAGGCCGCGACCCCGGTCCACAGGCATACAGTCCTGTCTTGCGCAAAAAATGAGACGCTGGATGGTGATCCGAATTCGTGGACCAATATCATCCGCGATACCGACGATTTCCAGCAGGCCATTGAGGATCTCGGAATCGACTTGGATCCGGAGGCCTCGGGCATTCCTGCATTCCGGTCAATCGAGGAGATCGACAACTTGATTGCCAAGATCACTGGGACTCCAGGCAATGCTTATCCCTCGTCGGCCACGCTTTCGCCGGCTTTCAATTGCATACCGGGCAACACGGCTCAGAACTGCGCCAAGCTGGGATTGCGGAGGACCGATGGCGGCGTAGAATCCTGCGTGATGACCAACAAGCTCTACACAAAATGGCCCGCCGGGTTGAATCCGTGTGCAACACAGGAATTTGAAGATGGCCTTCCTACGGGATTCGCGAACCTTTCGCAGCTTCGCGCGACCATCTACAACAAAATGCAGGCGCTCACCAAAGCGGACCCGGACGTCCTGGGGCTTCAGAACTGTGGTTATTTCAAATATGTCAGGGTGACCGGGTATGCCGAAGCCCAGTTTACGGCAACCACGGCCTATCCTGCTTCTGGAAAAAGAAAATCTGGCCACGACGTCGCAGGCAAGGAATACACCGGCTTCTACAATGCCGGCGCGAGTCCAACCCCGACGTGGCTGTCGTCGGCTGGAATCGGATCTACTGCAAACTTCGGCGCCGATTTGAAGGGCGCTTTTACGGGCTGGCTCTTTTTGAAGAGTGCCATCCCAGCCTGGTTCCGCACGGAATCGGGCACCCTCGCATCGAATTTCACGAGCACGAACCGGACGATGACTCCCTCGGGAACCCAGGTTCCGATTTTTGTCCAGATTGAAAACCTGGCGGGAGCACACTTTCCTCCGCTGGCTCCAAAGACCAGAACTTGGAATGCGTATTATCCCCTCAATACGGGCACGACCTCCTTTCTTTATGGCACGGCTCCGCAGAAGTCGGTCCCGAATACTCGTCCGACGGTCTCAGTGCCTGGAATTCCTTGTAATATGGGAATTCGCACGAAAACACGGTAGATGAAAACGACCTCATGAAGCTCACCCTCGAACACAAGTCCGTCCTGGAAATGATGCTCACGCGCCTGAAGCGCTCCCAGAGGGTGCTCGTGGTGGGGGACGTCGGACTCGACCGATACACCGTGGGTGCCGTCGATCGCATCTCGCCTGAGGCTCCGGTGCCCATTGTTCGAGTGGAGAGCGAATTCCTGAAGCTCGGGCTTGCCGCCAACGTCGCGGACAATATCCGGGCGCTGGGCAGCGAGCCGTGGCTGGTGGGAGTGGTGGGGTCCGACCGCGTGGCCCAGGATTTCCGCAAGGTGCTGCGCTCGGAGAAGATTTCGGACAGTCATTTGATCGTCGATTCGAAGCGGCGCACGGTGCTCAAGGAGCGCATCGTCAGCGAACGCCAGCAGCTGCTTCGCGTCGATTATGAAGACCAGGGCGTGGTGTCGGATGCCGCTTCGAATCGCCTGGCGAAAAAGCTCGAGAAGCTCGTGCCGCGTGCCGACATCATCATCCTCGAGGACTACTGCAAGGGCATGCTCCAGCCTGGAGTGGTCAAGGAGCTGTTTTCGCTGGCAAGAAAGCATCGCAAACTCGTGCTGGTGGATCCGAATGCCAAGAGCGCTGCGGCTCTCTACGACGGCGCAAGCCTGCTGACTCCGAATACGAAAGAGGCCGAGGCCCTCGCCGGAATACGCATTGTCGACGACGTGTCGCTGGCTCGAGCCGGAGCAGCCATTCTGAAAAAGACCCGCGCACCGCAGCTGATCATCACGCGCGGCAAGGATGGCATGGCCATCTTTGAAAAGGGCACGCGCGGCGTTCGGCACATTCCGACCTACGCTCGCGAAGTCTACGATGTGTCCGGGGCGGGCGACACCGTCATCTCGGTGCTCGCGCTTGCGCTCGGACTGGGGTCCGCCATCGATGACGCGGCTCGCCTGGCCAATCTCGCTGCCGCCATTGAAGTCGGCAAGCGAGGCACGGCGACCGTCAGCATTTCAGAGATCCGTGAAGCACTCGCGTCGTGGGCCTGATGGAAGCCTCACGAGGCCTGAAGGGGCACTGAAGCAGTGCAGGAGGATTCCGGCTTGCAGGGCCGGAGCCTCATGCGAAAACTTCAAACTCAGAAAAATTTCCGTTCGCTGGTGCTGGCAGCACTGCTTCCTGCAGCACTGGCCATGATCAGCGCGTGTGATGACGACGATACGGGTGCCCAGCCTCCTCAGCTTGCGCAAGCCACGAACTGGCTGGAGGTTTTTGAGCGGCGTACCTGCTCGAATCTGCTTCCTGGCCAGCAGTGTGCCGGCCAGACCGGTTTCCATGTGGACGCAGAAGGGCGCGTGGCGATCGGACCGGAGAATGGTCCGGTGGAGACCGCCCAGACCATCACCGATGACGAGCGCAATGCTGTGGTGAATGCCGCCAATGCCGTCGCAGAACAGGATCTCTCTCGTCTGAACCTGACCTGCGAGCCCTGGACCCCGGAACCCAACGGCAATGGCAGCACCTATGGCGCGATCCTGAAGCTTCGGGACGACACCCAGACGATGCGCACGGTCTACCAGAGGTCTCTGAATACGATGCAGCTCTGCTATCGGGGCGATCGCGCGCTGGCCGAAGCGCTCTTCAATGCCGTCGATCCGCTGATCGACAAGTACGGCGCACAGCCTTCTCCGACACCGACGGTGACCGCCTCTCCGACGACGAGCCCGACGCCAACCGTTTCGCCGACTCCGACGGTAACGCCGACTCCGACAGCATCACCAACGCCGACAGCGTCGCCCACTCCCACCGCATCACCGACGCCCACAGGATCGCCCACGCCGACCGGTACTCCGACGGGAACCGTGACCATCCTGCCATCGTGATGGCGAGGATCCGTTTTACGGGGTTCGGTGGCATGGCTGCCGAACCCCGAATGACTGGCAAGTGAAGAAAGTATCAAGAAAGTCGTTTTTGGCCTGAATCGCGGCTGAAATCGGCGCTGATTTCGCTCATTGATGGCTATCCAGACATGGCACTCCACGATAAAATCGGGAAACGGCCATGAAAAGTCCTGCGCTTCTCCCGAATGAAAAAGACCGCCAGCGCGCACTCGACGCCCTGGGCGTGCTGGATACTGGACCAGAGCAGGCTTTCGATCAGATCACCGAGCTCGCCGCGGCCATCTGTGGAACACCGATCGCGCTGATCAGCCTCGTGGATCGAGATCGTCAGTGGTTCAAGTCGAAGCGGGGTGTTTCCGCATCCCAGACGTCTCGCGAGGATTCCTTCTGCGCGCATGCGATCCACTCCGATGGAATTTTCGAAATCCGCGACGCGCGCCAGCATCCTGATTTTTCGGACAGTCCGCTCGTGCGAGGCGAGCTTCAGGTGGTCTTCTACGCGGGCGCGGTGTTGAAGACTTCCGGCGGCCAGCATGTCGGGACGCTTTGCGTGATCGACTCGGCCCCTCACCAGCTGGATGAGCTGCAGCGCAAGGCCTTGCTGACGCTGGCGCGTCAGGCGGTCGCGCTGATGGAGCTTCGGCTCTATCGCGACTCAACCCAGAAGGTGTTTTCGCAGCTTCAGGAGGCTCAGCGAATTTCGCAGATCGGAAGCTGGCAGTTCAATCCGATCACGCACGAACAGTCCTGGTCTTCGGAGCATTACCGGATTTTCGAAATCGAGGAGCCCCAGCCGCAGGAGGCGCTCTATCGCATGTACCGTGAGCGAATCCATCCGGAAGACCTTCCGGAGCTCGATCGCCTAGTCAGGCGGGCTCTCGAGCAGGGAGAGGATTTCATCTACGACCATCGCGTGTGGCTGGATGGCGGCAAGCGGATCAAGTTCGTCCAGGGCATTGGCAAGGTCTCGAAGGATGCCGAGGGACGAGTGGTGCTGATCAGCGGAACCTGCCGCGACAAGACCCGCGACGTGGTGAACGAGAGCCGGTACAGCACGCTCATCGAAGCCATGGGCGAGGGGCTTTTGGTTCGGAACGCCGAAGGTCGAATCATCCAGCACAATCCTGCAGCACTGCGGATTCTCGGGCTGACGGAAGCGCAGTTGAATGATCCCGGCCTGCGCGACCCGCGGTGGCGAGTCCTCAACGAGGATGGAACCGAGTGCTCGCTCGAGAATCTGCCTTCCTGGTCCGCCCTGAGCTCGAATCACCACGTCACGGACGTGACGCTCGGCGTGCGGCTTCCGTCGACGGAGGTTCGCTGGGTTCGGGTGAATGTCGTGCCTCTGGAGACTCCGCAGGGTCGAATCGCGACCATCACGTTTTCGGACATCACGACGTTGGTCCAGATCCAGGGCGAGAATCGCTTCATTCTGGAGACCCTGGACATTGGCATCTGGAAGTACAATCCGATCAGCCGCGAGTTGCACTGGGACGCGTCGATGTACCGGCTGTACGGGATGGCGCCAGAAGACTTCAGTGGCCATTACGATGCTTGGGCGAGCTCGCTCGCACCGGAAACGGCGGAGCTGGCGAAGGCAACGCTCGATCGTGCGATCGATGGCGGGGGCGAATTCAACCTGACCTTTGAGATCATCACCCCGTCGGGCAGCCGCAAGCATATTGGCGCGCGAGCGACCGTTGTCCGTGACGAGCGAGGCCGGGCCACGATGATGTACGGCATCAACTGGGACCGCTCCAAGGAAGTGGAGATGGAGTCGCACCTGCAGCAGGAAAGGCAGAAGGCCATCCGGAACGCCAAGCTCGCCTCTCTCGGAGAAATGGCCGCAGGCATCGCTCACGAAATCAACAATCCGCTTGCGGTCATCGAGGCCAGTGCCTTCCTGCTTCCGAGGTGCCGCGAAGACGAAGCGAGATTCGAGGGCCGTGTCGATGCGATCCGCAAGGCCACCGAACGCGTTGCTCGAATCGTGAAGGGACTTCGCAAGTTCTCTCGGTCCTCCGAAAACACGCTTCGTCAGTGCGAGAACCTTGCTGAGCTTCTGGCCGAGGCGCTCGTCCTCACCGAGGCTCGTGCCAAGAGGCATTCCGTAGCCATTGAGATCGACTGCTCCTCTTCTGCGGCAATCGTCTGCGATGGGGTGGAGATCGAGCAGGTGCTCGTGAACCTCATCAATAATGCGATCGATGCGGTTTCGGATCGCGACGAGCGATGGGTTCGAGTGCGCGTCGAGGAGCACGCGGGTGGCGTGGAGGTCTCGGTCACCGATTCGGGTTGCGGAATTTCTCCGGATGTGGAGCGCCGCCTTTTTGAACCTTTCTTCACGACAAAACCCGTCGGGCAGGGAACCGGACTCGGATTGTCGATTTCCAGGGGGATCGTCGAGGATCATGGTGCGACGATCTCGCTCGACCGCGAGTCGCCGAACACGAGGTTTGTCATTCAATTTCTGGAGACCAAGGAGGGCCGGCATGGCGATTCGGCTGGTGTACGTGGATGATGAGACGGATCTGCTGGAGCTTTTTGCCGACATGTTCTCGTCACCCGAGGTCAGGATTGAAACCTACTCTGATCCTGTTCGCGCCATTGAGGCCATTCGCGCCAACCCGCCGGACCTGCTTTTTCTCGACCATCGTCTTCCGCGGACGACGGGCGATCAGATCGCGCGGCAGCTGGATCCTGAGATTCCGAAGGCACTCGTTACTGGAGACGTGACCGTCCTGCTCGAGTCGCGGTTCGAAGCGGTATTTGAGAAGCCGTTTCCGATCGCGAAAGTTCGCGAGTTCATCCAGTCGTATGTCGATCGGGCGCGCTGACCGCATAAATTCAAAAGCCCACTCGAGCAGTGCTCGAGTGGGCTTTTTCTAGACTTCTTCAGGGGCCGGATCAGATTCATCCCGCTCGCGCGGGATCAAATACGCGTCAGCCAGCTCTTCGGAAACATCTCGCCGACTTCGCCGCGAACCAGGGCTGCGTAGTCCTTCTGCAGCTGGGCGGTGATCGGTCCGGGACGGCCGATGTGCGCGCCGCGGCCGATCGGACGACGATCCACTTCCTTGACGGGAGTGATTTCGGCGGCAGTACCCGTGAGGAAGATTTCATCTGCGCAGTACAGCTCGTCACGGGTGAAGCGAGCTTCAACCATCGGAATGCCCTTCTTCTGGAAGTATTCGATGACCGTCTGGCGGGTGATGCCGTTCAGGATCGAGGTCAGCGAGGTGGTCTTCACCTTGCCGTCGCGGATGACGAACAGGTTTTCGCCGGTGCCTTCGGTGAGGAAGCCTTCCGGATCGAGCATGAGCGCCTCGTCAAAGCCGGCGGCGATGGCTTCGCGCTTGGCGAGCACGCCGTTGACGTACTGGCCGGTGATCTTGCCCTTGGTCATGCTCGAATTGACGTGCGGACGAATGAAGCTCGAAACGGCGAGGCGTGCGCCTTCGTTCGCGCCCTTGTCGCCGAGGTACGAACCCCATTCCCAGTTCAGGATGGCGACGTCGATCGGAGGGTTGTTTCCGGGGTTTACTCCCAGCGGTCCGTCGGCGGTGAAGACGATCGGACGAATGTAGCACTCTTCAAAGCCGTTGGCCTTGCAGGTGTCGACAGCGGCCTTGCAGATTTCGTCCAGCGTGAACGGAATCGTGATGCCGAGGATCTTGCAGCTCTCGAAGAGGCGCTCCATGTGCTCGGTCAGGCGGAAGATCGCTCCGCCGCCCTTCGTCTGTTTGTAAGCGCGAATGCCTTCGAATGCGCCCACGCCATAATGCAGCGAGTGCGTGAAGAGGCTGATCTTCGCGCTTTCGACCGGGAGAATCTTTCCGTTGTACCAAACCTGTGAGCCACGAGCCATGGAATGACCTTTCGTTTTCAGGGCTTAAGACTGTGCGGGGGCATATTTTCCAAGGAATGGGCAGGTGTCAAGCGCCGAGAAGCCATGAGCCTGCTGATCTCGGAAGCCGTCTCCTCCAAAGCCTTGCCCGTAACGTTGATGACCGGCCACCGGCGGTTCCGCCGGAAGACCTCATTGGCGTACTCGATTTCCTCGATGACCTTGTCCGGATCGGCGTAATCGCCCCCGCGCTCCTGCCCGAGGCGCTGAAGCCGCGCCCGGCGAATGACCAGCAGGTCATGGGCGTCGATGGTCAGCGCTACCACCCGGCGCTGGTCGATTTCATAGACTTCGCGCGGAATCTCAAAGCCCTTGATCAGGGGAATATTGGCCACCTTCCAGCCCTGGTGCGACAGGTACATCGATAGCGGAGTCTTCGAGGTTCTCGAAATGCCGAGGATGACGAGGTCGGCCTTGTCGAGCTCGGTCACGTCGCGGCCGTCGTCATGCGCGATCGTGTACTCCATGGCGTCGATGCGGTGAAAGTACTCCTCGTTGACGTCGTGCAGGAGGCCCGCGATGGCCTTGGGTTCGAAGCCGAAATACCCGGCGAGGCCCTTGAGCAGGGGACCGAGCAGGTCGACGACGGCAAGCTGCTTTTCTGCCGCCTTTTTGATGAGCTGCGCCCGAAGCTGCGGCGAAACCAGGGTGAAGATGACGAGTGCCCGGTCCGTTTCGGCCTCGGTGATCACGGCATCAATCTGGGTCTCGTTGCGGATGTTCTTGAATCGGCTGAAGTAGACGTCGTGGTCCTGGAACTGCACCATGGCGGCTTTCGTCATCTGGGCAGCGGTTTCGCCGGTGCCGTCCGAGACGAGGATGATGCGCTTGTGGTTTCGGGTTCCGCTTGCGGGCGCTCCGGTGCCTGCGCCTCCGGTAGTGGCTGAGCTCATGATTCTCCTGTCGTGGCCGCGAACGTCTTCTGGGCCAGGGCCTCGAGTTTAGGCCGGTCCTGCTCGAAAAGAAACCACTGCGCGTGGGCCATGCCCTTGAGGAAGGTGCGCTGCGCCTTGACCAGTTGCCGGGTGGCGAGCTCGATTTCGTCCGTCAGACCGGCAAGCCCCGGGCGTGGAGTGCGCCCCGGGGGCGTCTTGCCGTCGAGGTGGTCGAGCACCTGGGCATAGCCCACGGATCCGAGGGCACGCGCGGTCGGATGGTCGTCTCGAAGCTGGCGCGCCTCGTCGATGAGTCCCTGATCGAGCATGGCCAGGGTTCGTGCGTGAATCCGTGCTTCGAGTTCAGCCGGCACTCGGTCCATCACCCAGAGCGGAAAACGCGGGTCGGCACCACGCTTCTTGGCCTCGGCCTCGAGCTCGCTCGGTTTTCTTCCGGAGAACTGAAGAATCTCGAGCGCTCGGATGATCCGATAGCGGTCCGCGGGACCGATCTTGGTGGCATGATCTGGATCCAGCGACTGGAGCTGCTCAAAGAGTTGTGGCGTCGGATCCTGCTCGACGGCTTTTCGGAATTCGGCGTTTGTAGCTGGGGCCTCCCACAAGCCGAAAGTGAGGGCCTTGAGGTAAAACGGAGTGCCGCCGACGATCAGGGCGCGTTTTCCGCGGGAGTGAATCTCGCGCAGGAGGCGCTCGACGTCGCGGACGAAATCGGCAGCCGTATAATTCTCTTCGGGGTCGCGGATATCCATCAGGTGATGAGGAGCTCGGGCGAGCTCTTCTTTCGTGGGCTTGGCCGTGCCGATATCGAAGCCGCGGTACACGAGTAGGCTGTCGGCGTTGATGATCTCGAGGTCGAACCGCGAGGCGAGCTCGAGCGCAAAGGCGGTCTTTCCGCCTGCCGTGGGCCCGGTAAGGATCGGAGTCAGGACATGGTGAGCCGAGAACGGCTGGAGATTCGCCGGACTGCTCACACGATTCTCTGGAACCATTCTTCAAACCGCGACCGCGGCACGCGTGCCGTGGTGGGGCGACCATGCGGACAATTCCAGGGATGCTCGCAGCGCGAGAGCTGCTCGAGGAGCGCGCGCGCTCCCCAGGCATCCATCCGATCACCGGCGCGAACGGAAGAGCGGCAGGCTTCGCTGGCGAGCTTCTCGAACAGGCGCTCATCGAGAAAGAGCTGCTCGCTCGTGGCGTCCGATTCATCGAGTGCGAGCAGGCGCTCGACGAGGTTCTTCAGGCGCGTGCGCAGGTCGAGGTTTCCCCATTCGGGAGGAATGCTTCGAATGAGCAGCTGTCCGGGCCCGAAGACTTCGGTTTCAAACCCCAGACGCGCGAGCACCGGCAGGCGCTTGTCGAGGCGATCCTGCTCGGATTCATCAAAGCGCACCACTTCGGGAATGAGCAGGTCTTGCACGTCGCTCGACTGCGCGCGCCGAATCGCACGCGATTTCAGCAGCTCATAGCGAATGCGCTCGTGAGCGGCGTGCTGGTCGATGAGCCCGAGCTCGTCTCCGAGATCGAAGGCGAGGAAGGTGCGAAAGAGCACGCCGAGATAGGCTTCGGGCCGGAACGCTGCGAGGGCGGGATGGGGAGTGCCGGGTGCGGCCTCGGATCCCTGTGGACATTCAACCGAAGTTTCAGCGGGATTCGTGCGATCCGCGATCAGCGCGCCCGGGGTAAAGTCAAAAGCAGCCGTCGTGGGTTGGCGCCAGTTGCCACCCGACATTCCGGACCCGAATCCAGAGCCGCTGTATCCGAGTCCGGGTGAGGGCGAGTTCGATGGAATTGCCTGGCCCGAGGACGGCGAGAAGTCCGGAACATCACCTTCGGCGACCGATCCCGAGGAGGCCGTCGCAAAAGATGAGCCTCCGCCCACATAGGCCACCGCACCGTGCGTGCGAATCAGCATTCCGAGCGCTTCATCGAAGGCCGTAAAGATCTTGCGCGAATCGAGGAAGCGAATCTCGCTCTTCGTGGGATGGACGTTGACGTCCATCTCGCGCGGATCGATCTCGACGTAGGCCACGAGCGCGGGAAACTTTCCGGGCAGCAGCGATTGCCGAAACGGCTGCATCATCGCCTGCTGGAGCACGCGGTCGCGCAGCACGCGTCCATTGACCAGCTGGATGAGGCTTCTGGAATGGGGAAGGCTCATGCCCTGCACCCAGTAGGCCTTTACCTTCAGTCCGGCACGTTCCACTTCGATCCTGCGAATGGGATAGTCTTCGCCATCGGCGACGATGGCTCGAATTCTTTCTTCTTCGGATTGTGGGCGAAGATTCAGGACGGTGCGGTCCTCGCTCTGAAGGCGAAAACCCACGGACGGATGCGAGAGCGCGAGGCGCTCCATCCACTCGCGAATCAGCGAGAGCTCGGACGCGGCGCTCTTCAGGAATTTCAGGCGCGCCGGAATCTGAGAGAACAGGCCTTCGCTGCGGATTCGCGTGCCATGGGCACCGCCGAGAAAATGCCCGAACGTGACCGGTTGGGCCGCAGCGTTCGAGAGCTCGCGGGTACTGTGGTCGAGCTCGATTCGGTGGGACGTATCGGAGGCCTCGGTCCTCGAGAGGATCTCGAGCCGGCTCACGGCTCCGATGCTGGCCAGGGCCTCGCCGCGGAATCCGAGAGTGTGCAGTCGCTCGAGGTCATCGATGGCGCGGAGCTTGCTCGTCGCGTGCCGCTCGAGTGCGAGTGGCAGGTCCTCAGGCTGGATTCCAGAACCGTTGTCGAGAACTTCGATCAGGCTTCTGCCTCCGTCCTGGAGCGTGACCTGAACTTCGGTCGCGCCCGCATCCAGTGAGTTCTCGAGGAGCTCTTTTACGACGCTTGCCGGCCGCTCGATGACTTCACCCGCGGCGATCTGTTCGGCGACTCGGGGCGAGAGCCGGGCAATGCGGTTCGGAGTGGCGACGGAGGAGCTCATGTGGGGCGCACTTTGCGAGATTTGCCGGGGTTTTGCAACCATCCGGACCGTCCCGACGCCGGGATGAGGCAGTTGCAAAACGGCGGTGGATCCCCGACTCTTAAGTCATGAGAATATCGGCTTTTTGGAGGGGTGTTGCCGCGAGTACGCTGCTTTTCAGCGCTTCGCTCTATCCTGCTTCGGCCCGCGCCTTCACGCTGGTGATCTCATCGGATCTCAAGGGCTGGGATGCCTCGGTCCTGCCGATTCATTACAACACCACGGACTGCAGCGTTAGTCCGGCTCGCCTCGAGGCGGCCATCGATCGTGCTGTTGCCCTGTGGAATTCGGTGCCCATGAGCTCGATTCGACTTCGGCGCGGAAGGGTCTCGACCTCCAGTGCCTCTGATTTCAATTCGCCGACGATCGCCATCTTCGACAGCCCGGTCATCCTGTGCAGCCAGAACTTCGGCTTCGATTCGGGATTGGACGACCTGATGGGTTCGGATGGCATCAACGATCTGGTTCCCGCTCTCGTTCGTCCGGCGGCCCAGGAGGGGCGGCTCATCTACGCCCCGATGCTGCTCAACTCGTCGGGCGGGACGGCGGATGTCGCAGGTTTTTCGGACGAAAAACTCGCGATCATCATTGCCCATGAGATTGGCCATATGCTCGGTTTGGGGCATGTCTCGGATCCGGCTTCGTTGATGTACTTCAATGTCTCCGAGAAGGAGTTGCTGGCGCTGTCTCGCGATGACGCCGAAGGGGTGACCTACCTTTATCCGCGGCAGGAGCCGTTTGCCGGCGAGTTCATGGGGTGCGGTACGCTTGCGGTGGTCTCCGGGCGCGGGGGGCCGGGGGAGGGGCAGGGACGTTCGGCTCCCTGGAGTTGGCTGGCCTTATTCGTCGCGTGCTACTTGATCACGCTCCTGCCCATCAAAGCCGCCCGCCATCAGAACTCATAGTCGGGCTCTACGCGAGACGGGGCTCTTGTCATCGCGAGCATGAGTCCGGTCGTCCAGGAGGCGCCGCCCTCGTAGCGACGATCGAGCTCTCCGTCCCAGCGAATGACATAGAGACCGGTTTCGAATTGTATCCTGCGGATCATCGTGACAAGCGTTGCCCGCCCGCCCAGAACGGTTTCCGTGCTTCCGTCGGCTCGAATCCTGAGCTCCGAAAAAAGCCCGATCCGGAGGACTGGAATTTTCCGAGTGCGCCCGTAAACGTTGAGGTCGAGTGCCGAGCGGACGTTCACGCTGTTCTGCGAAAGTTCACCGAAGGTAGGGGCCAGCAATCCCTGGCCGGACAGGATCAGGTCGACATGCGGAGTCTCGATGATTGAGTACTTCGATCCGAGGCCGATCAGCCCCTGAAGGAAGGACTCGGCGCCATCTCGAGGGATGTTCACGCGAGGGTTGTTCGAGGAGTTGAGTTTGTGGAATTGCTCCTGGAGCCAGGACCCCACGCCCTCTCGCTGGCTTCGGCTCGTGCCCGCGACGCCCACGACCAGCCATCGATTTCCTTCGTGGTCGAGGAACTGGCGCGAAGCGATGCGCAGGGTGTTTTCCTCTTCTACCTGCTGAAGGATTCCCGCCGGCGTCTTTGCCAGCTTCTCAGTGAAGAGCCAGTTCTCGATCTGCACCGTGAGGTCGCCCTCGGTTCCGGTACGCGTGCGGGTATGGAGCACCGCTGAGGTGCGTCCCTGGTCATCGGTTTTCGGAAATCCCGCCGCAGTTCCGAGGCTTCCCAGCAGGTTCCAATCATTGACGTGCAGGAGCTCAATCCGTTCTTCGACGATCCTGCCCAGGTACAGGTCTGTCCCGCGCTCTACCGACGAGCTGGTCCGCGAGAGCGGAGCGGAAAGAGCGCTGTCCACGGAGGTGATCCGGTCA
Source organism: Bdellovibrionia bacterium (assembly GCA_044347055.1). Classification (GTDB taxonomy): domain Bacteria; phylum Bdellovibrionota; class UBA1018; order UBA1018; family UBA1018; genus CAIOHW01. The sequence goes on along the minus strand of JBIIXZ010000026.1, from coordinate 3,277 downwards.
AAGGCCTTCTCTAGCCGCAGCTCACGCTCGGCCGAGGGGCGCAGGACGAGAAGTGCGCCTTTTTCAAATCGTGCGCGGTGGCGAGTAAAGATCTCGGAGGGCGAAGAGAGTAGGCAGTCGCCGATTCCGCACAGGTATCTCGCCACCTCGTTCTGTCGGTACTCCTCCCTCATTCTCACCTGCATGCGCCGAAGCCAGGCGGCATAGACGCCCTCGAGTCCTTCGGCCGAGGAGTGAGGAAAACCCTGCGCGACGAGTTCTGAGGCCAAGGCGAGCCTTGCCTCGGCGAGCGCGAGGCCTTTTTTCCGAAAAGGGGCGAGGGCCGTAGCCACGCGATTCTCCAGGGCTCGCTGCATCTGCGTGCGGGTCAGCGTGAAGAAGCGGCGCTCCGGGCCTTGCGTGAGTCGCTGCTGTACCACCTGGATCAGGGCAACTCGCTCCAGAGTATCTTCAAAAAGATCCTCCACGAGTGCGTTCTTCTGTTCGAGGTACCTTGAGAAGTCGCCACTGGCCGCCCGGAAGAGCTCCTGATGCAGATCCGAGGAGAGAACCACGGCGTCGATGTATTCGCGGACCTCGTGCGCGGTCATGACCTGCTGTCCAGCCTGGATGGCCACCCAGTTCAGACTCACCGGTTCACTTGCATGGGCAGGCTGCGCCGCCAAATGGGTCGCGATAATGGCAGCAGAGGCAACAGTGACAATACGGCAGAAATGACTCATTGCGTCGGAGTATCACGGAGTCAGGCCCTGACAAACCTTTTCGAGCGGGCTGACCCGCGCATCCTGATTGAGGCTTAACACCTTGTTACTGCAGCGCTAATCGGATCGGCTGCGCGTGCTACCGACCTGAAACCACGACGCGGTTTCGTCCGCCGGCCTTCGCGGCATAGAGCGCCTTGTCGGCCGCGCGGAGCAGCGTCTGGGCCGACTCGATCGACGAGTCGAGCTCCGCAACCCCGATGCTCAGGGTGACGGGGATGCGCTTGCCTTCGTAGATGAACATGTGGCTTTCGATCGCAGAGCGAATCTTTTCGGCGGACTGTGCTGCGCCGGCCGCATTCACGTTGCCGAGGAGGATGACGAACTCCTCGCCGCCGTAACGGGCAAACACGTCCTTGGGGCGAACCGCCGTGCTGTAGATGAGGCTGCTGGTTTCCTTCAGGACGAAATCTCCGGCGTCGTGGCCGTAGGTATCGTTGATCTTCTTGAAGTGATCGAGATCGAAGAAGATCACGCTGAAGTCGGTGTGCAGCGCCTTGTGCCGCTTGAATTCAGCGTCGAGCGCTTCGAGCAGGAATCCCTTGTTGTAGATCGAAGTGAGCGGGTCGATGTGCGCCGCATCGCCGAGATTGCCGTAATAGAGAGTCTCGAGCTGGCCTGCAGGCAGGAACTTGAACTGGGTGGTACCCATTCCGATCATGTCTTCCTTGGCCAGCACCACGGGAGTATTGGCTTCGCAAGGCTTGCCATTGACCTTCGTGCCGTTGGACGAACCCATGTCAATCAGCACGACCTGTTCGCCCTGCTTGCTGAGCTTGGCATGTCGGCGCGAGATGTTCGGGTCCGAGGTGATGGCGATATCGACCGCTGGATCACGTCCGATGATCGTTTCTTCCTGGGTGAGGAAATAGCGGTGTCCCTGCGGAGAGCCGCGCACGACAATCAGGCAGGCAGGCTGCTTGGCCGCGTGCTCGAGCTCTTTTTGAATGGTCTCCGGATCGCCCTTCATCATGGCGGTTTTTTCGCCGATGTCGGCTGCCGCGGAGGGAGACTTGGGCTGATTCGGAGGCGTGGATCCTGTTGAACTCACAGGATAATAGACTAGGCCCCGCGCCTCGGCGGGTCAATCGACGCCTTTTTGACGGTGCCGATTCGGTAATCCATCGTCTCGCGCAGATTCAGAAATCAGTCCTGATGATTCCGGCGCAGGCGGTTCACGGCGGAGTTGCCGTCATCCTCGGCTGCATTGCGCGCATCGAGCGCATCGCTCCGAATCTGGGCCAGGGCTTCCTTCGTGTAGATCTTGCCTTCCTCGACTCCGGGCTGGTCGAAGGGGTTGACGCCCCAGAGAGCACCCGTCACCGCCGTGAGCAGGCTCCAGGCGTAGAGCAGGGCTCCGAGCGAACGTTCATCGAGCTGGTCGATCTGGAAGGTGGCCTGCGGACGGCGCTGCTTCATCAGGACGAGCGAGGTGGCCCGGTATTCCGTCATGAGCAGGTCCTGAAGGCTGTGCCCCTCCAGGAGCGCGAAGGACGCGTAAGAGCCGCGAGTCGGCGACAGGGGGGCCTTGGGAATCTTCACGTCCTCGATCTCGCCGACGGTGACGAACCACGTGATTTTGTCATCGGGGCCGTCGCGCAAGAGCTGCAGGATGCTGTGCTGGTCCGTCGCGCCGACCGCACCGATCGGAGTGAATCCTTTGCCGTCCTTGCCGAGGCTTTCGCCCCAGAGCTGGACGAACCAGTCGCCGATCAGGCGGAGGCGCGTCGAATAAGGCATGCAGACATGCACCGGATGCGAGTGGGCATGGCGAATGAGCTCCTGCGCGAACGTCACGAGAGCGTTTTTTTCGAGCGGCTGCTTCTCACAGTAGTCAAAGACCTGCGAAGCGCCCTTGAGGAACGCTTCGGTGTCGAGTCCGGCCAGTTCCGACGCAAAAAGCCCGACAGGGCTGAAAATACTGAAACGCCCGCCGATGGACGGAGCGATCTCGAGCGTGCGAAGCGCGTGATCGGTCGCGAACTGGCGAAGGTCGCCCTTCTGCGGGTCCGTAATGGCGATCAGGTTCGAGCTCCAGCGCTCGCGGCCCATCCACTCCAGCGCGATCAGGAGCTGAGAGATGGTCTCGAAGGTGCCACCCGACTTGGTGACGGCGCAGACGAGCGTCGATTCGGGGCGAAGAGTTCGAAGGGTCAGGCTCCAGTCGATCGGATCCGGATTTTCGGCGAAGTGGAACTTCACCGTAGTCTTCCGGCGGTGTTCGAGCGCGGACAGGAGGCAGATCGGGCCAAGGGCGCTGCCGCCGATACCGAGGAACAGGATGTCAGTGATCTTGCCGCCAGCCAGGACTTCCTGCGCCAGCTTCCTGGAGGCTTGGAGTTGCGAGAGCTCATCACGCGTGGCGGCGTAGTAGAAGCCCACCTCATCGCGCGAAAACAGTCCGCGCAGGTGCTCCCAGGCTTCCGCGGGGCTGCGCTGCAGCTTCGACATCGGCCCGGGAGTTGCCGAACTGGAGGCCAGGCCCGTCCAGTCGATTCGGAGGGGGGAACTTCCGA
>JBIIXZ010000025.1:0-18520 GCA_044347055.1 Bdellovibrionia bacterium | reverse complement strand
GGGAGATAGCGGCTCTAAGTCGCTGGAGTCATGGCGCTTCGCTCTGCTCCGCGCTCGCGCGTGAGGCCTTCTGTCGTATTGCCTGTGTCAGAACTGCCCCATCTGTTTGCGGTTCGCTTGAGGGTTTAGTCTTGAGAGAGACTGGGGGATTCCCTGCATGCGTTGGCCTGTGCTGATCATTCCGTTGCTGGTAGTTTCTGGGATTGTCTTGATCCAACCGCGGGCTGTGCTCGGCGGAGGTTTCAAGCCATTCGAACGCGATAAGCCGGTAGTCTCCGGAGATCCCGGGCTGGGTCGCTCGATCGAGGGTGGCTTGCAGGAGGTGGGAGATTTCGGCGAGAGCCCCAGTTGCGTCACCTGCCGCGACTCGGCTCAGGCGAAGCCCGCGTCAGTGCCTGCGGCATCGGTTGATTCCGGGGCTCTGGAGAAACACTCGGGAGAGTGGGTGGCCTACGGAATGGTGGCAGAAAGCCTGAAGGAGCTTGCTGCCGGTGCCAAGCATTCGTATCGGAAAAAGGCCATCCTCGAGCTTCGCACGAGCCTGAACGAGGCGCGCTTCGACGCTTCCGACGCCAACTCTTCACCGGCCGAGCGGCAGGCAGCTCGGAAAAGAATCGGCGAGCTCATGAAGTCGATCGACGGGTATCGCAAAACCCATGGTCTGGTGGAAGTCACGCGTGCGATGGAGATTGCTGAGACGCTCAAGAGCTCTCGATTTGCGAAAAATCGCGAATTGAAAACTTCGCTCAATAGCTTGCGTTTCGAGGTGGACGGCTATGGAGACGCCTCGAAGATCGACGAGCTTCGCAAGAAGATTGCCGAGGCGGAGGCAGTGATCCGGGGGCAGTGATCCCTCGCTGAGGCTTACTCTTCCTTCGGCAGCGCCACACGCGCAAAGAGCTTCGGCACTTCCGGCGCAAGCGTCCACTCCGTGCGGTTCTCGGTGACGAGCTCGAGCTTCGGATAATGCGCGTGAAGGTCGAAGCCGTTGAGTCCGAGTGAGGTGAGGAGCTTGATCGAGGCCTCGGGCAGCACCGGATACACGATCGCGGCCAGCGCTTCGAGCAGCATGCAACAGACGCCGAGCACGACCTGAAGCCTGCCGGATTGTTCCGGATCCTTCGCCAGCGCCCAGGGCTTGTTGTCGTTGACGTAAAGGTCAACAGCCGTCACGAGATCGGACCAGCTCTTCAGTGCGTTCTGGAACTTGAGCTCCTCGAAGGATTCATTCCACGCATCGAGCGTCTGCTTGCGCTTTTCGAGCACGGCGCGGTCGGCGTCGGTGAGCTGGTCGAGCGGGATAGTTCCCTTGAAATTTTTCTGGCAGAGCGTCAGCACGCGCGAGGCGAGGTTGCCGATGCCGTTCGCAAGATGCGCATTGATCGAGTTCACGTAACTTTCGAGCGTGAACGTCGAGTCCATGCCAAAGGACATTTCGCGGAGCAGGTAGTAGCGCAGCGTCTCGCGGCCGTAGACGGCCTCGACTTCGAGCGGACGAATGACGTTGCCGAGGCTCTTGCTCATCTTCGTGCCGCCGATGAGCCAGTAGCCGTGAACGTTGAGCTGAAGAAAAGGCTTCACTCCCCAGGCCATCAGCATCGCCGTCCAGTAGATGGCGTGGGTTTTCAGGATGTCCTTGGCGATGAGGTGGCGCGCGGTTGACCAGAGGGCTTCGCCTGAAACGCCCGCGAGGGCGGGGCTTCCGGTGCCTGTGGATCCGACCGCCGCAGCGGCGCTTCCGGCCTTCGTCCAATCGGCCGATGGCCAACCCGTCGCAGCAATGTAATTCGTGAGCGCATCGACCCAGACGTAGGTCACGAAACGATCATCAAACGGAATCGGAATGCCCCAGGTCAGGCGCTCTTTCGGGCGCGAGATGCAGAGGTCCGCAAGCGGCTGCTTCAGAAACGAGAGGATTTCGTTTTTGTAGTGCTCGGGACGGATCGAGTTCGGGTTCTTTTCGAAGTGCTCGATGAGGCGCTCGCGGTAGCGGCTCATCAGGAAGAAGTAATTGGCTTCCTTGCGCTTGTCGGGAGCCTTCTTGTGATCGGGGCAGTGACCTTCGGGAGTGAGCTCGGTTTCAGTCAGGAAGCGCTCGCAGCCGACGCAGTAATGACCTTCGTACTCGCGGAACTCGATCTCGCCGCGATCCTTCAGAATCTGAAGCGCCTGCTGCACGGACTTGACGTGCGCGGGAGAAGTCGTGCGGTAGAAGATGTCGAAATCGAGGTTCATCTGCTCCCAGGTCGACTTGAACTGGGCCGACACTTCATCCGAGAGCTGCTGCGGGGTCTTGCCCTGCGAAGCGGCCATGGCGGCGATTTTTTCGCCATGCTCGTCAGTGCCGGTCAGCAGCGTCACCTGGTCGCCGCGCTGCCGGTAATGCCGCTTGATCACATCGCCCAGGATGGTCGTGAAGGCGTGGCCGAGGTGGGGCTGCGCGTTGACATAGTAGAGCGGCGTCGTGAAGTAGCGGGTGGTCATCGGTCATCGACTCGGCGCGGCCGGAGAAATGGGTCCGGCGCGGGCGAGCTCCTTGAGATCCCGAAATTTTCACAGATCGCGCGGGAATTCAAAGGCGGAGTTTTTACTTCATGCGCATGAAGTGGGTGAGGGCGGGGCTATGACGCGCGGCTTGTCGCGCCGGTCCGGGATTCGCACCTTCCGGGGCTACTGGAGTGCTTTGCATGGCTGTGAATCCTCGATCCGCTCGTCCCGTCCGTTCTCGCGCCGCCCCCTCTGGCTCAGTCGAGCGTCAGTACGAGAACCCCGAAACTCGGGAGCTCGTGCAGCTCGTCGCGGATGCGGCCGAGCTGGTCCGAAGTACCGGTGAAGCGGCCTTTCAGGAGTTTCGTCAACCCGACAGCCGCTGGCGCAAGGGTGATCGGTACGTGTTTGTTCTGGATCCGCAGGGTTTCATGCACGTGCATCCCGACCCGGAGCTCGAAGGTCACGACACCATCGACCTTCAGGATGTCGAGGGCAAGCCCATCATCCGCGGACTGATCGCGGCGGCAACGCGTTTCTCAAACAAGCCCGAGGGTTGGTACCATTACCAGTGGCCGGTACCCCGGAGTCTGTTTCCAGAGTGGAAGAGCAGTCATGTCCGGCTCGCGCGAAGCCCTTCTGGCAAGAGCTTTATTGTCGGTTCCGGGATGTACAACAATCGGATGGAGCGCGCCTTTGTCGTCGATATGGTCGAGAGCGCCACGGCGCTGCTTCAAGACAAGGGCACTGCGGCTTTTTCGGTGCTCCGAGATCCTCGAGAGCTCTTCATCGCGAAGGATGCCTACGTGTTCGTCTTCGATACGAATGGAGTGTCGCTCCTGAATCCTGCGTTTCCGAACCTTGAGGGAATGAACCTGCGAGACCTCGAGGATGCGGCGGGAAATCACCCGATTCGAGAGATGATGAAGACTGCCGAATCGACGGGTTCCGGATGGGTGGACTACCTCTGGCCCCGACCGGGAGAGAGCGTCTCGACCCGCAAGTCCACCTACGTCCGACGAACCACGATGAATGACCAGCCGGTGATCGTCGCCTGTGGAACGTATCTGGAGGATGCTCCGAAGGCTAGGCTTCAGCTCGTCCGGATGAGCGCAAGAGAGCTCGAAACGTTCGTGCGGGAGGCCGCAGGACTGATGGAGCAAAGGGGAGAGCGGGCCTTCGAGGAGTTTCGCCAGAAGGGTTCAAAATGGCTGGAGGGCGATCTGTACGTGTACGCCTGGACCATGGATGGCCATGAGATCTTGAATCCGGTCGACCCTGCGATGGAAGGCCAGGATCTGAGCCACAGGTGCGACATCCACGGCAGGCCGGTGGGCGAGATGATTCTGGAGCTTTCTCGAAGCGCCCAGGGCGAGGGCTGGGTTCACTACATGTATCCGCGTCCGGGCGAGCTTTTTCCAACGTGGAAGTCGGCCTTTCTGATGCGCGTGAAGCTGCCCAACGGAGAACAGCGCATGGTCGGTGCCGGGCTCTACAACATGCAGCTCGACCGCCCGATGCTGAAGGACGTGGTGGACCGGGCCGCGGCCCTCATCGAAGAGCAGGGCACTGAGGCCTTTTCTAAGCTGCGAGACCCCCTGGGGCCGTTTCGATTCATGAACACCTACCTTTTCGTGCAGACGCCGGAGGGCACCGAGGTGGCGAATGGAGCGTTTCCTAGCCTCGAGGGGCGCAATCTGATGGATGTCCGCGATCTCGATGGCGTGGAGGTGGTGCGCAGGGAGATCGAGGAAGCGAGTCGAACGGGAGAGTGCTGGCTGACCACCTCGTGGCAGAAGCCCGGAGGCAAGGCCCCGGCGCGAAAGCTGACCTACGTAAAGAAGGCTACACATGGTGGCAGGACGTATTTTGTCGGGTCGGGGATTTACGTCGACTGAGGATTCGAAGGCGCAGCTTTTTGGGAGTCGGGTGAACTCTGCTCAACCCGCTCCGCCACGCACACGCTCACGCTCACTCCGCCCTACCGGGATTGAACCGGTAGTCGATGCGGATCCAGAGAATCCGCGACACCCGCGAAAAGATCGGCATCACCATGGCCACGGCCAGCACCGCAGCTATCGCGGCAGGAACGATCTCCACCTGGTAGGCGATGAAGAGCAGCAGCATCAGAAAGATGCCGAGGCCGGAGCTCGCGAAATAGCTTAGGATCATGGAACCGAGAAAATATCCCGGCTCGCGGTAGAACCGGTACCCGCAGTGCGGACAAGTTTCATTCATCAAAAACCCGCTGTAGATCGGGCCGGTTTCGCAGTGAGGGCAGCGGTTCTTGAGGGTGATGCTCGTCGGGGCGGACATGGACTCAGTTTCCGTGGTTTCGAATTTTTTTGCGAGTGTTTCGATTCGGCCTGGCTTAGGAAGTGGCCACGAGGTCGTCATGAAGCCAATCATTGCGGGGTCACTGCTTTGCCTGGTTGGAATCGGTGTTTCATCGCCGCTCCGCGCGCAGGATGAGGTGGTCTCCGAAACTTACACCGGTGCGCTCTACGTGCTGACCACTGAAGTGGTGAGTGCCGTTGCAGGTGCCACGACTCGCACCCTGGACCGCATCGAGAAACAGGTGCTGGCCCAAGCAGTCCTCGAGGATGCAGCCCATTACTATGATGTCGGCGAGCTCGGAGGTGTCCTTCCGGCTGTAATCGCCCGAGTGCGTGAGCTCGATCCTGTCCTGGCATCGGCGAGTGATGCCGCCGTGGTTCAGGCGCTGGTGAGCGCGGCTGTGGCGTTCGCCGACTGAACGAGCCCGTACGGTGAGTCGGGATACATTTTTAAGACCTGCGACAATTCTCTGAAGTCGTTCTCCGTTGAATTTTTTTTGATCGCTTCATAGTTTTCATATGAGCGGCAGAGTGAAGCACTTTTCTGTAGTCGTGTGTGTCATGCTTTCAGCATGTTTCGGGAGCGAGACAGAGTCGACTCTATCTGGACCGGATCGCTTTTCGGGTACCTATCGAGTGACCGCAATCACCTGCAATGGACAGTCCTATTTGGGCACAAGCCCGTCTCGGTTCACCTTTCAAATCGGGGAATCCACAGGATTCTACCGAACCGCCTGGGATACTTGCACCTACACTCACGCTCAGAGTTACAGCTGGAGTGGAAACACCCTTCAAGGGTCAGGAGCTTCGTGCTCGCACAACGCGGCAGGCGGTTGTGCATCCTGCACTGCCGTTGGACTGGGAAGTGCGACGTTCTCGGTTGAGGGCGGTGTCGTGGTAATGACCCAATCTGATCCCACTTCGGAATTTGGTGAAGAATGCTCGGATGATGGAGAAGGGGGCCTTCCTGCGAGGCTCGTCCTCGAGGAAATTTAGCAATCTGGTCACTCCGTATCGGCAGTCTAATCGCCCTTCGTCACCCTGAAAAAATCGATGGCGATTCCGTAACCGACCTCCTCGGGCGCGGCACGAAGCACGGGTTCGGTGCGCTCGATGGCGCCGAGAAGGATCTCGCGGATCTTCTGCACATCGTCTTTTCCGAGCGTCCAGACTCCTGAAAAATGCAGGTCAGCGGTGTGAGGTTCTTCGAGCGAGTGGAGGGCCTGCCATCGCCAGTTGGCGTGATGGCGCGCGATCATGGGTGAGTTCTTTTCCAGATGAATGCGTTTCGAGGAGATGCGCCACCTGCCGTTATCAAAAAGAACGAGCCCGGCGCTCACCAGAAAATCGAGCACGCTCGAGACCGTGGCCACGGAAAGCCCCAGGGCACGGGCGTAGTCCGCCTTCGACACGAGAGTCGGAATCGACGTCAGCACATGGATCGCCGCAAAGTACCAATGGCTGTAGTAGGTCACCTGTTCGGCTTCCGAGAGGCGGTCGGACTGTCCGACACGTTCGCTGATGTTTTGCCTGCGCTGCCGAATCTCCTCGAGCTGCTTTTCGAAATAGCCCTCGAGCCGTTTCGAGCCCGCCCGGTCCTTTTGCAGGAGCAGCATAAAGAAGTGGGACTCGGTCTCGTCGTGCTCCAGAAACTCATTGATGAGGATGGCGTGCTCCGCGCTGAAATGCGCATCGCCCTGGAGCACCTGCGAAACAAAGGCACTGCCACAGCCCAGGGCCCGCGCCAGGCGCGAACGAGCACCACGTTTTTCGCCTGAGGTATCCAGTGCTTGCGCCAGATAGGCCTTGTAGCTGCTGAATTCGAAGACTCCGCCGCTCATTCCTGAAGTTTAGCATTCACTAAAAAAGATGCGTCCTTTTTTAGAATAAAAGCGTATTGCGCCGCGTTAGCTTCGGGTAGTTCTGCGCTCGTTCCTCGATCGGGGGTCGGAGCTTGGGGCTCCGCCGGTGGGGGAGTAGTAGTTGAGCAAAGCAGTAAGGTATGATACCCCGCCCGTGGCGGAAAAGGAGTCTCTCATGAAGCGGATGAAGAAGAACGGCCTCTGTTCTGGTTTCTATTCTGGCCTCTATTCCGCCGCCCGGACCGCGGCACTGGTTTCAGCGCTCATGGTTTCGGGGGCACTGACGGCTCCTGCGGCTCTGGCCGGCGCCGGAAGCACGGGCGGCGGCTCGGTTGTTCGAGATGAACGAGGCGTGCTCGTTTCTGCCGACGCGTATTTCCGAGCCCGAAACTACCAGCTTCCTGGAACAATCACGGGTCCATTTCAGTGGGATCGCTTTCCCGGACTCGAAGCCGAAGTGGCGGCACTCGCGAAGTTCCTGCTTCAGCGTTCCGATTCGACGGGCCAGCATCTTACTGGCGATGGCGGCGCTGCTCAGGCAGTTTACGAAAATCTGCTTTCGGAGCTCAAGTCGTTTGAGATCTACACGGCATCCGAACTTTCTGGAGACGATGAGCTTGCGGTCGTGCCGGGAGTGTCGCCACAGCAGGTGGCGTACTCGTACCAGTTTCAGCAATTGGTTCGTGGCGAGGCGGGCAGGACCGAACTCAAGATCAGGCGTATCACCGAGATTCGCGAAGCGCTGTTTTCGCAACTCAGCCGTCGCGAACAAGCGTTGATCCTGATCCACGAGTGGATGCACTTGCAGCACGGGCTGGGTCACGACCTGATCTCGCCGGTGCTTGGAAATCTGCCTACGGCCCTTGCCGTTCGCGAGCGACAGAAAGCAGCCGTCTCGGAGCTATCCAATGACGAATACCGTCGCTTGGCCGAGCTTCAGGACGCCCTGCACTCGCTGCTCCTGAACGTCATCGGAGATCGTGAAGGGTTGCCGCTGGCCTTTGCCGTCAACCGAAAGGGCGGAGGGGTGGTCGTCTCGAATGGCGGAAATGGTTCGCCTGCCCAGTTGAATGTGGCTGAAGACAGCTACGTCGACTTCGATTCAGTCGTCCAGATACAGTACAACGACCGATGGATGGCCGGGGGCAAGCTGACTCGAAACACGATCCGGAATTCGAAGATCTTGCTCTATAGTCAGAATCCGATCGAGGACAGCGTCATGGTCAATAGCGAGGTCGAGATCAGTGCCGAAAATCCGAAGAATTACCTGGATCGCCAGTGCCTTTCGGCGACGTTTTCGAAGCTTCGAATCGTCGGTTCCTACGCCGTGCTCACTTCATGCGGAATGAGCGACACCAAGATTGAAAAGTCTCGTGTTGGACTTGCGGGAAATGCCAGCGGCAGCAGCCTGGTGGACGTGCAGCCCACGGTTCCGTCCCGGGTGGTCGGCCTTCAGCTGGGCGGTTCGTCCAGGATTTCCGGGCTTCGATCCGCCGGGGGAAAACTGCGACTGGCGGGCCCCGCCTCGATCCGCCAAATGGAACTGGGCACCGGATTGATCTTGGTTCAGGCCTCCCAGATTCAGCTCGAGGGATTGAAACTCGGAAATAAATACGAGGTCGAACTGAGAGCGTCTCCTGCGGGCTCACTCTCGATTCATGGCGGTTCGATCCAGTTTTCCTATGATTTCCACACTCGGATCGAGCTTTCTGCCGGAGTGAAGAATTGGACCGGTCGAAACTTCGACTTTTCGTCGAAGAAGCCGAAGCTGTTCAAAAAAGAAGTAACTCTCACGGATCGAGATTTTCGGTGAACGAAGCATGACGATGAACAGGAGCATGACGATGAACAGGAACATGACGATGAACAGGAACATGACGATGAAGACGATGGTTTCTACGGTATTGATCTCAATGATGGCTTCAGCCGTGGCGATGGCCGACTGTTCGCAGATGCCTCAGGCCGATGGTCCGGTTTCGGGCAAGTGGAAGAGTTCCGGAGTGGAGTATACGCTTCAGGCTGAGTTCTCCGCTCGCGAGCTCACTCAGCAGTGGCCCGGTGAGCCGAAAAAGGTCGTGAAAATGCACGAGTTCAAGAAGGTGCGTTTCATGGCCGACGGAAAGCGGGTCTATCCGACGCGCAGGGCAGCCGATGAGCTGCTTCGTGGAATGTTCGGCTACGAGTACCTCGAGTCTGCGACGTTGATTCCCGCCAGGGCGCTGTCGGGGCCATTTTTGAACGATCAGCTCCGAATCCAGAAGAGCGGAGGCGATTTGCTGGCCATCGATTCGAAGTACTCGGTCCTTCCGTATCACTCCGAGTGCGCCAACTGGCGCTACTGAGCCAGTCGTCGGATGCTTTCAGCAAAGCGCCTGACATCGGACTTCTGGGTGCTCCAGGACGTCATCCAGCGCACCTGATCGTGAGTGGCGCCGCTCTTCCAGACATAAAACGCGAACTCCTTTTGAAGCTCCGGCACCCAGGCCTTCGGAATCTTCGGAAAGAGGGCGTTGGCCTGCACCGGAGTATCGAGCTCGATTCCGCGAACATCGCGGATCTGCGCTTCGAGGAGCGCGGCCATTTGATTGGCGTGTCTGGCTGAGCGCTGCCAGAGGTCGCCTTCGAGCAGGGTGGTGAACTGCGCGGCAATGAAGCGCATTTTTGAGGCGAGCTGCATGGCCTGCTTGCGGACAAACTTGAACTCCTGAGCGCGGGCCGGGTTCAGGAACACGACGGCTTCGGCTCCCATCAGTCCCGCCTTGGTTCCGCCGAACGAGAGCACGTCGATGCCGACCTCGCGCGTGAAGGCGCGAAAGGGCAGGTTCAGCGATGCGGCTGCATTGCAGATCCGCGCGCCATCCATGTGCACGAAGAGTCCGTGCTTTTGAGCAAAAGAGGAGAGCTCTCGAAGCTCGTCGAGCGAGTACACCGTACCGAGCTCGGTGGTCTGCGAAATCGAGATGACCCGCGGCTGCACGTGGTGCTGATCACCGATTCCGGTGAGCTGCCGCTCCAGCTCCTCGATCCGGATCTTGCCCTGATGGTGGGGACCCGTCAGGAGCTTGCATCCCGTGAATCGCTCCGGCGCTCCGCACTCATCGACAGCGATGTGGGCGGACTCGCTGCAGAGAATCGCCTCATAGGGCCGAGCGAGTGCCTGCAGTGAAAGCACGTTTGCGGCCGTTCCGTTGAAGGCAAAGAAGACCTTGATGTCGTCGCCGAAATGTCTGCGAAAGGTTTGTTCGGCGCGCGCGGTCCAGTCGTCGTTTCCGTAGGCGGGTGCGGGTCCGGTGTTGGCCTCGTGAAGGGCCGTCATCACTTCCGGAAGGACGCCCGCAAAATTGTCGCTTGCGAAGTTGATCCTCTGGGGCTGCGTGCTCATGCGGGGCAGCGTCACACGAGTGTCGGCGACCTGACAAGACTCGAGAAACCGGGCTGTTTCGGTTGCAGGAGGAGTGTCCGGTGTGACTCCGAGCAAATGGCTCTTTGAGTTTTCCTGAAGAGGGTTAAACTGAGATCGATGAGAGTTTCAGCCGCAATGGTGGGGGTTTTTTCGGTTTTTCCTCTGATGCATGCAGCGATCGCGCAAGCCCCGGGACCATCGTTCGCCGATCTTCAGGAGTGCATTCAAAAACTCGATCCTGCTTCGCCCTCGCGGGCAAGTCTCGAGAGTGAGAACTTTGTCGAGATTCCCACAAGGTCCGATGCCGATCCTGCTGGGGTTTACTTGATTTCCGGAGACGAGGCGTACTTTGTTCCTCGAGCGGCAACCGCGATCGTTCGATTCGATGCGGGCTCGGGGCCCCGCTATCTCGAGCTGGGCGCTGCATTTTCGACCCTGACCGACGGCGTGTCCGTTCGGGTACTGCAGGCTTGCCGCGTGGGCGATCCGAGCTGCAAGCTCGGTCGCAAGCTGTCGAAATCCTATTCGCCGGAGGAAACCCGCTGCACGCGCGAGAAGGCCGTAGAAATGATGAGCAAGAGCATCGAGGTTTTGATTCCGCGGGCGGTCGAAAAGTACCTAAAAGACTGGAACAGGCGAGCGGATCATCAGGGCCTCTCGGGCGAAGTCAGGAAGGGGCGGCTGGCTGGCGCCGTGATGGGGCTTGGCCAGGGCCTTGCGGCCTGCCGACGGGCACTTCCACAACTGGAGACGCTCATTCGCACCGAAGAGGGAGCTCTTGCCATTCACGCGGCCACTCAGATCAACGAGAAGACCGGCAAAGGTGTTTGCGCGGACTGTCCGCCGGCGAACTAGTTTTTCAATGGGTAATCTGCCCGCCGGGGCCCCGCTCTGGCTGACTGACCGGCATCAGCGCCAGGTCCAGCCCAACCCCAAGGTAGCGGTGGAGAGCCCGAATTTCGAATAGACACCGTCCACCGTCTGCTCTACCTGGCCGATGTATTTGCCGATGAACTGCGCGGACCATCGCCCGGCGATCGGCAGCTCGGCCAGAAACTGGTAGTTCCAGGTGCCGAAATCGCGACGGTCGCGGTCCGCATTCACGTTGAACGTGCCTTGTCCCAATCCAAAACACAGCGTGGCCGGAGACAAATGGGTCGAGCACAAGTGAGGAATGAACAGAAACGCCAGCACATCGAGCGAGCTGCCCGATGGAAACGGAAACTGCGTGCCCCGGTGCACGGCGGAGGTACTCAAAACGTCGATGGCCAGAAAACCTTGAAAGCGGCTTTCCGGAGCTCCGACGTGAAGGAACGAAAGCTGGAAGTCGTGGACCGGGCGTCCCTGGGTATCGCTCAGATCGCCGGAAAAACGGCCGAGGCCATACGAGTAGCGGAGCCCGAGCGACTGCGCCGGAGCGCGGTCGCTCCTGACTTCGTCACCTGCAACTACCAAGGCAGGGATCAGCAGGATGGCTCCGAAAAGCCAGCTGAGGCGGTAAACGAAGCTCGCCATGATTTCACGCATGAACGCGGCGCGAGGCGTGGCCCGGAACCTGGTTCGATTACCAGCCCAGCACGTAGCTGAAGATCAGCGGGGCGACGATCGTGGCATCGCTTTCTACGATGAACTTCGGCGTGTCGACGCCGAGCTTGCCCCAGGTGATCTTCTCGTTCGGCACGGCGCCCGAGTACGAGCCGTAGCTCGTCGTCGAGTCGGAGATCTGGGCGAAGTAGCCCCAGAGGCGGGCGTCGAGCCCCATGTCCTGGTGGAGCATCGGAACGACGCAGATCGGGAAGTCGCCGGCAATGCCGCCGCCGATCTGGAACATGCCGATCGAGGTGTCCTTGGTGGTGTCCTGGTAAAACTTCGCGAGCCAGGTCATGTACTCGATGCCGGTGCGTACGGTGTGGACATTCTTGATGTCGCCACGAAGCACGGCGCCAGCGAACATGTTGCCGAGGGTGGCGTCTTCCCATCCCGGGCAGATGATCGGCAGGTTCTTTTCAGCAGCCGCGACCATCCACGAGTTCTTGGGGTCGATCTGGTAGTACTGCTTCAGCGCGCCGCTCTTGATGATCTTGTAGAAGAACTCGTGCGGAAAGTAGCGCTCGCCGCTCTTGTCGGCCCTCACCCATTCGTCGGTGATCGCGCGCTCGATGCGGCGCATGGCTTCTTCTTCCGGAATGCAGGTGTCGGTGACGCGGTTGAGATGCTTGTCGAGCAGCTTCTGCTCATCAGCCGGGGTGAGCTCGCGGTAGTTCGGCACGCGCACGTAGTGGTCGTGGGCGACGAGGTTGAAGATGTCTTCTTCCAGGTTCGCGCCCGTGCAGCTGATGAGGTGGACCTTGTCCTGGCGGATCATCTCGGCAAGCGACAGGCCCAGCTCGGCCGTGCTCATCGCGCCAGCCAGCGTGATCATCATTTTGCCGCCGCCATCGATGTGCTTTTCATAGCCCTTCGCGGCGTCCACGAGAGCGGCTGCGTTGAAGTGGCGATAGTGGTGGGTGATGAACTGAGAAATCGGTCCGCGAGTCTTGGTCATAGTGGGCAGAGGAACTAGCAGACCGGAGGCCGGGGTCAAGCAAAACGGTACCTTTTGGCGGATCAGCGCGTCATTTCTGAGGTCTTCGAGGGGCGGATTTCGGGGAGCTCGTTGGGCCAGCTTAGCCCGGTCGACGCGCCCGAAAGCAAGGTTCGACGTGGTCATCGACCATCCCCATGGCCTGCATGAAGGCGTACATGATCGTCGAACCCACGAACTTGAATCCTCGTCGCTTCAGGTCTTTGCTGAAGGCGTCCGATTCGGGAGTGGTCGCTGGCAGCCGCGATCCGTTTTTGCGGTGCTGGCGCATCGGAGTGCCTCCGACGAAGCCCCAGCAATAAGCATCGAAGGAGCCGAATTCGCGCTGGATCTCGAGAAACGCTTTTGCGTTTCCAATGGTTGCCCGAATTTTTCCCGCATGCCGGATAATACCCTCGTCCTGCATCAGGCGCCGGACATCGGCGTCGGTCATCCGGGCCACTTTCTTCGGATCGAACCGATGAAAGGCGCGCTGATAGCCCGCTCGGCGCTTCAGGATCGTCAGCCAGCTCAGTCCGGCCTGGGCGCCCTCGAGAATCAAAAACTCAAACAGGACGCGGTCGTCATGAACGGGGCGTCCCCATTCCTGGTCATGGTACCGGATGTACTCCGGGTCCGAGAGGCACCAGTCACAACGGGCCTTTTCGGGTCGCGCGGAGCTTCGAGCGGTTTTCGTCTGTTTCATTTCCGCTTTCCGTCCACGGAGACTTCGCGGATCAGATCGAGGATCTCCGCGTCGGTACCGAGATAGGTGAGGTACACCGCCGGAACGATGCTCGTCATGTTGGTCACCGGATCCATCTGGAAGTTGATCGACCATTGGTCATGGAATACCGACATCGTGTTCATGCCGGGAATTCGCGAGATGGCCTGCATGAAGCGGCTTCGCTCGAAGTTCCAGGCCGTCTGATCCACAGCGGCCATATTGCCCACATGAGGACGTCGTGGATCGAGCACCGTGATGTCGCGCACGAGCGGAACCTGGCGCTCGACGCCATCGATCACGCGAGTCTCGTAGACGATGTTGCCGTCGGCGTCCTTGACGTACAGATCGCTTGTTTCAGGCGAGCAGGGGGCACCCACCGGGGTCAGGACGCAGTACCCTTCGCCCTGGGATGAGGCGGGATTGATCGCATGATTCGCCACGTGCTGGTAGAGCGACTGGACCACGACCATCGTTCCGGCGCGCATCAGGGCTTCGCGAATGGCGGCCTCGTCTCCTCCGCCGGCAGCCACGGCAGCTCCGGCGATCGTGGCGCTCAGCACGGCCTTCTTGGCCATTGCGACGTCGAGCCCCTGGCTCTGGATGCTTCCCGCTTCGGCCATGGTGTAGGCGGCGGCGCCGGTAATGAGTCCCACGCGCAGGGCGAGCTCGAGGTTGCCGGTCTGACGGTAGGCCAGCCACGCGGAGTAGGCCGCTCCACCAACAGGACCACCACCCAGAGTCGATGCGCTGAGCTGGGCGAGCGTGTTCAGGATCGTGCTCTCCTGAACGGCGAGAATGGCATTGTTCTCGGTGTTCTTGATCGGGTCGACGGCCAGATGCCAGGCGGCGTCGATCAGCTTGCCTTCGCGCACGCGTTCAGCGGCGTTTTCGACCGATTGCACGGAGCCTTGGACCGATCGTTCGACGAACTTGCCCGCGGCCTGAATGGCTTCGCCGGTGTTCTTGACTGTGCGGTGGGCTTCGGCCGCGACGTCATCCTTGGCCTTCTCGAGGACCTTGCAGATGTCCTCGTTGCAGTTCGGAACGGTGACTTTGACCCGGATGGTGATCCGAGGTTTTTTGATCCGGATGCGGATGCCTGCATCAGCAGAGGAGGGACTCAGGGCGAGCAACACGATCAGCGAAGGAACAATCTTGATGTGGTTCATGGGGGCTCCGGGGCGATTGACGCACCGTGGCTAACACCCGGGAACCTCGGATGCAAAACAAAAGCAGACGCTATTTCGACAGCCTCTCGAGGTCTCCTTGGAGTCCTTTCAGTGAGGCATCGAGGGGTGACACGGCACTCACGGTGCAATCCAGGCACCCGCTCGACGAAGAGCTGGAGGAGGAGCCTGAAGAGGCCGATGAACTCGATCCTGCGAGGGTCTTCGGGGCAGTGGACGAGAGCGCTTCGTCCACAACCTGCGCTGCGGCCCGAACCCAGGCCTCCGTTTGCTGGGCTCTCCAGTGGTGGATGCCGTCGCCCATGGGCGCCTCGGTCTGCGAGCGCGAATCATGAAATGCGCACTTTTTTCCGGTCACCGCCTCGGCCTTCGCGATGCCCTGTTGAATGCCCTCGATCATGGACTGCAGGTGCTGGCTGGTGACGGCAACCATGGCGCCGGAGCTGCCGTAGTACTTGCTCAGCTTCGGGGGGCCGATCCACACGCAGCCCGTCTGAGGAGCGCGGTGGTGCAGGTTCAGTAGCAGCGACTCGACCTCGCCTGCCACGCGAGATCGCCCCTCGGTGGGGTGGTCGAGGATGAGTCGGAACAGGTTTGTTCCCTGCTGGATGACGGCGAGATCCGGGTTCGACTCGCGCACGAGGTCATGAAGCTTCGGAGTCGCGACACCACTCGTTTTTTTGATCTTGTCGTAAGGAAGGTAGGTCTCGGAGCCGTCTGCGCTTCGCTTCAGGTAGCCACAGCGGGTTTTATAGGTGGACGTGTCCTCACGATAACTGGCCGGGGCTGATCCGCACGAGGCAATCGTGGTGGGCTGGTGTCCCTTCTTTCGAAGGTCGTGGTCGAGCCGATTTCCGAGTCCAATTCCGGAAGGCACGCTGAGCGAGTCGCCCAGAATCAGGATCCGCGCAGCGTTGGCGTTGGCAGGGAAGACTCCCAAAAAGAAAACGAGCCCGAGCAGCGGTGATCCGACGGTCTTCGTCAGGCGGGCACCGAGTTTCGTTCTGTTGTGGTTCGAGGCTTTCACGGAGTTCATGCAGAGCCCTTCTCCTGAACGGATTTATCGAGCCGATTGAGCGCGACGAGCGGCTGGCTTGGCTTTCTGGGTTTTTTGCTGAGTTGAGGAGTCCGCCTGCTTCTGGCGCGTGGAAGTCGACTGGCGCGGATCTTCTGCTGAAGCAATGGCAATTCGCACCGGTTGATCCAGGCCGACCCCGCGCTCGGGACGCGAAACCTGAAAGTAGTGCTCGAGGACGGCGGTAGCCTGTCCGACGGTGAGTCCCGGGCAGTCGACTCGCACGCTGTGCGAGGCATTCATGGAGAAGCTCTCGAGCGGCGCATCGAACTTCGCGCCGGCTGCGCGCTCGACCGAGCCTGCCCGGACCGTGGTTCCCGCAAGAAGTGTCACTCCGCCGAGCTGCCTTGAGCGGTTTCGCAATGGAAGTGGGCCCAGCCATTTTCCTTCGGTGGCCAGAGCGGCTCGGGCATTTACTCCCGCTGCAAGTCGATCATACGCACCGTCAGCGAGGAGCTGACGAACACTGATCTCGCAGGCTCCCGCGCGACGGCTTTCGTGGATTCTGCCGTCGCCTGTGAGCCAGGCATGTCCCGAGGCAAGGTGGATCGGCCTCTTTACTGTGGCTGCAAACCAGCCCGAATCGGCGTGTGCATTCCAGCCGTGGATGAGGCCCGAAGCGAGGCAAAGGCCGAGGATCAGGGCCGATGTGGAGCGCGAGGTGAACCGAGTTTTCGGAAGGCGATTGCTTGGGCTCATGCCCGATGAGAATGCAGTGTCGGTGCCAGTGCGTCATCGCTCGCGGACTGGCTTCTGGGCCGCTCCAGGCCCCGGAGATTTCCGTAGAGACTCCATGAGGAACTTGAAAGCCGCTTTTAACGGAGGCCGCTGACTACTATTGAGATGTGTCGTCATCGACCCGAGGATCGGCCACTTTCGGCAAACATTTCGACAATTGTCGAAGGCTTGTTCGCTTTAGAAAGCCGCCTTCAAGCCCAGACTGGCGTAGTGAAGCCAGGCAAAATTGTACACTTCATCGTTGTCGGCGCCGCCCTCGAGCATGCGATAGCCACCGAAGGCTCGAAGTCCTGCAAATCCCAGATCACGCTCGAGGAAGAGCGCCAGATCGAAGGCGCGTCCCTGCGGAGCTGCCAGGCCGTCGAGATCGGCGGTAAACGCCCAGCTGGAGCCCAGGTCACGACGCGCCTGAAAATTCAGCAGCGGCACGAATCCCACATTGGTTTTGCTCCGGGTCAGCGCTCCCTGAGTGAGGCGAACTTCGGCATCGCGAATCTTTCCGGTGAAGCCAAAAGCGAACTTCCACGGTCCGGAGGAGTCAAAGTGATAGGCATAGGTCAGGCGATAAGAGTTGAATCGATACAGCCCTTCCGTGGTCGTGTTTGCGGCAAACGTTCCGTCCATGAAGGTGACCGTCGAGCCGAACTGCCCGGTGACGGTGGCGCTGAGCGGAGCGTAGAGCGCCCGAATCTGGTGACGTTCTCCAAACTGGTAGCTCAGATAGGCTCGGTAAACCGCGAATGGCCCGGAGTCGATGTCGCTCAAGGAGATCAGCGTGCCGCCGACGCCCGGAATCCGCTGGTCGTTGCGGGTCTGCCAGAGGCCTGCGCCTTCGACGGAGACGAACGTTTCGGCGCGAAGTTCAGACGAGAGAAAAAGAGCAGGAAGAACCAGGGCGATCAGGATCGGGCGCAGAATGGTGCGTGGATTCATGAAATGACGTTAACCCGAAATGCGTCGGATGGACATCTCGCGCGATGAATTTGTTCTGAGGAGCGGGCTTTGACGCGTCGTGATTTCGGACAGGGTGGGGAGCGTTTCGCGATTGACGAGCGCGTGAAAGTGGCTCAGAGAAAGACCTCTCTCGTTCACCTCGTTTTTTTTGGAGGTGGAAAGTGGATCTCGAATGGGTTGTGCAGGGCCAGGCGCCGAGTGTGGAGGCTGCGGGCGCGGAGGCTGCGGCTTCGAGTGTTGCGGCGAAGACGCCGAGTTCTGGCGAAACCGCTCCGGGAATGCTTCGTCGGCGATCCGATGAAGAGCTCCTGACCGGCGTACGTGCCGCCGCCGCGCGCGAGCGCGAGGCTACTGAAGTCGTGCTTCGCTACCTGCTCGAAGTCGAGCGGCGAAAACTCTACCTGCGTCGCGGTTTCTCCAGCCTTTTTGATTTCTGTGTCCAGGAGCTCGGCTACTGCGCAGGGTCCGCTCACATGCGCATCCAAAGCATGAGGCTGCTTCGCGATCTATCCGAGTCGAAGCGCGCCGAGGTAACTTCGAAGATCGCGTCGGGACGGCTGACGATTTCGCAGCTTTCCAATCTTCAGACCTATTCACGCCAGGTGGGACCGCGAGGCGTGGAGCCCGAACGCAAGCTCGAGATCCTCGCTCGAGTCGAGGGCGAGTCGACTCGAGCATCGCAGAAGATCATCTTGCAGGAGCTTGGAGTTGAAGTGGCGGCACTGGAGCGGATGCGGATTCGCGGGCCCGACCAGGTCGAATTGACGGTCACGCTGTCGGGCGAGGCCGTCGAGCTCCTGGAGGAATGGAAGGCGCTGACGTCGCATTCGCATCCCGAGGGACGAAACGGCGAAGCGATTCTCGCGGCTCTGCGGGTGGCGGTCGAGCAGGGGCGGAAGAGGAAGTGGGGCGCAGTCGGGAGGAGTGTGAATGGGGAGGGGGGGAGTACTCCGGGCTCTCGTGAGACGTCGGCAGAGGGATCCCGAGTCGGATCCGGAGCGCACGGGATGAGTGTCCCGGCTTTCGGCGGAACGGGCATTCGGGGCATGAGTCCGCCGGCGTTCGGCGCAGCGGGCGTTCCGAGCATGAGCCTGCCCGGCACCGGAGCGACCGAAGCGCCAGGCACGGAAGGAGAGCGTGTTTGCACGAGTCCCGGTGAAATTCCGAGTGGTCCTCCTTCAGGGAGTC
>JBIIXZ010000172.1:0-5800 GCA_044347055.1 Bdellovibrionia bacterium | reverse complement strand
CCTCGAGCTCCCTGCGCGGACTGAATGATTCCGGACTCCTTCAGTCGCTGGAGCGTCTTTGCGAGGATGTCGAAAGGAAGTCCGTAGAGGTCTGCAATCTCTCGGGCAGAAGAGGCATCTCCGGCCTGCCTCAGGCTGAGGTGGCGAAGTGCAATGAGGCCATACTCGGTCGTACGATTGAGCTTAAGCATTCAAGTGTCCTGGAAGCAGGGCGGTAAATACGATTTTCCGACTCCGACTTCAATCTGATTATATCGGACCTAAGATGTCCGAGTTAGTCCAAAATTCAGCTGCTTCCTGTTATGATAGAAGGGAGGCTTTGCCCCCTACCGACCAGCCAGACATGACTAAATCATTGGATTTCAAGAGTTTAGCTTTAAACGTCCGGCGGGATCCGGGCCGGCCTTCGACATGGACGTCCTATCGGGATGGGCTCTGCGCGGGATGCCAGGCTCTTTGCTGTACCCTTCCCGTCGACGTCAGCCTTGCAGACCTCATTCAACTGAATTTATTGACTCCGGAGCAGTCCCGACTCCCGTTTCGACAAATCACTCGTCACCTCGAGGAGCAGGGCGTCATCGAGGCGGCCATCGAAAACTCGCAGTCCTTCATTCTGCGGCAGACGGAGTCGGGGGTTTGCCGCTATCTTGGCGCCGACCGGCGATGCAGCGTGTACGACAGGCGTCCCGAGGTCTGTCGCACGTTTCCGGCCATCGGACCTCGGCCAGGGTTCTGTCCCGCGAATCCCCTGAAAGCGACGCCACGAAAGGATCGACCATGAACCCGAAGCCTGAAACCTACTCCGGCGAGTCCATCAAGATCCGAAAGGGCGCCATCCTTCTCTATCGTTGTTTCGACATCGCGGAAGAGGTGAACCTTTCAAAAGTCGAGCAGATCCTGACCCAGGAGGCGAGCCCCAAGGAACGGCTTCGGCTGTCACGGCCCACCGGACAGGCCGTGGTGATCAAGAATGCCCCGATCACGATCTCTCTCGGGGAGACGATCATCACGATCATGAATCGCGATTACGCGGCCGAGACGACCGCCCGCATCTGGGACTATGGCGTTCTATCGATTCTCTTCCACCTGAGCATTCCGGAAGGCACGGACTGGACACAGCTCCTCGGCAAGTCCGCAGCCATCGAAGCCAACAGCGAGATCGACGCCATCGCCCGAAGGCGCGCCAAAGCGCTCACCGAGCGTCTCAGCGAAGCGCTGCAGCAACCTTCCGAATGGGAAGGCCTCGAAGACTACACGATCTATTTTCTCGAGCAGGTCGATGGGGCCCGGAATGCCCAGGAGTTTGCGGAACGAGCCGACATTCCCGCACTCATGCTCGGCGAAACCGATCGGAATCTCTCGAAGGAAAACCGCGACGCCCTTGCCGAATACACCTACTCGTATCGTGACAACGACCTTGCAGTGATCGACTGGAACAGCGCTCTCGTCTGGGAACCGAGCGGCATGCGAGATATTCCGGACGTCCTCGAGTTCGCCGTCACCCACCTCTTGGAGATGCGGTACTACGACGACCTGATCGATCGGCGGCTGGGAATCCTCTACGACAGCATCGAAGCCCGTCGTCGCCATCGCGGAAGGCTTCCGTTCTGGAAGCTATCGCACGAGGCCAGCACTCGATTCATCGAATTCTCGGAGTTCCTCGGACGAGTGGAAAACTCCCTCAAGGTCGTCGGTGACTTCTACCTCGCCCGCGTCTTCCGTGGAGCCATCCGCCGCTTTCGCGTCGCCGACTGGCAGGGAAGCATCAGCCGCAAGATGAACATCCTCGCGCAGGTTTCCGAGCTCCTTCAGGGCGAAGTGAACACGCAGCGAAGCATGCTTCTCGAAATCATCATCATCGTGCTGATTGCCTTCGAGATCATCTACGCCCTCGCCGGCGTCGGGCATTGAGGCCCGTCAGGGCCACGAAACTTCGAACGCTCCCTCGCGTGAATTCGGGCGTTCGTCGGCTCGCCCGGTGATCTTGAGCCGGCCATTCGCGTTCTGGTAGTCGATCGTCCAGCTGGATGCCTTCGAGTATACCAATGGCTTTCCTGCCGCGGTTCGCGGGTCATAAATCCGGAGTTCCTGCCCATGAGCTCCCTTCGTCCAGCGAGTCACGAGGAAGGGCTCTGAGCGACTGCCCACCTGGACGGCTTCTGCCGATAAAAACCGCTCCGAATTTCCGGGAGCCGACAGCAGCACCCGCGCCGTGCGATCATCCATCACCGTGAGAAGGTCTTCTCCTTCCTGCTGCTTGACGAGCACTTTCCAGGCAGCATCGTCGACGACCGAAAATCTCGCGAAGAATTTCACTCCTTCCTTCTGCAACGACCGAAAGGGGTCCGAGCCGGGCGACTGGTTGGCGACTGCTGCGAGGGGTGCAAGCACTGCAATGAGTCCGATCAGGCGTTTCATCCGATTCTCCTCCTCAATGTTTCATCTGGTCGAGGCAAAGGATGGCGCCCTTGCGTCGCTTCGCCATGCAGGGCATGCAGGCCTGCACGACATTCTTCAGGTAATCGCTCTGGTCATCACGGTCATAGCTCGCCACTCCTGCGCGGACCAGCCCATCCACCGAGCCCGAGAGCTCCGGGTACTTGAATCGGGCGAACTTCAACTTGTAGTTCATCACGCGGTAGATGACCTCCATCTGCAGCGGAACATCATCATTCATCACTGAAAACAGCTCCTCTACCGGCTTGCCCTCATGCCTCGGCACGGTCTTGATCGGAAGCAGCTCGGCCGGAGCCTCATTCGGTCGAACGAGCACGGCGGATACTCCGGACATCGTCGTCCAGGTCATCTGGCCGAGGCCTGAAGCACTCGAAGAGTATTTGCCCGATCCGCTGGGCAGGCAGAACGTGTAATTGACCGCATGGGGAGAGAGGTCGGCAAAACCCTTGGTTTCCTGGAGGGCCACGCAGGTGACGAGCTCCGGCGACAGGATCGGGTCGAGGTAATCCGGATTGTAGATGTCCTTCCGAGGATCGCCCGAACTCTTCATGTTTTTCGTGCTCCTCTGGATAGAGACGAGCTTGCGGTACGTTCGGAGCGCATGGGCACGAATTCGATCCGCACGCTCCACGAGGCTCAGGTCCGACCAGAGTCGGCCGGGTCGATTGAGCTCCCAGCGAAGCACCTGGAGACACTCTCGTCCCGATAGTCCTTCGGTGAGCGAACGAAGAAATTCGTAGGTACCTTCGGATGCTTGAAGACGATCCTCCACGAGCGCCTGCGAAGCCGGCTCGCGCCGACACGATTCAGCGGATTCGCGCTCGCCGGTATACAGAAGATACGAGGGAGTGAAAATCGAGGCTGGTGCGCGACCACTTGGCTCGTCCTCCGGCGCGACCATCGCGCTTCTGTCCTGGAATTCCGCGAATCGCTGAAGAGCCACATCCAGCATGGAGACGACCGGTGGACGCGGATTTGCCCACGCCACCTGCGCTCCCAACAGAGCGCCGGCCATCCACAGGACTGAATGGGTCTTCACGGACCATCCCATTTGCCCAGTGTACCTGCAGGCGGCCGAGGCCGCACGTGCCAAGGATTTGTCAGGAGAGGTAGGGGCCGAGGCCCTGCGCCTTGCGAATCGCGTCGGCGATTTCACGGACTGCGCCCCACCCGCCCTGCTTCTGGGTGATGTAGTGGGCGCGGGCCTTCACGGCATCAACGGCATGCGGAACCGTCGCACTGAATCCGACCCGCTCGATGACCGGGATGTCAAAAAGATCATCACCCATGAAGGCCATCTGCTCGGTGCTCAGTCCGGTCGCAGTGACAATCTTGTCCAGTGCCTTGACCTTGTCTTCATCACCGAGGAAGACGTGCTCGATCTTGAGGAAGCTCATGCGCGTCCGAACATCCTCGCTCTCACCGCCGCTGATGACGGCAACCTGCACGCCATGGTTCATCAGCACCTTCAGACCATAGCCGTCCTGCACGTGGAAATGGCGCGTCCAGCCGTGGCCCTCCAGCCAGAAGACGCGACCATCCGTCATCACGCCGTCGACATCGAGGATGAGGAGCCTGATTTTCTTCAGCCGCTCCTGAAGGTCGGCCGTTTCAAGGAGCTTTGCGGAGATATTCGTGGCCTGCGGCTGCATCATGGTCATTTCCTCGCTTCAGGAAGGAGCTTGGGCTGCGAAGCCACCAGCTCGCGGATGGCGAGCAGCTGTCGAACGAAGGTGCCGACATGCTCGAGGTAAAACGCGTTGGGTCCGTCACTCTTGGCCTCGTTCGGACGCGGATGGCACTCCATGAAAAGCCCATCGGCTCCGGCGGCCATCGCGGCGCGAGCGAGCACTTCGAGATATTCTCGTTTTCCGCCGGTGCTCTTTCCACCCGAGCCCGCTCCGGGCATCTGGATGGAATGGGTGGCATCGTAGATCACCGGGACGCCAAAGCCCTGCATCGTCTGGAACGAAACCATGTCGACGACGAGCGTATTGTAGCCGTGCGTGACTCCGCGCTCTGTCAGGTAGAATCCGTCCTTCGAAAAAGACTTTCCTTCGCGCGCTTCGACGGCTCGCACTTTTTCCACGATGTTCTTCGCATCCCAAGGAGCCAGAAACTGGCCCTTCTTGATGTTGAGGCGACGACCACGCCGAAGTGCGGCTTCGGTTGCCGAAACGACCAGGTCGGTCTGGCGGCACAGAAAGGCGGGAATCTGGAGGAAGTCCACGACCTCGGCAACGGCTTCGGCCTGCTCGGGAGTATGGAGGTCCGTCAGCACCGGAAGTCCGGTTTTTTCGCGAACGCGCGAGAGGATCTTGAGCCCCCCGGACATGCCGGGACCGCGAAAGCCCTCGATGGAGCTGCGATTGGCCTTGTCGAATGAGGCCTTGAAGTAGAGAGAAATCGGAAGCCCGGCGAGCTGGCGTTTCAGCTCCTGTGCGATCTCGAGGCACAGGGCCTCGTTTTCGATCACGCACGGGCCGGCAATCAGGGTCATCGGAGAAACGGCGCTCTTTTCCATTGCCGCACTTTTTCGCGGATTGGCAGCCGAGTCAATCGTCGAGAAATTTCGGCTCTGACCAACGTTTCGACAGCCTGCGGAGCCGGGGAGCACCCGGAAGGCCAAGGCAGCCGGCTTCGAGCTTGCAACTCCGTCAGTCGATGGACCCGTCGCGGATCGCCTCACCACTCCGAATCCTGGCCTTGGGCTGCCTCGTTCTTCGCGGGTGGGCCTGGTCCGCCACGCCGGAACCCGGTCCGGGCATCCAGTGTTACGGCAAGGACTTTGAGTCGATCTCCACAAATCCTCAGTTTCAAGCCGAGCTGTTCCAGCTGGATGGTACCTGCTACTCGTATGCAGCTGCAGCCGGAGCCGAAGCAGCCTATGCCCGCAAGCATGGCAGGACCACCTCGATCCTGCCGACCCTACCCGCCCTGCGGCAGGCTCGTGACCCGAAATTCAATCTCGATCGGATCCTCCGCGCTTCGGGCGGAGATTCAGTCTCAGGAGGCATCGGGTCGATTCCCCGGAGCTTCTTCGAGGGCGGACTCGTGGCGGCCGTGAAGAACGGACTGACACGCGAGCCGATCGTGCCGAAGTACTCCCTCAAGGCGCTCCAGGAGTACCACCAGTTCTCTCAGGAGCTCGTGGCCCAATCTTCCTGCCAGTATTACGAGCGCGAACCGAAGCACCAGGAGCTTGCCCAGTTGGAGAGCCAGTACGCTTCGCTTCAGGCTCAATTTAAAAGTCTTCAGTCACGACAGACTGAGCTGTTCCGAAGGCACGATGCGGGATGCCGCGAAAAGGATGAAACCGGAAAGACCCCGATCGAGCAGATCC
>JBIIXZ010000171.1:0-5844 GCA_044347055.1 Bdellovibrionia bacterium | reverse complement strand
AGGGATCTGGACGACGTCCGTTGCTTGCTCGGCGAGTGCACCGAGGCCGGAACCCAGCACCACGCCGACTTCAGGAATGATGGAGGTGCGCGCCTGGATGGCACGCGCGGATTCCTGGATGCGTTCGAAAAGCCGCGACGAGGCGAAAGCCATGGGGCCACAGAGTAACCGGGAGGAATCGGCTCCGTCAAAAGAACTTTCAGGTGATTTCGGCGTGAACGAGGGGCGGAACTTTGGGCCGAGTGCCCGTGATCTCGATCGAATCCTGGAACCATTGCTCGAGATCCTTCAGCGGTTTTTCATTCGCCGCAAAAACAGTCGCCAGCGCCTGGCCAGGGGCGACTCTCGTTCCGGGCTTTGCGTGAAACCAGAAGCCGACGCGGGGATCCACCGAATCCGAGGTTTTTTTGCGGCCTCCGCCGAGTTCGACGAGGATCTTTCCCAGAGCCTCAGTGTCCATGGACTTCAGGAAGCCGCGCTTCCGTGCTTTCCATTGAACGCGTATCGGGGCGGCGGGGAACTTCGACGGATCATCGATCCACTCCGGGTTTCCGCCCTGTTCCACGACCATGCCGCGGAACTTCTCCCACGCCGATCCATCCTGCAGGCGAGCCAGCGCCATCATGCGCCCTTCTTTCATTCCCTTGGCCCTCCTGCCGAGCACGAGCATGTGAGCGCACTGTGTGAGCGTCAGCTCTCGAAGATCCAGTGAGGAGACGTCAGAGGCCGGGGCCTTGTGGCCGCGGAGCACCTCGATGCACTCGATCACCTCGAGCGAGTTGCCTGCGGCATAACCCAGAGGCTGGTTCATGTCGGTGATGAGGGCGCGGGCAGGCAGGCCCATTTTTTTGGCCACTGTAATGAGCGCCTTCGCCAGGGCCTTGGCCTCACCGAGGGTCTTCATGAATGCGCCGCTTCCGACCTTGACGTCGAGGAGCAGGGCCTCCGTGCCTTCAGCGAGCTTCTTGGAGAGGATCGATCCGCAGATCAGCGGAATGCACGGTACCGTCCCAGTAACGTCGCGGAGCGCGTAAAGTTTTTTGTCGGCAGGAGCGATCGTGGCGGTCTGGCCGATGATCGCACAGCCCAGGCGCTTGAGCGCCCGAAGGTACTCTTGTCGCTGCAGGTTGACGCGGAATCCTTCGATCGATTCGAGCTTGTCGAGAGTGCCGCCGCTATGTCCAAGGCCGCGGCCGGCCATCATGGGAACCACCAGTCCGCAGGCGGCGGCGAGAGGAGCAAGAATCAGCGAGACCTTGTCTCCGACTCCGCCCGTCGAGTGCTTGTCCACCTTCGCCCCTGGGATCGACGAAAGGTCGATGCGTTCGCCGCTCTCGAGCATGGCCTTGGTCAGGGCGACTGTTTCGGCAGGGGTCATCCCTTTGAAGTAGGTGGCCATCAGGAACGCGGCAGCCTGATAATCCTCCACCGCGCCCTTCGTGATGCCCGAGATGAAGGACTCGAGCTCCTGCGAGTCGAGCTCCTTGCCATCGCGCTTCTTTTCGATCAGCTGAACCGGATTGATGTTCACGCTGCACCCGTGGGCCTGCCCGAGAGTTCACGAAGAAAGGACTGCCCTTCGAGGCCGGAGTTTGCGGGAACGGGCTGGCCGGTGAGCGCCTCATAAACCGTGGCGCCCACGTCACCGAAGCAGGTACGGATACCGAGATCGACGACGCCGACTCGGCCCGACTTTTCTCCGTGGAAAACAGGCGAGTAGGCGAGGACCGGAATGTACTCGCGCGTATGGTCGGTTCCGCGGTAGGTCGGATCGTTTCCGTGGTCCGAAGCCAGGATCAAGAGATCACGCTCGTCCATTCGCTCGAGAATCTGTGGCAGCGCTACGTCAAACTCTTCGAGCGCGGTGCCGTAACCCTGCACGTCGCGACGATGGCCATAAAGCATGTCGAAGTCGATCAGATTGCAGAAAAGGAGGGTGCCGGGCTCCCGTCGCGTGTCCATCTGTTCGAGCAGCACGCGAATGCCATCGGTGTTTCCGGCAGTGTCGATGTTTTCAGGGATTCCCTGTCCGGCAAAAATGTTCGAGATCTTGCCGATGCCGATCGTTCGAACTTCTTCGTTCTGGAGAAGGTCGAGCAGCGTCGGACGGTCTGGAAGCTGCGCGTAGTCCTTCCGGTTGTAGGTGCGCTTGAAAGGTCTGCCTTCGCTCGGGTTGCCGATGAAGGGGCGTGCAATGACGCGGCCAATCTGGAGCTCGTCGCAGATCTTTCGCGCGGACTTGCAGATCGAGTAGAGACGCTCCAGGCCGAACACTTCCTCATGAGCGGCCACCTGCCAGACGCTATCGGCGCTGGTGTAGAGAATGGGCTTTCCCGTCGCCAGATGTTCTGCACCGAGCTCGTCGATGATTTCCGTGCCGCTCGCAGTCTTGTTGCCGAGCACTCCGGGAAGGTTGTTCTCACGACACCAGCGGTCGACCACCTCCTGCGAGAATCCGTTTGGAAACGTGGCAAACGCCTTCGACACAACGAGCCCCGCCATTTCCCAGTGCCCGGAAGTGGTGTCCTTGCCGAGCGACTTCTCGCTGGCTCTTGCGAAGGCTCCAGCGCCTTCGCCGGGTGCGCATGGAGGAACGCCCTGGATCGAGGTGAGATTTCCGAGCCCCAGTTTGCGGAGATTCGGCAGTTTCAGTGGACGCCCCGCCTTCGCAGGAAATTGTGAACCCAGGTTGCCGAGGGTGTTGGATCCGGTATCTCCATACTTTGCAGCATCTGGGAGCTCTCCAGCCCCCACTCCGTCCAATACGATCCAGATCACTCGATTCATTTGCGCCTGCATGAATGCTCCTTAGTACGATCCCGAGGCCTGAGCCGGGGCATTTTCTTGAACGAGGGCGACGCTGCTGGAGGCGCCGAGCCGATCCGCGCCTGCGGCGAGCAGGGCTTCAGCAATCTCTCGCGTCCGGATTCCTCCGGAAGCCTTGAGTCGGATCTTGAGGTTGAGAACGCTGCGAAGCAGGGTGATGTCCTCAATTGTCGCGCCCCCGGTCGCAAAGCCGGTGGAGGTTTTCACGAACGCCGCTCCCGCAAGTTCGCAGAGGATCGCCGTCGCGACCTTCTCCTCGTCGCTCAGGAGTCCGGTTTCGAGAATGACCTTCACGGGAATTTTCCCGGCGGCCTTCACGACCCCGCGGATGTCCTCGAAGACTGCCTTCCAGTCACGAGACTTGAGTCGGCCGAGGTTCACGACCATGTCGATTTCGCGCGCTCCCGCCTTTACGGCCAAGCGGGTTTCGGCGGCCTTGGCCTGGGGGAGCATCGAGCCGTGCGGGAATCCGACCACGGCGATGGGCAGGGTGCGGCTTCCTCGGAGGGCTCGGACGACCTCGGGAAGCCAGTGGCTGTGCACGCACACGGACGCGAAGCCGTGTTCACGGGCTTCGCTGCAGACGGCAAGCACCTGGGCGAGGGTCGACTCGGGCTTGAGAATCGTGTGATCGATTCGCCGGGCGAGAGGATCAGCGCTCGAAGGCTTCGCCGCTCTGCGAGCGGGCGCCTTTGCCGGGCGTGGCACCCTTTGGTCCTTGAGTTGACGGACCAGCTCATGGAGCTGGGATTCAAGACTCTCGGCGGAAGGCTTTGGTCGTCGTTTCATGGGTTTATTTTCTTGAAGTCGATCAGGGAATTAGCTACCCCTGACCTTGGAAAAAGGAAAGAAGTCCGTCAACGGTTGGACGAGACTGCGGCAAAAACTTCCGATTGTTCCTGCGGGCGAACCCCGAGAGAATCAGGAAAGGCCGAAGCCAGAGGAGCAAGCCAGAACCCGGAATTATCGTGAGCTGGTGAGTCTCGGCGGACCCCGGGAAGGGAAGGTCCCTCCCGAAATCTGAAAAGATGTCGTACTCCGGCGGAATTTGAGCCGGTATTTGTCAGCAGGGCCGGCGTGAACAGTACCGTTTGCGCCTTGAGAAGTGCGAAGTGCACCAGCCCTGTCCGAAACTGGAAGAAGAGTCCAAGGAGCCCTTCCAGTCAGAAATTTGGGAAAGTTTTCGCTCACACCACGGGATGCAATGGCGCCCGGCAGTCGGTGTGGAGCTTTCGCCGTACAACAACGGAGAGCCATCGGTACTCAGGTACGATGGGACTAAAGTTTGGGAGCAACCATCTTGTCATTCCACAATCATCACCGAAGCGTGAGGGGCCGGCCCGAAAGGGCAGGGCGATCCGCGTTCGACCGTGGTGCGTGGAATGCGGAGCTGCCTCCCGCTTCAGTCTGCTGATCCCGACCTCGGGAGCCTGGTGCCTCTCCTCAGAAGTTTGAGAGGTTTGAAATGTCGACTGAGCTGATTATCAATGCATCCCTTCCAGAAACGCGTATTGCCCTGCTGGAGAATGGAGAAATCCAGGAACTCCTGATCGAAAGGGCCTCAGGCAAAGGAATTGTCGGAAATATCTACAAAGGCCGCGTGACTCGTGTCCTTCCAGGAATGCAGGCGGCGTTCGTGGACATCGGTCTCGAGAAGGCCGCGTTCCTGTACGTCGATGACGTTTTCGTTCATTCCGAGGTTTGGGAAGAGGAAGAGTCGGCTACTGAAGAGGGCCGTCGTTCTACTTCGCGTGGATCTCAGGAGTCTTCCGGTGGGGAGCAAAGCGAAGCGGCGATCGTGCCGGTACAAGCCCATCAGGCCACGGAGTCCGGAGCCGAACAGTCCGGTGCGACCGAAGAGGCTGACGAATCTGCTGAGGCTCAGGACGAGGAGGACGATTTTTCGATCTCTGAAGAGGAGGAGTTCGACGAAGACTCCGACGACGAGGGGCCGGTCGGCATGACCGCCGAAGGTGGCGAGGGCGAGTCCGGCGGCAGTGCTCCGGAAGGCACTGTAGCCCCTGGCGCTTCTGCGCCGGCTGAAGGTGGCGAGCAGGGCAGCGGTGAAAAGCAGGCGGGAGCTGCAGGCGAATCGGAGGAAAGCCGTCGTCGTCGCCGTCGTGGTCGTCGTGGCGGACGAAATCGCCGTCGCGGTCGCGATGGAGAAGAGCAGCAGGCCGGATCGGGAGGTGCGCCTCAGGGTTCGGACTCCGAAGGTCATGAGGCATTCTCCGAGCATCTCGCCGATGAAGGACATGTCGATTCCGATCGCTCCGAGCTGGGTGTTCAGGATGCAGGTGACGAGGACTCCAGTCGTCCTCAGGCTTCCGTATCGGGTCGCTCTGGTCCGATTCCCGTTTCCGCGGGAACGAACGCCCAGGGCTCACGCCCGGAGTTCCGCGAGAATCGAGACAAGAACCGCCGAATCAAGCCCAAGCCGGCTGCGCCGCGCTCTCAGTCGCGCGCACAGGTCAACATTCAGGACCTCCTGAAGGAGGGCCAGGAAGTGCTCGTCCAGGTCGCCAAGGATCCGATCGCGACCAAGGGTGCACGCCTGACCTGCCACATCAGCCTGCCGGGCCGTCATCTGGTCTGCATGCCGACGATCGACCACGTCGGTGTTTCTCGCCGCATTGAGCGCGACGACGAGCGTCGCCGTCTTCGCGACTTCGTGGAGCGCAATCGTCCGAAGGCCCTCGGCTTCATCGTCCGTACGGCCAGCGGCAAGCAGTCCGAAAAGCGCGTGAAGCAGGACATCGAGTACCTGACCCGCCTCTGGGGCGAGATCCAGGAGAAGGCCCGTACCGTGTCGGCTCCGGCCCTCGTGTACGAAGACCTGAACGCGGTCCTTCGTTCGATCCGTGACTGGGTCAATGAAGAGATCGACAAGATCGTGGTCGACTCTCGCTACCACTTCAACGACATCCAGCGCTTCGTCAGCCACTTCATGCCGTCGCTGCGCCAGAAGGCCGAGCTCTACCAGGGTGATGTGCCGATCTTTGATGCGTACAACATCTC
>JBIIXZ010000170.1:0-5847 GCA_044347055.1 Bdellovibrionia bacterium | reverse complement strand
CTCCCGGCAGCCGCTCGTCTAAAACCCTCCCAATCGAAAAGGAAAGTTTTGAAATGACCAAGAACCCCAAAATCACCATCGCTCCGGCCAAAGGAAAACTGGCCGTCCTGACTCCCGGAATGGGAGCCGTTGCCACCACCCTTTTCGCAGGTGTTGAGGCCGTGAAGCGCGGCATGGCTGAGCCTGTGGGGTCCTACACCCAGATGGGCCGAATTCGTCTGGGCAAGCGCTCTGAAAATCGAATGAAGAAGGTCAATGAGCTCGTTTCGCTCGCCGGCCTGAACGACATCGTGTTCGGTGGCTGGGACATCTTCAGTGAGAATGCCTACGAGGCCGCGAAGCACGCACAGGTCCTCGAAAAGGATCTCGTCGAAGCGCTCCGTGAGCCGCTCTCGAAGATCAAGCCGATGGCTGCCGTGTTCGACAAGGAATACATCAAGCGCATCGACGGCCCGAACGTGAAGAAGGGTAAGAGCAAGATGGATCTCGCGGACCAGCTCCGCGCGGACATCCGCAACTTCATGAAGGACAATGGCTGCGATCGCGCTGTCATGGTCTGGTGTGCATCGACCGAAGTGTACTGCCCGCCATCGGATGTCCATCAGTCGTTGAAGGCTTTCGAAGAGGGCCTGAAGAACAATGATCCTGCGATCTCGCCGTCACAGATCTACACCTACGCCGCTCTGAAAGAGCGCGTGCCCTATGCCAACGGCTCCCCGAACGTGTCGGTCGAAATGCCGGCGCTCATCGAGCTGTCGAAGGAAATGGGAACTCCGATCTGCGGATCGGACTTCAAGACCGGTCAGACGCTTCTGAAGACCGTCATTGCTCCAGGTCTCCGCAACCGCCAGCTCGGCGTTGCTGGATGGTACAGCACGAACATTCTCGGCAACCGCGACGGCGAAGTTCTCGATGATCCGGGTTCGTTCAAGTCGAAGGAAGTGTCGAAGACTGGCGTTCTCGGCGACATCTGCTCGGCCGAAATGTACCCTGAGCTCTACAGCAACATTCACCACGTCGTCCGCATCAACTACTATCCTCCTCGCGGGGACAACAAGGAAGGCTGGGACAACATCGACATCTTCGGATGGCTCGGCTATCCGATGCAGATCAAGGTCAACTTCCTTTGCCGCGACTCGATTCTCGCAGCTCCGCTGGTCCTCGACTTGGCGCTGTTCATGGACCTTGCCAGCCGCGCAGGAATGCGTGGTATTCAGGAGTGGCTCTCGTTCTATTTCAAGGCGCCGGTCGCTGCCCCGGGACTGAAAGTGGAACACGATCTGTCCGTGCAGCTGCTGAAGCTGGAGAACACGCTTCGCTTTTTCACGAACG
This sequence comes from Bdellovibrionia bacterium, assembly GCA_044347055.1. Lineage (GTDB taxonomy): Bacteria > Bdellovibrionota > UBA1018 > UBA1018 > UBA1018 > CAIOHW01. The sequence continues at coordinate 4,515 of JBIIXZ010000170.1, read as the reverse complement.
AAGAGCTGATCAATCACCTGGGCCTCACGCACTACGGCGTGGACGAGGGCGATGCCTGATCGCTGGTCAAAGGGTTGAGACGGTGTTCGAGCGGGCTGCTTTGGGACGGCTCGCGCTATTTCTTGCAATGCAAGGAGAGGTGAATCCGTGTACTCGCTGATCGCTTCCACGCCTATGATGACACTGGATCTTATTTATGCCCTGGCCCTGCTCAGCATTGCCGCGGTGGTCGCTGCCATCTACGGGCTCCGTGTGTTGATTCGCGGCAAGGCGGATTTTGAACGCGTCAACAAGCACGGCGGAAGTGCTCTCTTGGGCAAAGGCGTCATGCAGGGGGCATACTGGAGCCTCCAGCCGATCGCCCGACTTCTGATTTTTCTGAAGATCACCCCGAACATGGTGTCTTGGACTTCCTTCACGCTCGCTTTTGCGGCCGGTGCCTGCCTCTGCGTCGGACATTTTGGCTTCGGGGCGGTTTTTGCGACGATTTCCGCTTTTCTCGATACTCTCGATGGAATGGTGGCGCGCATGACTGGCTCTGTGTCGGGGGCCGGCGAAGTGTTGGATTCTGCCTTGGACCGTTATGGCGAGTTCTTTTTTCTCGGTGGCCTGGCCCTCTACTATCGCGAGATTCCGATTCTTCTGGGCATGACCCTGATCGCCCTGATGGGCTCCTTTATGGTGAGCTACTCGACCGCCAAGGCCGAAGCGATGGAGGTCAGCCCTCCCCGGGGCAGCATGCGACGGCCGGAGCGCGCCGTGTATCTGACGCTGGGTGCACTCTTTTCGCCGATCACGATTCCGTTCTTTGAGCAGGTTCGGCCCTATGGCATCGCAATTGGCCATCCCATGGTGGCTGCTCTGGGTCTCGTGGCTGTCATGTCGAACGTCTCTGCGGCCGAGCGCCTCTGGGTCGTTGCCCGGGGGGCTCGTGCCCGTGATGCCGAGCAGGCCCGTGCAGCCCTTTCGAAGTCCGCTGTGCTCGAGGAGCTGGGCGATGCGCAGGGCGCTGATGCCAAAGCTTCCGCGAGGATTCAGTAAGCGAACTCATGAATGCCACTCCTGTTCCGTTCTGGAAGTCCTTCAGTCGCGCCCAGATAGCCTCATTTGCCGCGACCGGAGTGGACTTTGGATTTCTCATCCTTTTGGTGGAGAAGGGCGGAGCCTGGTACGTGGCTGCAACTGCCGCCGGGGCGTTTCTGGGAGCAGTCACGAACTTCACTCTCAACAGGCAGTGGAGTTTCGAGTCCACCTCCGAGCGCATTCATGGACAGGCACTCAAGTACGCGCTGGTTTCAGGGGGAAGCCTCGTGCTCAATAGCGGCGGTGTATGGGCTTTCACCGAGGGTACCGGTATCTCGTATCTCTCGTCGAAGATCCTGACATCTCTCCTGGTTGGCCTGTTCTTCAATTTTCCACTGCACCGGTATTTCGTGTTCCGAGCTTCTCAGTAGCATGGTCCGCGGCAGCGACTCGTCCGGGTCAGCGTGCCTGCTTGAAGCGTCGCTCGCACCAGGCCCTCTGTTGTGCAAAGTCGCAAAAGCTCCACGCGACGAACCGGCTGGTCTTTTGTCCCTGCTCCATTTTCACGGTCCGCTGCTCGACAACTCGCGCGCGCTTCAAGGCCTGGTAGACGAGAGGAAGGTTCGACTCTTTCGAGATCAGGATCGAAAACCAGAAAACATCGCGGGCAAGCGGGATGCTCTCCTGGATCATCCGCTCGGCAAAGGCGAGCTCGCCACCGGGGCACCAGAGCTCAAACCCACCACCGCCGAAGTTCCGCGCACGATCCGAAGCATGCCCGAGATTTCGCCACTTCCTGCGGCTCGCCTCTTCGGCCTCCTCGGCAGAGGCATGGAACGGAGGATTGCACACGACCACATCGAACTGTTCTCCCGGCCGGAGGAGTTCTTTGAGGATGGCGCGCCTCGACGGCTGGAGCCGGAGTTCGATTCCGGCTGCAAGCGTGGGGTTCCTCAGCAGGATCTGTTCCGAGGATTTCAGTGCTTGAGGATCAATGTCGGAGCCCAGGAATCGCCAGCCGTACTCCGCGCGACCGATCAGTGGATAAATGCAGCTTGCTCCCACGCCAATATCGATGGCCTGCACGCGGTCACCACGAGGAATGGTTCCGTCATTGAGCGAGGCCAGCAGATCGGCAATGTGGTGGATCAGGTCGGCCCGGCCCGGAATCGGGGGGCAGAGAAAGCCCTCCGGGAAATCCCAGTCGCGGACACCGTAATACGACGCCAGCAGGGCGCGATTGAGTGACTTGACGGCATCAGGTTGGGAAAAATCGATCGATTGCTCGCCGCGCGGGGTGGTGGTCAGCCAACGCTCGAGTGATGGATCTGCTTCAACCAGCTTTGCGATGTCATATCGACCCTGGTGGCGATTTCTCGGATGAAATGCGGGCATTTCCGCAGCATACGAGGCCAGTGAGTTCAGGTCAAACGACCTGTCTCCGGTTGCTCAGGCGAGCGAGCTGTTCAAGGACGGCATTGCCACAGGTTTCGCGAGTCGCTTCATGATCACGTACACCAGGACCGTGTAGGCCGATCCCCAGATCAGGTCGATGATGTAGTGGTGATTCAGGTACACGGCCGCAAAGCACATGATGGCGTAGAAAAACACGCCAAAGATCCGAAGAGAGCGAAGCTCGAAGGCAAAGAGCATGGCCAGAAGCGGGTAGGAGACGTGCAGCGACGGAATCGCACCGAAAACGTCGGCGGAGCGGTCGTACATCGCCGTGAAGAAATTCGTTCCGAGGAGCTGGTCGAAACGAATGCAGCCCGCTGGGTTCGGCCGAGTCGATAGATCAGCAGGTCCGAGTCCGTGGAGCGTGACGTACCAGGGCGGAGCCGCCGGATACCAGTGGTAGGTCGAGTATCCCAGCATGTTGACCCAGAAGAATGCCCAGAACATCGACTGCGCTCGCGCGCGGATCCATTCCGGTGAAAGACCCGTGCGGGCCTTTGCTGCAAGTCGCGGCAGCAGGTATCGAAAGTGGATTCCCATCAGCACGAAGATCGCGACAAACCCGAGATAGAAGAAGCCGGTGACCAGGTCCAGAAGCCAGTGGGTGTTTTTCTGCAACCACTCGTTGGGGGTCAGGACCCCTTCGGGAGTCGAGATGCCGAAGAAGAACTTGTCGAAAAGGTACGGTTCCTGGACGCGGATGTAGGACGAGCGGATGAGGTGAGAGTACCCTCTTTTGCTGTCATAAATGATCACGGTCAGGATCGCTGGAAGGATCAGCTTCAGAAACGATTCAGTGGCGCGCCCGAGATAGGCAAGCGCCAGAATGGCGAAGCCAATGGTCAGATGATCGGTGTTGAGCATTCCCAGCAGACGAAGGGCGAGCCACCATGAACCCACCAGCGCCCCGGGCAGTACGCGCGACTGCAGGCTCTTGGCGTTCCACCACTTCATCCACTCTGAAAGCCATGAGTTCACGCGCTCACCCCGTTCTGACCGCCACGCGAGCGGATTTTTCGATTCTTCCGTTCCTGTGACCAGACCAGATAGGCTGGCAAGGACAGGACTGCAGCCACGACGCAGGTAATCTCTCCCAGGACGGCCAGCAATCCAAAGCTGACGAACGCCTGGTTGCCGGCGATCAGGAGAGATCCATAACCGATGATTGTCGTCAGGCTGGCCATGACCACTGCGCCCCCCGTGTGCCTCACGACACCCGAGATATTCTTTCCGCCTTCGAGCATGTGGCGCTGGAACACGTTGACTCCATAATCGACGCCGATTCCGAAAGTGATCGGCAGGGCGATGAAGTTGAGGAAGTTGATCTTCAGCCAGAAGCCGAAAATTGCTCCCCCCATCCAGGTCATGCCCAGGAACAGGGCGAAGAGGGTCAGCATCACGGTAGAGAATTTGCGGAAAAGAAATACGACCAGCAGGATGACAGCGGCCAGGGCGAAGAGGGTCGCCCTCGGACCGTCATGCCGGATGGCTGAAAGCATGTCGGCAGTGACCGGTAGCGATCCGGCGACCGGAGTTCCCGGCTCAACCGAGTCGGCAACCTGACGAAGGTTCTCGATGAAGCGGATAAGGGTGTTGCCCTCCCAGGTTCCCCCTGTCAGGGGAGGCTCAACAAGGACGAGCTTGCCGATCGAACCATCCCTTTCCGTGAACTTCCGGAGAATCAGATCGGGGAGGTCCTTCTGCACGACCGGTCGAAAGGTTTCGGGCTGGAAGAACTCCGAGATGCGCTTGTTGTCCTCGGGAGTCAGCTCGGCCATCAGGCGTGGCGGCAGAAGATTTCGAATTTCGGCGATGACCTGGATCTTCTCGCGCTGCTCCTTGGGCAGGAACTCATCGATGGTCTGGACGTTGCGGATGAGGCTGGTCTTGCCCTCTTTTTTCTGGATCTCCTTCAGGCGTGAGGCGACTTCGATCGAGTTTTCGCGCTCATCCGGCATCAGGACGATCGGGGACAGGTATCGCTGAAACACCTGGTCGAGGTACTTGGAGTTGTGGACTGCGCCATGCTCCAGGCTT
>JBIIXZ010000169.1:0-5954 GCA_044347055.1 Bdellovibrionia bacterium | reverse complement strand
ATGGCGAAGCACCTGAAGCTCAGTACGCTCGCCTTTACCCGCACGTATTGCTCGAAGACTGATGGCTATTTCCACCTGAAGGATGAGGACGGACCCTGCCGATTCATGAAGGGAAAAGGCTGCTCCATTTATGAAGCACGGCCCGCCCAATGCCGAACCTGGCCCTTCTGGCCCGAGACCATGAACGCCAAGACCTGGAATCGCGAGGTGAAGGCCTTCTGCCCGGGTGTGGGCAAGGGACGCCTGTGGAGCGAATCCGAGATTGAAGCGCTGCTCGCTCAGGATCCTGTCGCCAATCCTTCCTGAAGCTGTTCGGGGGACTTCAGCGGCTCCTGCTGGTAGGCCCGCATTTCCATTTCAGCGAGATCCAGCCAGCGATCCGATTCCGCCTTGTCGAGCAGGTAGGCCCGGCGCCTGAAGTAAATGAGCCCGGCGAGGATACCTGTCGCCAGAATGCCCGCTCCGATCAGGAATGGGCGGCGATCATAGCGATATTCCCACGCGATGTTGGCGAGCGACTTTCGGAATGCCTTCGATCTCGACTTTTGAAAAACGGCCATGACATCATATGCATGCAGCAGTGATGCCGGTGTAAAGCGTGGGGCAATGACGTTGATGGACACTCGAAGCATTTACGATCAGATGGGCGGAGAGCCCGGAATTCGCGCCCTGGTCACCGAATTCTACCGCGTGATGGACACCCTTCCTGAGGCGAAGACCATTCGCGACATGCATCACGACCTGGGTGAGAGCGCTGAAAAGCTCATCGACTTTTTGTCCGGATGGAGCGGCGGCCCTCCGTTGTACCACCTCAAGCGCGGCAACCCGATGCTCCGAGCCCGACACCTGCCCTTTGCCATCGGGCAGGCCGAGGCCGATCAATGGATGCTTTGCATGCAGAGGGCCCTCGAGAAGATGAATTGGAACTACGAGCTCTGCGAACAGCTCCTGTCGGCCTTCAAGCGGGTGGCGCAGCACATGAAGAACCAGTAAGCTCTAGGAATGTCCGAAAACACCTGTGCGGCCTGCCGCCGACCCAAAGCCACGATCCAGTGCGAAGCCTGCGAGGACTGGAACTGCAAGTCCTGCGCGGAGCTCCTCGATGAAACCGCCTTTTCGTTCCTGGCGAAGGTGCCCGAAGAGCTGAAGCACTCGCGCTACTGCCAGCACTGCTGGCAGATGCATGTCGAGCCGGCACTCGAAGACTACCAGCAGAAAATGCAGGCGGCGAAAGACGTGTTCATCTTCTTCACCACGCAGAAAAAACCGATTCCGGTCCTCTCGAAGGAAAAAGACCAGATTCGCGTCGAGAACTGCGAGGACCGCGACGAGACGATCCTGAGGCTCGCGTTCAAGGCGGTCGAGGCAGGCTGCAATGCCGTCGTGGAGACGAACGTCATCTCCGAAAAGGTCCGAAATGCCGGCTGGCAGAAGACGGCGTGGAAGGGCTCGGGCTTTGCCGCGACGGTGGACGGCGAGAAGATCGAGCGCAGCTGGCACTGATGCTGATCTACGAAGTCAATCTCGCCGTTGAGGGCGCAATCGCCGAAGAGTACGCCGAGTTTCTCCGCCATCACATGACCGACGTGGTGAAGGTGGGAGGTTTCCTTCGGGCAGAGTGGTGGCAGCGCGAGGCCGCGGACGAAGGACTGGCAAACGCTGACGACCGGGTGCTCTGGACGGTCCACTACCATGTGGCGACGCGAGAGCTCCTCGATCGCTACCTGCGAGAGCAGGCCCCGAAGCTCCGGAGCGAGGCGATCGAGCGGTTTGGTAATCGCTTCACGGCCACGCGCCGAATCCTGACCCTCACGTCGTAGACGGGCGCCCTACCCTGCAGACAGGCCCAGAACCAGCGGCGACCAGCAGAAGAGCGCCTCGCTCACCGAATATCCGGCGTTCAAGACGTGCAGAATTTCGAGATGCCCGCGCTCGCGCGCGAGATCGGCCGGGGTTTCGCCGCTCTCGAGTCGAAGACCCGTCTCTGCGCCCTGGACCACCAGCCACTGGACCGCTTCGAGGGCTCCGTACTGCGCAGCCTCATGAATCGGCGCACATCCGCGAGGGTCATCAGCCCGGGCGTTGAGGTCGAGTCCGAGACCCGGAAGCGCGTCCAGAATTTCGATGCGGTTCCAGCGTGCAGCGGCGTGCAGGAGGCTACGTCCGCGATCGTCTCTCCTGTGTGGCGAGGCGCCGGCCTCCACAAGAAGCTGGAAGGCGCGAAGATTTCCGATCTCGACAGCAAAGAAGAGCGCTTCGGCTCCGTCCGAAGACCGAACATCCAGCACTTTTCCGGACTTCAGCGCCGCCTCCATTTGCTCGAGATCTCCGATTGCCATGGCCCAATAGAATTCATTCTGCGTTTTCATGCCGTACTCCTGTGCTGAAATTGCGCCAGTTGACGGACAGGTGGGGTCAGGGCCGACCGCGCACTGACATTTCAGGTCAGTCGGGCCGAGTAAACTCAAGGCATGAAGACCGTGATGATCGTTTTATCAGTGGTGTCCGGAATAGCGGCCCTGGGCGGATGTGGCCTCGCCCAGTCCTCGCCCTCGGTTCGAGTGGACATCGTGACGGCACCCGATGGCACCCGCTGTTACGCCCTCGTTCAGGATGATCAGGTTCGGGGCGGAAGCTGCGCGCACTAGGAGATCGTCCTTCCGAACCAAAACTTTGACACCTGATTTCGAGAACTTGGACTGTCCTCAGGTGACAGGCCGGAGGTACACTCTAGGCTCAATGGATATAGCCACATGAGAAACGCTCAGGTCTCTCGCATCTATAAAATCCTGACCCTCCTGGAGAGCACAAAGGTTGGCATGAGTATTCGCGACCTCCATGCCCGCATTCAGGACCATGATGAAGTTACCGACCGCACAGTCCGCCGAGATATCGAAGCGCTTGAGGCGGCCGGGTTTCCAGTCGAGCGCCTGTCGAATCCGACTGATCCGCAGGCCGGAGACCTCTTTCGCATCGAAGCCTCGGTGAAAGTGGCCAAGCACCTGACCCTGTCGGCTCGCGAGCTCTTTGCGCTCTACATGGCGCGAGGCATGCTGACTCCGCTCAAGGACAGCGCCTTCTTCATCGATCTTGAGCGGGTATTCCAGCAGATCGATGCGCTGATTCCAAAGACCGGCCGCGAACATTTTGAAGAGCTCTCCACTGAAGTGGGATTCGAACCCGGCCCGCGCTGGGGACTCGGCGTCACTCCGGACATCCTCGACACGATTCTTGCCGCCTGCACCAATGCCCAGGTGCTCAGGCTCGAGTATACTTCGCCCTCGAAGCCCGATCGTCGCTGGAGGCGCCTGGGGCCGCATTTTCTGTATTTCTCCAAAGGAGCGATCTATCTCGTCGCCGAGGATCTCGAAGAGAAGGCGCTAAAAACCTACAGTGTGGCCCGCGCCACTGGCGCCGAGATGACTGATGACCCCTATGATCGCCCGCAGACCAAGCCGGAGGATTACTTCAAAGGAAGCTTCGGAGTCTTCAAGGCCAGCACGCCTGTTCCGATCGAGCTCAAGCTCAAGAAGGAAGTCGTCGCGTACTCCACCGAGCGCCGCTGGCACGAATCGCAGCGCGTGGTGAAGCATGCCGATGGTTCTGCAACGCTTCATCTAGAGGTGGGACTCACGCCGGACCTCGTGCAGTTCGTTCTGGGTTTTGGGGATGCAGTGGAGGTGAAGCTTCCGGATGAGCTCCGGCAGAAGGTGCTTGAGGCGGCGTTGAGGGTGGCGGGGTTGTATGCACATCAAGCGAGAATCGAAAAGAAATACGGCGTGCATGAGTAAAACGAAACTTCACGAGAGAATCGCAATTGCGAAGGCCCAGTTTCGGAAAAGAGCATTGGCTGAAGTTTGCGATGGTCTTCGCATAATTCCATCTGCGGACTCTAAACGCCAAGTTCATATTAATAGAAGGAGTCTGCCATCCGCTCTGGATGGATTTATTCCAGAGTCGGATAAAAGAGGCCGATTTGTTTCTGACTTCACAATTCATCTCCGTAATCTTCGGTCACTGATTCCATTGTGATCTTCTCCTCGCGCATTTAGATCGGCGTGGGATTTGCGATCCAAGGACCTCAGCTTTCTCGACGCCGAGGATCTGGCCTCCGATGGTGGTCAGCTCATTCCAATGATGAAGGCATCGCGGATCTTCGAGTGTGTCGAGCAAGGGGTGGAGTTGAGTCCTGGTCAGCGTGTTGTTTTTGCGGTTCGACATGTAGAGGGAAACTATGATGACAAGTTGGATGATCTCGGTCGATTTACATATCATCCTCCAGCAAATCTCACAGGCATGATTCGGTACCGCTGGTGCGAGGCGCTTCAGCAGGGGCTCGATGTTCCGCTTATCGTACTGGCTGTGATGTGGTTCAATTATGAGAGCATGCCAGGGTCTCGACAGGTCTTTGTGGTCTGTCCTGCTAAAATAATTCACGATTCGACGAGGAGCAGTCTGGATTCGGACCTCGCGGCGCCTTTGTCGCTACAGCTCGTATCCAGGGGCGAAGCAATCAGTGCGATAAACAGGTGTCTTGCGTTAGCCGATAAGGACTCTACGGAGATTGACGTTAGGGCCGAGTTGGCCGTCAGCATAGCGAGAGAATGGGCATACCAGAATTTGGTAGGCAAAAATAAGGGGCGTGCACTTAAGCGCTGGGCGATTGAGCGGAACCTGTCCTGCCCAGGAGATAGGTGTGGACATCAGTCCTTCTCCCAAGCGGGCGGCCTATAACAAATTGATTTCGGTCATATTATCTCTCAAAAGTGGTCGGGTTCATTTTCGTATTTGATGGATAAGGTCCATCATCCGGACAACCTCTATCTTACGTGCAGTAGTTGCAACTCCGCGCTTGGCGAGGGATTTCCTGACCGAAAACTGCGAGATTCGATTTTGGATCGTGGCACGATTGGCGATTGGTTAAGGCAGAACGAGCAAGAGATCCGAGCATTCGAGAAACGATTCCCGGCCCTCAATGGAGCGGCAACTCTTACTGAGGTTAGACAATCGGATTCCGCAGCTTTTGATTCAAAGAGTTAAGTGTTGAGACCGATCGACACCGGATGCGAGATGGGCCTGTACGAAATCATCACAGCAGCTGGCCTTTCTTGCCTGATTCCGTCTGGGGTGGCTGCTACTTGTGTGCATAGTTTTCAGGTAGAGTTTGAGAATGTCCTCCCTTCCCCTGCACCGCTTTCGCATCTCAGTTTCGGACGTCGACCGCGGGTTCTACGACTCGCTCGACTTTCGCGTGGCGAGGCATCCATCCGAGAATGATGACTTCCTGCTGACGCGCACGCTGGCCTATGCGCTGAACTACGAGAGCGGGCTCGAGTTCTCGGCGGGACTCTGTAATCCGGATGATCCCGCGATCTGGCTCAAGGACGCGAACGGTATCGCGCTCTGGATCGACATCGGAAATCCGTCGGCGCGGCGGCTGCACCGGTCCGCAAAGGCGTCGCGGCGCGTGCGCGTGTACACGTACAAGGATGTCGAGGTGCTCAAGCGCGAAGCGGCAGGAGAGAAGATCCACCGCGCAGGTGAGATCGAAATCTTCGCGCTACCTGCAAAGTTCCTGGCCGAGCTGTCATCGACCCTCGAGCGCGACAACGAGTGGTCGCTGGTCCACAGTGACGGCGAGCTGGTGCTGACGGTCGGGGGTTCTGGTGAGCCGCTGATGGCGAGCCTGGAGCGGCATTCGTTGGGGTAACGTGCCGCTACGGAAAGTCCAAACCTGCACTAATCACTCCGGTTTTCGGCCAGCGCATCCCCTTCCTCTCTTGATATCATTGAACTTTCTCAGGACCGCATCTTGAGCGCAGCTGTTTTCAGTCGAAACAGGCGAGGTGCTGCGATCGTTCGAGGCGCGCTCACAGGTCGAGGACTCCGGAGTTTCCGTTTGAGTAGCGGTTTCAGGCGTGGGCGCATCGAAGAGTTCGGCAACGCGAGCTCCT
>JBIIXZ010000168.1:0-5959 GCA_044347055.1 Bdellovibrionia bacterium | reverse complement strand
CCCGAGGCTCTGCTGCCGGCCCTGGCCCGGATGAATCCTCGCCCGGGTGAGATGATCTGGATCAACTCCCAGTCAGGAATCAATGCAGCGATCGTGGAGCTGGCCTTGGAGTCTCGTCGTCGAGGATTGAAGACGGTCGCATTCACCTCGCTCGCCCACAGCCAGTCCGGCAAATCGCGTCATGCATCGGGAAAGCGACTCTTCGAAGTGGCAGATCACGTGGTGGATCTGGGAGGGGTGATTGGTGATGCGCTCGTTCCAGTGGATGGCGCGCCGAGACAGGTCTCCGTCGGTCCGTTTTCGACAGTTTCTGCCGTGTTCCTGGCCCATGTCATTCTTTCCGAGGCTACTTCCGAACTGGAGCGCCGTGGCATTGCTTGCGTGTACACGAGCGTGAACACTCCAGACGGCGAGGTGCGAAATCGCGAGCTGGAGCTCCAGGCAGCGGTTCGAGATCCTCGCCTGATTGAAACCGATTGATACCGTGGTCGTGTGGGCAGCTTCTGCCCATTTCTTGGGGCGAAGGCACAGCTTAAACTGAAAAGGATGCGCATCCTTCTCAGCAACGATGATGGTGTCCATGCACCGGGCCTTCGGGCCCTCTATCGCGAGCTTCATCGCTTGGGAGAAGTCGTCGTTGTCGCACCGCTCGAGGAGCGCAGCACGGCCGGCCACGCATTGACCTTGCATAAGCCGCTTCGCATGATCCGGGTGGATACGGATTTTTACGGAGTCAGCGGTTCTCCCGCAGATTGCGTTTACCTCGGTCTCAGGAAAGTGTTGAAGGGGGAGCCTGACCTGGTCGTCTCCGGCATCAACCGAGGCGCAAATCTGGGACAGGATGTCTACTACTCCGGCACTGTTTCGGCCGCTCGTGAAGCGTGCATTCTGGGCATTCCGGCGCTTGCCGTGAGCTTGGACGTCGATTTCCATCGGGCACCGCCGGAAGATCGACTTCATTATTCGACTGCAGCTAAAGTCGCATCGCGTTTGATTCGCGATATGATGCGTGATGGCTCTGCGCTTCGTCCCCCGAGACACACTCTTCTTAATCTCAATGTTCCGGATCTTCCGTTCTCCAAGGTGAAGGGTGTCGAACTCGCCAGGCAGGGATTCCGTTTTTATTCGGGCGGAATTCTCCAGCGAAAGGACCATCGCGGAAGAGATTACTATTGGGTGGGAGGCAGCTACCGCGGTTACCGGCGAGAACCGGGCAGCGATTGTGATCGCGTGCAGCAAGGCTATGCCGCTGTGACGCCCCTGAAGCTGGACTCTACGGATCATGGATTCCTAGGGGTGCTGGAGGAGTCCTGGTCGCGGTTTCGAAGGGGGCCTCGATGAGGAATCCCCGTCGGTTCTCCTTGTTTCTGCTGATGGCAATCACGATTCTCTCGAGTGCGTGCTCCACCACCCGGACTGCTCGAACGGGCCGCGTGGGCTGGCTCGAAGCGCTCGATCGCGGGTCGTCTCATCGTGTCGTGCGAAAGCCGGCGGAGTCGGCGTCGGCTCTGGCTCATTCCTCGCGTCGGGGGCTCCTTCAGCGGGAGTCGGGCGTCCAGCCCGTTCCATTTGACGCGCCGGAGCTCGAGAGTGTCCGCATGTCGAGGTGGGGCAGGGTGGCGCAGTCGATTCGATTATCCTGGCCACTGAAAAAAGTGCAGGTGACTTCGAACTTCGGCGTGCGCGGAGGAGATCCGCACGAAGGAATCGACCTTCGTGCTTCAGTGGGAACGCCCGTGTACGCCGCTCACGATGGCGTGATTTTGTACTCTGGCAGTGGAATCAGTGGTTACGGAAAGCTCGTCGTGGTGAAGAACGCTGTCGGAATTTCGACAGTCTATGGACACAATTCACGACTTCTGGTGCGGAAGGGGCAGCGAGTCCGTCGTGGACAGAGGATCGCGCTTTCCGGATCCACCGGTCGATCCTCGGGACCTCATGTTCATTTCGAGGTTCGTCTCGGCCTGAAGCCCGTCGATCCTCGTGTCCTCATTGGCTTGCCTCGACAGGACGTTCCGACGAGGCGCCTGACGATGCGCCAGCGTTCCACGCTTGCGGCCGCCCAACGGCTGCGTTAGCTTCTGCGCGAGGATTGGTCCCATAGTTAAATGGATATAACAGCCCTTTCCTAAAGGGCCGTTCCAGGTTCGATTCCTGGTGGGACCACCATCGACTTCACGCTCTCTTGTCCCGCGAACTACGCCATTTCCTTGGCGATCAGGTTGGTCGAAGGATCTATTCTTTCATTGCAAAATCAATAAGTTGTCTTTACCGTTGAAGAGTAACATTCACTTCGGGAGCGTAGCCCATGACGAAAGCGGATCTGATCAACGTCATCTCTGAAAAGGCTCATCTGCAGCACAAGCAGGCTGAACTCGTGGTCAACATGGTTTTCGATATGATGTCCGACGCACTGAAGAAGGACGATCGAATCGAAATTCGCGGGTTTGGATCCTTCGTGAATCGAAGCTATGGCAGCTATCAGGGACGAAACCCGAAAACTGGCCAGGTCGTCAACGTTCCTCCCAAGCGCGTGCCATTCTTCAAGGTCGGCAAGGAGCTGAAGGAAATGGTGGACTACAAGAGGGACTCAAAATAAGGGTGATTCACCCTAGAAATTGAATTCCCGCCAGCGCGGCTGCCACTGCCAGTCGATAGATCACGAGCCGCCCGAATCCGAACTGTCGAATCTGCTCATTCAAGACCCGAAGTGCCAGCAGTGAAAAAGCCATGGCAAAGAGGAGCGCGAATCCCCATTGGTACCACGAGGTTCCGTTGAAGGCCTCTGCCGCTCCCCACTGGATGCTCTGGAGTCCATTCAAAGCCTCGAAAGCAACGAATGGAAGGCTCATGAGGCATGCCGCTTTCGTGGCAGCCTCGAGGTGGTAATTGCGGAGCTGGCTCACCACGAGCAAGCCCAGCGGACCTCCTGCTCCCGGAATCCAGGAAATGGCCTGGCCTAGGCCGAAGAGAGAGCTGTCGAAAATTCCAAGATCGAACAAGCCCTTGTTCTTCTTGCTCCATCGATTCGAGAGATGGAGCAGCACCGAACTCAGTGCCAGCGATCCGGCAATCCAGGCAGAATAAGACTCCTGGAGCGCTCCTAGGGACTCATTGCCGCTGACTCGAAGCAGATACCAGAGCCCGGCAAAAGGAATGCTCATGCAGAACAGCATGAAAAACGGCATCCGTTCGTCCAGGGTCATTGGTCGCTTTCGGTAAATGGCCACCTGGATCAGCGAGGAGGCGATGCTTGCCCAGTCATGGATGAAGTACAAAGTCAGGGCGATCAGGCTACCCAGCGCGAAGGTGGTGCGCCATTCCGCACCGGATTGCGGAAAATTCAGAAAGTGCTGCAGGAGGTTCTCATGAGCCTCCGAGCTGATCGGAACAAACCGGGAAAAACCATGGAGAGCGGCGAGTGCCAGCGATTCGAGCAAAGTCATTGTGGGTTCTCCCGTAGGAAGAAGTGGAGGTGACGGTGAGAATCGAACTCACAAAATACGGTTTTGCAAACCGTCCCGTTAGCCATTCCGGCACGTCACCCCGGGAGAGCTCAAGCTAACTTACGCTGACGGGGGTAGCAAGCGCCGGTTTTGTTTGTCAACATGGTCACATGGACCTTTCTTCAGGCTTGCAGGATTTTGAGACTACATTTGCCCGGCTGGCTTTCGATCTCGCCGCGTCGGCAGATCCCGGGCAATCGATGACGGCTCTGCTCGCAGCTCAAAGAGCAGCACTCCTGGAACCAGTGCAACCTCTACTCTCAGTCCTGTCGGCCATGGAAGAAGACGGGGCGGAGGTCGAGGTGCGTGTTCCACGCGGCATTGAGGTTCCCAAGCGGATTGCCCCGGTCCTTTCCGAGTTCGTGGTGGAGGGTGTCCGGAACTGGAAGGCGCATGGAAAGCAGAGCCGAGCCGAGAGAAAGTTCGCTGCAAAGGAGGAGAGATGCCGGGCTCTCCTCTCCATCGAGCTCAGGCAGGGAGGTTTGAGTCTTGCGTTTCACGACGATGGGCCCGGATTGAACCCTTCGGCCATCATGGATCGCCTGAAGAGATCCGGAAGAATTGCGTCCTCTGATCTCTCGATGCTCGAGCTGGCAGGAGCTCGAGGTGATCTCGGCCCGTTTTTCACCTTCATTTTCAAGGATGGCGCAACCATCCGCGAAGCACCGAGCCTGGACGCTGGAAACGGAGTGGGGCTTTCAAGGCTGGAAAGTCTGGTCTCCGGACTGGGAGGTCGCATCACTGCGGGTACGTCGCCCCGACTGGGTGGATTTGTTCTTTCATGCGAGGTTCCCTGTTCATTGATCGGGGCTGCAGTCGACGGCTCGGGTGAGGGGCTGGTCCGAGTTCAGGGTGGAGACGGCGCTCCCTCCCCGGATTCCGGAGACTTTCGCATCTTCTACAGTATTCCTCCTGAATCGCGAGCGTGGGCCGGTCAAAACTTCGGTGGGGTGCAGGTTTCGTGGATTTCGCTCGTGACCCCGAGCGCTGGCGCACCGGGCTTTCGTGCCCTTGGGCTGCGATCAGACCCCTCGGACGTCTGATCCCCAGATGATCTTGTGAAGCTGGACCTGAAGTCTCACGTCCAGTCGGTCCCGAATGATCTGCTCGGCAAGCCACTGCAGTCGAACGCCTGGAAATTTTCCGGGGCAGTGGGCCGCCTGCTGCACCGGAGAAAAAAGGATGGTCCGGGCGGGGATCCGCTCATTACGGACGACGTCGCGAGACCAGAAATAATCTTCTTCGGAGGCGATCACGAACTTCACCTCATCGTTCGTTTTCAAGAACTTCAGGTTTTTTCGATAACCTCCACGGCACATTCCGCTGGATGGAGTCTTGATGTCCATGATCAGGCGGGCATACGGGCTCGCAGCCGCCACGGACAGCTCTCCATGCGTTTCAATGCTGAGCGAGTAGCCCGCATCATGGAGGGCACGAACCAGCGGCAATGAGGATCTCTGGAGCAGCGGTTCTCCTCCAGTGAGCAGAACGCGATTGCAGCCAAAGGCTCCGACTCTCTCCAGAATTTCCGTGATGGAGAGCATCGTTCCGCCCTTGAATGCGTAGGAAGTATCGCAGTAGCTGCATCGCAGATTGCATCCGGTCAGACGAACGAACACGTACGGAAGGCCGGCGTGAGTGCCTTCACCCTGGATGCTGTGGAAGATCTCGGTGATGAGAACCTGACTTTTCCGAGAAGAGTTCATTTGCGAGCGTCGTAGCATGAAAAGCAAAATGGTGAGGCCCGCCTGCATCCAGCAAGCGGGCCTCGATTGAAGAGGGGTCCTTCGGGGGACCCCCTTTGAAAACTAGGCGGCCTTTCTCTAGGCCCGTTCGTCCTCCTTTGGCAGCCCGGCTGACATCGGTTGGCGGGGTGGACCAGACCGGAAGTCCCGTGGCTTTGCGTCCCGGCCTTTCGGCCGGTTTGCCTTTTTCAAAGGGGGGTAGAGAGTGCTTCCCTCTTCAAAACTCTTTGCCGTCGTGGCGAACTCTACCAACCTTCCAAATCAGGCTAACGCGACGCGTAATGCAGGGCAAGATGAATTTTTAAACCATTGTAATTACTGGATATTTTCAGCCGCATCGGATCCATGAGTGATGTTGTGCGCGGCGGGGTTTCTATTGCTGAGGAATGGTTCGTTAGGTCGAACTTCGGCGCCCGCGAGGCGCACAGCCTGTCGCCGCCCCTCGATATCGAAGCCAGTGCTAATTGTGAGCGAGCTCCTGAGACTGGCGTGCCGAACTGCTTGAAGAGATTGCAGTTTTGCTCCTATAAAAATTTTTTTGAAAAAGATGTTGCACCGAAAACGCAGTAGGTCTATTTAACCAAACACCGCTGAAACGGCGCTGCAAACGAAGCTGACGAAATGTTGGCACAAGGTGTGTCGTCGTTGCGGTCGATCTTTGAAAACTTGGGATGAATTTTTTGAAAGAGAGAGCGGGCTAATTGGCAG
>JBIIXZ010000029.1:0-17704 GCA_044347055.1 Bdellovibrionia bacterium | reverse complement strand
GTAGGCTTCCAGGCCCGCCATCAGGGCCTGCGCGATCGAGCTCTTGGCGCTGCCGTTCGGACCATGCAGCAGGATCATCCGGTTGTTGAGCCCCTGGCGGGCAAAGGTCCGTAGCGTGCGATAGATCTGCGTCTGGACGCGCTCCTGGCCGATGACTCGGCGGGCTCCAAATTCCTGGCACCGGTCAAAAATCGAGAATCGGAAAGTCGGAGCCGTGCCGGAGTCGCCGTCTGCGGACGCCGGTTCGCGTCCGAAGTGGTCCATCATGTCCGCCCCATAGGCGGCCGTTCCTCGGAGCTGGCGTTCCGGATTTTCTCCGAGGACCGAAAGGTACTCGTCAAAACCCAGGACCGTCTTGTTGGCCTGGAATTCCTTCTCGGTTGTCCGTTCCCATGCTTCGAGTGCGCTGCGGCCCGTGCTCATGCCCTCAGGATAACACGATTCTCCACGTGCAGGACTGCGGCATGTTTTCTGGATTTCCGGGATTTCTTCCGACCGGCCCTCGCCGCCTTGGCTTTGACGTAGACCACTCGGGGAGCCTCGGGGCGAACCAGAGGCTGCTCGCTGGTGTTGACGCTGTCCATCCTGGCCAGCTTTGCGATGATGGCATCGCGCATGTACGTCCCGCCTTCCGGGGTGATCCTGCTCTTGGGAACCATCGACATGGCGTATCCCATGTCATCTCCGCCACTGAGCAGGAAGTCGGGGATGGCCACCCGGTAGAACCTGCCCTTTTTCAGGGGGGTGCCGTCCGGAAGGGTCACGCCCACGAACCGATCCATTTCCCAGGGCTCGATCTTCTTGTTCCTGTTGAGATCGTCTCCTTCGGCGGGTTCGCTCGGGTTGACGAGCGTGACCTTGATGCCCGAGATCGGAAAATAACCACGAGCCCCGCTTTGAGCGGTTCGAAGCATCATCTTGATTTCGGCTTCGTTCATCTCGACGACCCGGATGTCATTGTCGAACGGAAATGCACGGAAGACGTCTTCGTACTTGATGGGGCCGGCATCGATGCTGGAGCGAATGCCTCCCGGGTTCGTGATGGCGATATCGGCCTTCGTGATTTCGCGCATCGCATCGGTGATCAGGTTTCCGAGTGGAGATTCACGCTCGCGCACGTGATCGAGGGGGCGATCGGCACGTCCGACCACGCGCTTTTTGATCTGCCGCACCTGCTCGTCGATGCCCTCGACCCAGTTCGCGATGGTCGAAGACGGCCGAATGGCCGCTCCATGGAACCTGGGAGTCACGAGCCGGCCACGTCCGTTGCGGGGAGCGGGGCGAAGCCCGTTGCAGTCGCCCTGGTTTTCGAAAACCTTCTCGCAGACCGGCACCGGTCCTTCGATCGCGACTTCCGAGTCGACGAGCCGCTTTTCCTTCCAGTTCCACGTCAGGTAGATCAGGTTGTAATACTGGGCGCTCGCGCCTGCCTGGATTACCGGAACCCCTCGGACGAAATGGTGCACGACCTGATGGGTGTGGCCCGAGACCACGGCATCGATCGTGCCGGGCGGAAGGGCTTCGATCATCTGCGGAATCTCCTCGTGAGGCTCGCAGGCACCTTCGATGTCGCCCGGCCGACGCAGCAGGCCCGGCTCGGGCCTGCGTCGCTCGCAAACCAGTCCGGCATGCGCCACGACCACGATGAGATGCGCGCCCTGTTCGCGGAGCTTCTTCGCCTCCCGCAAGGTGGCCTGCGCGCCGGGGTAAAAAGCCAGGTCCTTCACGTACTCCGGACGAGTGGTCTGCGGCGTCATCACGGTGCTCAGGCCGATCACGCCCACCTTCAATCGTCCCGCGCTCAGCATCACGCTGGGCTGGAGGTTCGGAAAGTCCAGGGCGCGACCATCCTTGTAAGCCATATTGGCTGAAAGATACGGGTACTTCGCTTCGCGCATGCGTGCCTTGAGGGCCCCGCGCAGGTCGCTTCCAGGTGCTTCGGCGGAGGCATCGCCTTCGGGCCCGAAATCAAACTCATGGTTGCCGACGGCTGCCGCCGAGACGCCGATACTGTTGAAGAATTCAACGACGGGCTTGCCTTCGGTGGCGTTGCTTTCAAGCGTCCCCTGAAACTCGTCGCCTGCGTCGAAAAGAAAGAAGTTCGGCCCGAACGCTTTGCGGATGATCTCCACGTGCGATGCCAGGATGGAGGCGCCGCCCGCCCGATAGGTGACGGGAGCCTGGCTTTCGGCCTCCTTGCTCTTCATTTCTCGAGGCAGCAGCGCCCCGTGCACGTCGTTCAGGCCCATGATGACGATGGTTTGCTCGTCGCCTGAGGTGTCGGCGAGGTTTTCGGAACGTTGGCCTGCCTTGAATTTCGGAGTTCCTGCGCAGGAGGCGAGGAGAAGCGAGAATACGAGGAGGGATGAGCGGAGCAGTCGGGAGGAGTGCATGGTCAGGAATTGTGCATGGGGCGGGGGGCAAATTCAATCCTGGCTGTCATAAAACCGTCGCTTGCGGTTCCGAATCTTTGTCCTACACTTTTACTCAAGGAGAGCCCCCCTTATGCGCAGGACGCGCCTTGGCTTTACCATCGGAACGGTGATCGCAGCAGCGGGAGCCACCTATTATGCAGGTGGTCTCGAGAAAATTCTTCAGCTTGGCTTCCTCCATCGAGATCCGGCTCACCTGAAGGAAAAAGAAAAGCAGGTTTCGGAAAAGATCCACAAGCTGGTGGAAAACGAAACCGATGAAGTCAGCCCCGAAAACCGAAAGCAGAAGACGACGGAACCGTCGACCTTCGAGGTCGTGGTCGGAAAGACGACCGGGTCCGCTGATGAGTCCGGCGCGGTAGCCGGTGAAGGCAGGACCTGTTCGGCGATCGAGTATGCCGGAAGCGGACCGGATGCGCTCCGCGTGGAAGCGGGGGTCTGGTCGCGGTTCATGGCCGACTACCATCAGGCCAAGGAAGAGCTCGTGGAGTGGCTGCATCGGAATGCTGAATCCTTCCCGAAGGCCCAGATGGCCCGAATGGAGCTGGAAATTCGCGAGACTCGCGTGATGCGTCCGCAGTCGCAGGTTGAACCGGATCTCACCTGGCGCGGCATCGCTGCGTGGACACGTCCTCGTGCTGGAACCATCGTGGAGAACGAGCGTCCGGCGCTCATCCACGTGAGCGATGGCTTCCTCAAGCTCTATCAGAAGGATCGCAGCCGGGCGCGTTTCGAGATGACCCGGGTGCTCGCGCAGGCATGGTCGCCGTGCGAGCTGGCTGCAGGAAAGTTCGACGCATGGGATGGCCTCATGCAGTGCCTCGGCGTCTCCGACGAGCAAAAGGGGTGCACTGCAGGTGCTGTTTCCGAGGAAGCATGGGCCGCATCGACTGCGGTTGCCGCGCTCGTGTCGCCACCCGGTTGCGAGATTCCAGCGTTCCAGGGCGACAAATACCAGGCCTGCCTCGGCGCCTTCAAGCGATCGGAGTCGGCGGGCTATCAGATCGAGAGAACTGGCCGCAAGGTAGCTTCGCAGTCGGTGAGGGAAGAATGATGAGTCGATCCAATTTCAAAGCTCGTATCGTTGCCTTTCTTGCACTCTCGGTTACCGCCGGCTGCGTGAGCGGCGGAGGCTCGAGCCTGTCGACGGTGGTCGACGCGATCGAGGGAATCAAGGGCAGCAACTCTCCTGTGGTCGACGCCTACATCCAGTACCTGGGTCCCGATGCCCGCTGGGCGGGGCCGGTGCTCTGGACGGTTCATGTCTCTGCCCGCGACTCGCAGGCTCCGGTGTTTGAAGTCATTCCTGCGCTGCCGAAGTCCAGGTCGGGCGGTGCGCCCGAGCTGTCGGCTCGCGTGCCTGCATCTGCTCTGGGGCTGACCCAGGGCAAGAGCGCGCCAGCCGCTCCGGCAGGGCTCCTGACCCAGGAGCAGGTTCGTGACCGGCTCCTGCACCTCGGATCCGCCATGGCGAGCTCCGAGGCAGAGAGTGCGGCCTGCATGATGGCAGTGAAGGTTCGCCTGACCCGCGCCGATGGCACTGTCCAGGAAAAGCAGGCCTGCCGCGGATCTGCAGTATGGACCCAGGTGGCAAGCGAGCTTGCAGCCGAGTTCATGACCCAGAGCAGGTATTCCGCTCCTGCCGATGCCGGTACGGGCGAGCAAAGCTGATCCACGCGGTCGGTCCCCGGCGAACGTGGCGCGCCTCTCGCGTCGTGTGCTAGCGTGATGATGCGATGAAGATTCAGTTCCTGGGCGCAGCCGGCACCGTGACCGGTTCGCGATATCTTCTGACTTCCGAAAAAACGACACTGCTCGTCGACTGCGGTTTGTTCCAGGGCTTCAAGGCGCTTCGTCTCAAGAACTGGGCGAGCTTTCCGGTGAACCTGAAAAAGCTCGACGCCATTCTCGTGACCCACGCCCATCTCGATCATAGCGGTTACCTGCCGCTGCTCGTGAAGCAGGGATATCGCGGGCCGATTTACGCCACCCGTCCCACGATCGACTTGTGCAGCATCCTTCTTCCCGATTCCGGCTATCTGCAGGAGGAAGAGGCGCGGCTGGCAAACCAGCGAGGCTACTCGAAGCATCATCCTGCGCTGCCTCTCTATACCTCCGACGATGCAAGGCGCTGCCTCGAGTCGTTCAAGCGGGTGCCGTGGCAGAAGCCCAACGAGATCTCTCGAAAGGGCCGCGGAAACCTGAAGTTTGAATTTCACCCGGCCGGGCATCTCCTGGGGGCAGCCAGCGTGCGCGTCGAGACCGAGTTCGGCAGCATCGCATTCTCAGGCGATCTCGGACGCAGGTCCGACCCTCTGGTTCGAGAGCCTGACCCTCGCTTCGAAGCGGACTACCTGGTCGTGGAGTCCACGTATGGTGATCGAATCCATCCCAAGGTCGATCCCGAGGCGCAACTCCGTGAGGTGGTCCTGCGGACTTTCAGCAGGGCGGGAACCCTGGTGATTCCGTCGTTCGCGGTCGGACGAGCCCAGCTGATTCTGTACCATCTGCTTCAGCTCAAGCGGCGGGGCGCGATTCCGAACATTCCGGTCTACCTCAACAGTCCCATGGCGGCGCAGGCGAACGCGGTCATGTCCGCCCACGAAGGAGAGCTGAAGATCAGCCGCGATGAATTGGCTGAAATCTGGCGATCGGTTCGGGTCATCAGTTCGCAGGAGGAGTCGGTTGCGCTGAATGAAAAAGACGAGCCGTCGATCATCATCGCAGCAAGCGGGATGGCCACGGGTGGGAGGGTCCTGCACCACCTGAAGCGCTTTGCTCCGGATCCCCGGAACACGATCCTTTTCGCCGGATATCAGGCGGGAGGAACGCGAGGTGACCTGATGGTTCGAGGCGCCGAGACCATCAAGATTCATGGCGAGCAGTGGCCGGTTCGAGCCGAGGTGATCAGCATGGACAATCTCTCGGCCCATGCCGACGCTGACGAGATTCTGGATTGGATCTCCAGCCTCCGGAAAAAACCCCGGCGTGTGTTCATCACCCACGGCGAGTCCGGCGCTTCGGAAACGCTCCGGAAAAGAATCGAAGCCGAACTGGGCCTCGATGCGGTTGTTCCTGAAAATCAGCAGGAATGGGAGCTGTGCTGAGGGCTGCGAGTCAGGTATTCAGTTCCACTGGACCGGAACCTGAGTCTGGCTGTTCTCGCCGTTCTGGATCTTGACGAAGCCATTTTGCCGGCCGTACTGGAACACGTCTCGCGTGACCTTCACGTCCTGGATGCAGTAGTCGATGATCTTCTGGATCTCGCCCTTCTTCCACCATTCGACGGCCATCAGGCCGTCAGCCGACTTGCCGGTGCCGAGCGTCGCCTGCGCAATGGCATCGAGCTTCAGCGAGGGGCGGCGGGTGAGCGTCTGGATGTCGAGCATGATGTCGAAGATGTCGAGATTCGCCATCTTCAAGCCGTAAGGAACCATGACCGGAAGGTCGAAGCCGCGAATATTGTATCCGACGACCAGGCGCTCTTCGCACAGATCGAAGAGCTTCTTGAGCTCGTGCTCCTGGAAGGACAGGAACTGGTCTGTTTTGCTGTCGTAGGCGCAGGCAACGGAAACGCCGAGCTTGTCGACGTGATCCCAGCCGCCCACTTCATGCGCGAGCTTCTGGGTTTCGATATCGAGCACGAGGTAGTGGCGAAATTTCAGGAAAAGGCTCGAGGGCACCACGTCATCCGAGAAGGGCACGCAGCTCGAGTGCCTCCAGAACGATGGATTGAGCTTGATGCGGGTGCCCGGATTCTCTGCCATGGGGGCACCCTCGCCAAGTCGATTTCTGTTGTCAAGCATTCGGATTCAGGCGAGTTTTTGGGCTCAGCCCCACAGGTGGAGCCCATCCATGGAAAAAGTCCTCAGCACGTTGGAGCGTCGGTTTGAGCAGCATCTGGAAGACCTGAAAGCTCTGGTTCGCATCCCCAGCGTGAGCTTCGACGGATTCGATCCAGCCCAGGTCCGCAAGTCTGCCGAAGCGGTGGCTTCGCTGATGAAAAAGACGGGCCTGGAGAACATCGAGATCCTCGAGATTCCCGGCGCACATCCCTATGTTTACGGCGAGCGACTCTACGCTCCCGGCAAGCCGACCTTGCTGCTGTATGCCCATCATGACGTCCAGCCCCCAGGTCGTGAAGAGCTCTGGAAATCGCCTCCTTTTGAGCCGACCCTGCGCGAAGGGCCGGGAGGGGTCCGCATGTATGCCCGCGGCTCGGCCGACGACAAGGCCGGCGTGATCGTCCACATGGCCGCCATCGCCAGCTACCTGGAGGCCGTGGGCGAGCTGCCGGTGAACGTGAAAGTGGTCATCGAGGGCGAAGAGGAGGTCGGAAGCACTCATCTTCCGAAGTTCATCGAGACCTATCGCCAGAAGCTCCAGGCCGACGTGCTCGTGCTGACGGATACCGCCAATTACGATTGCGGGTATCCGGCGCTCACCATCGCGCTTCGTGGACTGGTCGGACTCAACATCGAAGTGCGCTCGGTCGCCCAGAGCATGCATTCGGGAATGTGGGGAGGCCCGATTCCGGATCCGGCGATGGCGCTTTCCAAAATGCTCGCCACGCTCGTCGACGAGAATGGTCGCATTGCGGTTCCCGGCGTGTTCGAGCAGGTGAAGCCCCTCTCGAAGGAAGAGATCGCCGCATACGAGAAGATTCCGTACGATGAGCAGGAGTTCCGCAAGCAGGCGGGAATGGTTCCTGGCTCGACGATCCTCAAGGAATCCGTGAATCCGATCGCCCAGATCTTCCGCTTTCCATCGCTGACCGTGAATGCGGTCCAGGCTTCCTCGCGCAAGCAGGCGGGAAACGTGCTGAATGACACCGCGTGGGCTCGCGTGACGATTCGGCTCGTTCCGGACATGGATCCCGACAAGGTCCTTCATCAGCTGGAAGATCACCTGAAGAAGGTGCTTCCATGGGGCCTCGAACTCGAGATGCAGCAGGACCGGGGCAGTGGCCCGTGGGCTGCTGATCCGAACGAGACACCGAGAAGCCAGGCCGCTTTTTCGTGTGCAACGAAGGCGCTGGGGGCGGGTTACGGCAAGGAGCCGCTTTTCCTCGGCTGTGGTGGAAGCATTCCGTTCGTGAAGCCTTTTGCCGAAGCGCTCGGAGGTGCTCCGGCACTTTTGATTGGCGTCGAAGATCCATACACGAACGCGCATGGCGAAAATGAAAGCCTGCTCGTTTCCGACCTGAAGAAAGCTTGTGTCAGCCAGATCCATCTTTTCGATGAGCTCTCGCGCGCGGCTTCGAGAGTGATGAAGTAACGCCCCGACATGCGGGCCTCAGGCCGGAATGAGACCGGCCGGAAAGTGAACTTTTATGGCAAAGACCACGACCCACGAACCAGCAATCGCGAAAATCGACTTCGAGGACGAAAATCGCCCCATGTCAGGCGTCGAGCGCACGCTTCGCGCCCAGCGTGATGTGTGGCGTGACGTGGTGGCTCGGACGTCGCAGTACGGCGCACGAGACCTGCCTCGCGAGGCGCCCAAGCGCATCTTTCTTTTCGGCACGGGCAGCTCTCATCACGCCGCCAAGCTCTGCGGCTACGCCCTGCTTCGGGACAAGACCCGCGTGCGCATTCCGGTCATTTCCTGCTCGAGCCAGCAGATGGGGCGCGAGTTCTTTCCGACCCGCGGCGACTGGGCTTTCGGGTTCTCGCATCGGGGACGCACGGATTCGACCCTGAAGGCCCTCGAGATGTGCCGCCGTGAAGGCGCATTCACGGTGCTCGTTGCGGGCAAGGGCGTGGACCTGGCCTCGTCCTTCCAGGATCTGATCCTCCACACCTGTCCCCAGGAAAGCGTCGAGCCGCATACGGTGGCTGTGACGAGTGCGATCTGTGCGGTCACCACGCTGCTGCTTCCGGCGCGTGCCGCGGAAGAATGGGATGCGCTGACCAGCGTGGGCGAGCCCAGCTTGGAGCTGATGTGCCGCCGCGCAGGCCTGGGGCCCGAAGCCATCATCGGCGAATGGGAAGGGCAGTGGCTGGCAAAGGAAGGCGCGCTGAAGCTGATGGAGATGGCGAAGCTTCCGGTCCGCTCTTTTGGGAGCGAAGAATATTTTCACGGCCCCCGCTACAGCGTGACGGGTGGGGTGTGGCATGTCCGTATGCCGGAAGACACCCGCATGGAAGACATCACGAAGATCAAGCCAGCCCACACGATCGACATTTACGGCGGAAGTCCGCTGGCGTGGGTTCCGGCCCTGATCGAGCTTCAGTGGCTGGCGCTTGCAGTGGCGCTGAACCGCGGGGTGAATCCGGACCTGCCGGAGGCCGAAGGGTTCTTCCGCGGCTGAAGCGGATTGCGCGGCTGTTTATCGTCGTTCGAGCCTGATGCAGTTGCCGACGCGCTCGACATTCTGCAGGCGCACCACCATCAGAAGAGCATTGGACTCCTGGGGACAGGTGACCTCGTCGGCATTTCGGAATTTCATCGCCCGGGCGAACCTCCAGGTATCCTGCTTCATGCGTCCGAGCAGGATCTGGTCCTGCAAAATGGCCACTGATTCGCCATCCCGCTGGCCGTTGTAATTGAATCGACCCGGAACCCCGGCAGGGTCGACGCTGGTGATGGGGTAGACGATGTCATCGATCCGGATCTCTTCGAGCTCGCCCGGTTCCTGGTGAACGATCGTCACGAGGCGGTCTCGGGCTTCCAGTAGAACTGGCGCTTCGAGACGCTCGGCACGGGCCAGTGGGGCGGCAAGAAGACTCAGGGCTGTCGGAATTCCTACTGAAATGAGCTTCAAAAGACGGTTCATGACCGGAACCTAACCAAAAACCGTGGGCCTGAAAACCACCTTCGTGCGACTTGCCTAAAGTTCGAAGAGGTGGATCGAGCTGAACTCATCGCGGTAGATCATCCCACCGCTCACCAAGATGGCACTCGATGACATCCGTGCTCTACGATAGGGAAGCATCATGTCAAAACAGCTGTCCGCAGGGGCACGATGATGTCGGAGCCGCGCAAGAAGGATGCCCTCGAAGGCAAAACTTTGGAGATGATCCTCAATGAGCTCGTGGCCCATTATGGATGGAAATCCCTGGGGCGCTTGATTCAGATCAACTGTTTCGTCAACGATCCGAGCGTTTCCTCGAGCCTGAAGTTTTTGCGCCGCACGCCCTGGGCTCGAAAGAAGGTCGAAGAATTGTATCGCGACTATCTCTGGGAGCTCACGCGATAGTTCTCAGGACTGACAGTGAGTCGACGCACTGGGGGCGCTCAGTTGTCAAACTCGGCAAAGTCCATCGAGCCGACGAGCTCCAGGCGGTGATTCAGGGTCTTTCGCACTGAGATTTCGCCGTGGGCGCACCCCTGGCCCACCCACTGGCGGCGCCGGTCGTTGTAGCGGCAGTCGCCATTGCCGGTGAAGACGGCAGGAGCACGGATCGTGAGCTCGACCGCGAGGAGCTTTCCGCCCTGCACGATGATCTCGATGTCGCTGGCGGTGGCAGGCCCGTTCTGTCCGACTTCGCCTTCCAGAATGGTATCGGGCCAGATGTTTTCTTCATGACGAACGGCGCTATCGATTCGGGAATCAAAGTCTACCGGAATACTGGAACTCAGATCAGGGTTCTTTCGGAGCGTTTCGAGAGAAAGGCGCTCGAGCGAAAACTTCTGGTCCAGTGACAGCGCTTCGGTGAAATCGGCCCCGGCGAGGCAGGCAAGCTTCTCGGGAGTCCACTCACGGTCGCGGTACAGATTGCGCTCGCGAAGCACCTGCGACAGTTCGGAGGCAGCCTTCGCCAAAGGCGCAAACGCCCGAGGCGAGGCGGCGAGCGTTTCGAGTTTTGTCAGTCGTTCCAGAACGAACGCTTCCGCTTTCTCATCCAGAAAAAACAGGCTGAACGTCAGGCGTTCACCGAGGTCGTCGCGAGAGCCGTAGTTCAGCTCGGAGCCGATCTCACGCACGAGGCGCCAGAGGAGCATGGCCTTCTCACCATCCACTTCGCGACGCGACATCAGTTGGTCGAGCGTCGAACGCATGACCTCGAGCTGTTTCAGTTCGGACGGACACGTCGAGGAGACGGCCGAGGCCGAGACATGGACGGCGCCCAGAGCCATTGCTACGCAGCAGGTGAGGGTGCCGGCTAAGACGCGAAGCTTCATTCCCCGCTCGCTACTTAAATTAATGCAATGTGTCAATTGCTGTATTTGGGATCGTTCTAAGATCGCTGTGCTTTTTTGTTGAAGATCGAATCCGAGCGCTTGCAGATTGGGGACCGATGATCCTGCCACCGAAACCGCTTCTGGTCAGCATCCTAGTCCATCTTGGACTGGTGCTGATCCTTTCGCCTGGTCACGACGAGGAGCACACGGTTCAGCTCTTCAAGGGAGTCATCGAGCTGGGGGAAAGCGGGGATGGGCATGCCGAGCGCCCGCACTATCATCCACCGAAACAGCGGCGCTCCGCCGAAAAAGAGGCGGCTGTAGCCGAGGCTCAGAACTCGGAGGGCAGCGAGGTGAGTGGAGCAGAAAATGCCGCATCAGAGCCCATCGACGTCCAGGCGCCTGACGGCCTGGGCCTGGCAGGGGGCAGTGGCGAGCCCGCCGATGAGCGACAGCTCTATCTGGTGGACATGATTCGCAGAATTCAAAAGGCCAGGACTTATCCTCGCGAATCCCTGCTTCGCGAGGAGGAGGGTCAGGTTCTTGTCGAGCTCACGATCGCCCAGGACGGTGCCATCGCGAATCTCCAGCTTCTGAAGGCCTCTCCCTTCGATGCATTGAATCGTTCCGCGGTCGACTCGATCCGGAGAGCAGGACCATTTGCACCCCTTCCATCGGCGTGGAGTCGAGCGATCCGCGTTCGCGTGCCGGTCCTCTATTCTCTGGAACGCCGCTGATCCGATGTCGGAAAACGGCCTTAAAAGGTCCAGCCGATGCCGGCCATGGGCAGGAATACCCAGGGGCTGGGGTTGCTGCCCATGGTGACGAGGTACTGAATGCCCAGGTTCAGGCTGGCGCCTCGGCCGATCAGGACGTCAAACTCGAGTCCGGGGGCCAGAGCCATCCGAGTGGAGTTGGTGATGACCGTGTTCAGGTTCTGGAACTGCTGGATCGTCGAGGTCATGACGCCGAGGCCCAGGTTTGCTGTCAGCCTCGCGTTGTCCTTCTTCAGGGTGTAGCCCGGCGCAATGCCGAAATACCGTGAATCGATTCCCGTTGAGGTGTTGAAGAGCGTGGCTCGGCTTTGCTGAAGAATTCGGACACCTGCTGACACTCCAAAACCGCCCGCCGAATTGAATCCGACATCCAGGCCCAGTCCCAGCGAGGCGCTATTGGGGTTGAAGTCCAGATGCGAGTAGTAGCTTGCACCCGCCTTCACTTTGGCCGAAATCGTGGCGACCTCAACCCCCGACTGGGTAGGTTCGGCCGCGCGTGCGGAAGAGCCGAGGCTGATCAGGATGGCGCCCAACACCAGAACGGAAACCGAAAGTTTCTTCACCATGGGTAAAATTGTAAGGAGTTTTGAATCGATCGCAATCATTTAGTCAGAAAAGCGGGACGATCACCCCCGCGGGCGGGGTGACTTCTGGTCAGGGGCAGCCCGCAGCGGGGGCCGACCACTTGCCGTAGCCGCTTTTCTCGAACTTCATCTGCTGCTTCATCCATTCGCTGATGCAGCAGCGCTGCTCGACGATGGCGCCGCGATGGGTGCACCACTTGGCATTCGGGTCGTTTTTCGAGAGCGGGTAGTCCTCGCTGATTTTCGACAAATAGACGCACTCGTCGCCCTTGCCCGTGCATGGAGCGTAGTGCAGCTGGACACTCAGGCCATCAATGAGGGCGGTCAGCTTCGAGCCTGCCTCCTCGGTTTCGCGAGGGCCGCAGAAGAAGCCGCCCGCCGAGGACAGCCCGATGTTCTGGTTTCCGGTGATTTCATAGCGACAGCCCCCTGCACGCGAAAGCGTGCGTGCACAGGCCTCGACGTCCTTGATGTTGTCGAAAACCAGGCACGTCACGCCGTCGTAGCAGACTTTCTTTGCGTTGAACGCCTTTGCGGCTGCAGCAGCCAGCTGGAACGGCACCCGGGTTTCATTGCTCTTGCCGTGAAAAACGCCGTATACTTGGATGTTCGTGCAGCTCGTTCCTGAGGGAAAGCGCTCGCGACCCGTCTCGTCGACCTTGTTCACGATAAAGTGGTGGGCACAACCTGACTTCCGTTTTGCCTGCTTGAACCAGTCCTCACAGATGGCGGTGTTGTACCTGACGTCCCACGACAGGTCCGCGACGCAGATGCAGCAGGAGTTGGCGGAGGCCGCCGTTGGTGGGTTCGTTGCGGCCTGTGCGGCAGCGCCCTGAACCGATGAGAAGCTTGTCAGAAAAAGGGTGGCAAGAAAACCCGCGAGTCCATGGAGTGATGGCTTCATGTTTTCGGGCACTCCTCGCCCGGGCCAGACCACTTTCCAAAGTAGCCTTTGGTGTGGCAGCAGCGCTGCTGCACTAGGTTTCTCTCGTGTTCACACCATTTGGCGTTGGGGTCGTTTTTCGATTTGCGGTAGCCGATGAAATCCGGCCCGGTGTTCGCGAGATATCCGCACTGGTCTCCTTCCTTCGTGCAGGGAGCGTACTGGAGCTTGACGGTCATGGCGTCGATGCTCATCGTCAGCTTCGATGTCGCCGAAAAAGGTTCGGTGGGGCGGATACAGAGCCAGGGGTTGCTCTTGAGCAGGCTGACGTTTTGGTTTCCGGAGATCTCAAAGCGGCACCCCTTGGTCTTCGAAAGATCCTTGGCGCAGGCTTTGACGTCGTCGATGTTGTCGAAGACGAGGCAGCTTGCCCCGTCATAACAAACCGACTTCGACTGGTAGGCTTCCGCGGCCTTCGCCGAGTACTGGAAAGGAACTGCAGTCATGTCGCTGAGTCCATGAAAGGCTCCGTACAAGTGGAGACTCCGGCATTTTTCGCCCCGGCTGACGTTCTCGAACTGTGCGGCGTCCGCCATCGAAATGGTCTTTCGATACTGGCACGACACAGCCTTGGACTTTTCGTCGAGCCAGCGTGCGCAGGCACGTAAAAAGAGCTTCTCGTCGACCACATCGCGAATGCAGATGCAGCAGGAGTCGTAGGTGCCTTGCGCCGCCTCGTCACGAGCATTCGCGCGTGGGCCGACAAGAGCCAAAGAGATGAACAGTGCCGCCAGGCGAGTGGCTCGGAGAAAACTCACCCCAAAATAGTCTCTTTGATCGCTCGCCGGGTCAAACAGTCTGACGGGAAATGACCCCCTGCGGCTTTCTCGACACCCCTGGGCGATGCTATATTTCGACAGAGGGCTGCACCATGGACCGTGGAATGATGTTTTCGATGATGGGTGTTTTTCTCTCGCTGGCGGCTCCGAATGCGAGTGCCATCGAAACTCCCCGATACCAGGTGGAGCGTTCAGCCGAGTGGAAGGGCGATGCGATCGAGATTCGCGGTTACGCCCCTTACATCGTCGCTGAAACCGTGGTGGAGGCCGAGTCGTTGAAGGAAGCCTCCAATCAAGGCTTTCGCAGGCTTGCGGCCTATATTTTCGGTGAAAATCGCACGCGCGAGAAAATGGACATGACCGCCCCGGTGGGCTCCGAAAAGATGGCGATGACCGCTCCGGTAGGAACCGTGAGCGAAGGCGGGCGCTACACGATCAGCTTCGTCATGCCCTCGAAGTACACGCTCGAAACGCTGCCCATGCCGATCGACACTCAGATCACGATTCGGCAAATTCCGGCCCGACGTGTGGCGGCCATCACGTTTTCGGGGTTCTGGAGCGAGTCGAATTTTTCGGAACGCACCGAGAAGCTCCGCTCCTGGCTCAAGTCCGAGGGGCTCGAAGCCGCTTCGATCCCGCAGATCGCGCGCTACAACATGCCCCTCACGCCGTGGTTTTTGAGGCGGAATGAGGTCCTGGTCGACCTGCGCTAATTGACGCAGGCCTGAACCAAAAGGTGGGCCCGACCTTTACTCGAGGAGCCCGGGCTGCGTTCCTTCAGGCGGCGCGCCGACGAGCCGGAACACGCTGTTTTCATACCGTCCCAGGTGGGTGTGCGCCGTGAGGAAAGCTTCCTGCGCCTTCTGGAGTCCCTTGCCGACTTCCTCGAACTTCTTGTCGAAGTGTTCGAAGTGCTTGCGGGCCTTGCCGATGTCCTCGATCGTCTTCTCCACGCCGCGAGCCATGTCGTAATACTCCTGCGCCATCGCGACCGAGCGCAGTCCAACTGCAAGCGTGTTCGGAGAAACGGGGTAGACCTTGAGCTTGTTCAGGTCCTCGAACAGCTTTCCATTGCGGGTGATCTCGAAGTAGAGGGTCTCGCTCGGCAGGAAGATCAGCGCCATGTCCGTCGTGCCGTGCTCCGGATGGATGTACTTGTCGGCAATCGACTTCGCCTGCTGCTTGATGACTTCCGCCAGCGTCTTTCGGGCCTGTTCCAGCAGTTCCGGATCCTGCGACTCAAAGAGCGGCAGTACCTGCTCGCGAGGAAACTTGCTGTCGATCGGCAGGATCTGGCGGGCGAACTTGACGACGGCGTCCACGCGCTCGGTCGAGTTCGGAACGATCTGCACCTGGGTGTCGAATGATCCAGGGGGGAGAAAATCCGCCAGCAGGCGCTCGAGCGTCGCTTCTCCGAAACCGCCGCGCAGGTGAGGGAGCTTCAGCAGGCTGTTCAGGTCCGAAATCGATTGGCCGACCGTGTTGAGTGAGGCCAGCTTCAGTTCGGCAGCCGCCAGATGCTGCTGAACCTTTTCAAAGTGCTTGAAGCCTTCCTTCAGGTTTTCATTCAGCTTCGCTTCGACGGACGAGCCGATCTGGCTGAGTCGCTCGGAAACCTGCTTCTCCAGGGTCTGGAATTTCGTCTCGAGAGCCTGGGTGGTCAGGTGCAGTCCGTTCTGAAGCTCCGAACGGTTGCGCGCCAGCGCCTGTTCGAGGCGCTCCGTGTTTTCTTGCGCCCCCTTCGTCAGGCGTTCCTGAAGGGCCTCGCGGGTCTCCGTGCCGGACTTGGAGATGCGCTCCGAAAGGTCCATGAGCGGGCGCGAGAGGCCCGCCTGGAGCCGCGTGTCGAGCTCCGGGCCGATGGCCTGTTCGAGCCGGCCTGCGAGGCTTTTTTGCAGAGACTTCAGCGCGAGCAGGGCGAAAAGTCCCACGGCTACCGAGGCCAGTGTTCCTACCAGGGTCAGGATCGTCAAAACAGGCATGAGAAAGGGGGGTAGCATCCGGCTCCACTGCTGACAACCGCCATGGCTCGCGGTAAGACGGGGGCATGGCGACCACCACGCAGCGACCGAAGCTTCCGGGCCTCTCCAAGGGGGGCAGTATCCGTCTGTTCAAGAACCCCGTTCTGGAAGCACTCACCCATGTCCACCCGATCGTTCCGCTGCTGACCTGGGGGCCGGTGGTCATCTATCTGTTCTACCTCTCGGGACAGGCCGAGCTCTCGGTCGGAGCGATGGCTTCGGCGGCGTTCGGAGGGCTCTTCATCTGGACGCTGACGGAGTACCTGCTTCATCGGCACGTTTTTCATTTCAAGCCCCGCGGCAAGTTCCAGGAGAGGATCGAGTACCTGATTCATGGCATCCACCACGACCAGCCTGAAGATGCCACGCGACTGGTGATGCCGCCGGCAGCGGCGGTCATTCTGGCGGCGATTCTTTTCAGCGGATTCCGCGCCATACTTGGGCCGGTCTGGGTGCTTCCATTCTTTGCGGGCTTCCTGATCGGGTATCTCTGCTATGATTACACCCACTACGCGATCCATCATTTCGCGATGAGTTCGGCCGTGGGCAAGTACCTCAAGAACCATCACATGAAGCATCACTTCATGACTCACGGTGCGCGCTGGGGAGTGAGCTCGCCGATCTGGGACATCGTCTTCGGAACGATGAAGGAACGCCGCAGGCCGTCGCATGTTGCGTAACCTTTTCATCGGGTTGCTGCTGGTTCTTTTTGTCTGGGTCTGCTTCCCGCTGATCACCCCCGTGGCGATGGGCGGAGTCTTCGCCATCCTGTTCTATCCGTGGTTCGAGAGACTCGAAGAACGCAAGGTGCCCTCGGGTCTTGCGGCCGCCGTGATCACGCTTTCGTTCACGGTGCTCGTCCTGCTTCCGATCTCGATCCTGATCGCGACGGCCATGAAGGCGGGAGTCGAAGAGTTCAAGGCTCTTCAGGCTCAGTGGCAGATGGTGCCCGGAGCCGGCGCGGATTCCGGAGAGGATGGGTCCTGGATGTCGCAGATGGCCCACCATCCTCGAATGGCGGCTTTCGTCCGTCAGATCTCACGATTCTTTCCGGTGCAGGCTGAAGAGCTGATTGCCACGACGGCCGATGCGCTCAAGGTGATCGGCCTCAAGCTCGGGCAGTGGCTGGGACAAGCGGCCTCCCGAGTTCCTGGAATGGCGCTGGCCCTGGTCGTTGCGATCGTCAGCCTTTATTTCTTTCTCGTCGACGGCAAGCGGCTGGCGCTCTTCGTGCGTCGCAATTCGTTCTTCACCCCGACCCAGACCAGCGAGCTCATGGGCAATATCAGCGCGATGGCCCGAAGCGTGGTGCTCGCCAGCGTGGCGAGCGGCATTGCGCAGTCCTTCACCATGCTCATCGGCATGCTCATCGTGGGAATTGCGAATCCCGGCATGATCGGATTCCTGATTTTCCTGGGATCCTTCCTGCCGCTGGTCGGTTCTGCTCCTGTGACGCTCACGGTGGTGCTGATCACCCTGCTCGAAGGAAAAACCCAGGCAGCGCTGATTCTCGGAATCTTCGCAGCCTTGACGAGCCTGATCGACAACCTGGTCCGTCCGTGGGTGCTCAAGGGCGGAGCCAACATGCATCCGCTCATGGCTTTCGTTTCGGCGTTCGGAGGCCTTCAGCTCTTCGGCCTGAGCGGACTTTTCCTCGGACCGATCGTTGCGGGCCTGTTCATGGCCGTCGTTCGCCTGAACGTCAAGTGAGGGTCGTGGCGCGAGATCAGGCCGCGCTGGGGATTCTCGCTGCAGGCGACTCGATCGCCTCGAGCAGCCTGCTCATGTCGCTGGCGTGTTCTTCTTCCTTGGCGAGAATGTCTTCCATCAATCGGCGCGTCGTCGGATCGCGATCCTCGAGGAACCTCAATATCTCGGTATAGGTCTCGATGGCCATCCGCTCGGCGAGGAGATCTTCTTCGATCAGCTGCCGGAGAGTCGTGCCTTCTGCATACTCCGAGTGGCTCCGCTCGAGCAGGCTTGCCGGATTGAAGTCGGGCTTGCCGCCGAGCTGCTGGATTCTTTCCGCGATTCGATCCGCG